>NZ_JADOUR010000003.1:0-313817 GCF_015751665.1 Arthrobacter sp. CAN_A1 | reverse complement strand
GCAAGCGCGGTCGATCCAGTAAAGAAGTGGGCAGATCCCATGGCCACCGGCGGGCAGTTTTACTGGCCATCAGTGGGCAGTTCCGTGGCCGCCTACGGGCAGTTTTTCATGGCCGCTGACAATCGGGGAGCAGTCGTCCTGCACGCCATGTCTTATCCCCACAGAGCTTAGGCTGAGATCATGTCCGAGACTCAAAACCCCATAGGAGTGATCGGGGACACCCATGCCCACTTAGGCTGGACTCTCGGTTGCATCGATGCAGCAGCAAAAGCAGGCGTTAGAACGCTCATTAGCGTTGGGGATTTCGGACTTGACTTTCCTGGACCCCAAAGAGGTCGCCTTGAGAAGAAGGTCAATCAGGTCCTACTCGAACGCAACATGAGGTTGGTAATCAGCCCAGGAAACCATGACAACTGGGAGACGATCGAGAAGCTTCCGGTGGATAAGAATGGAACATCCACATTTCACACCAACATTCGGATACTTCCGCGTGGGGGTCGGACTGTCGTTGAAGGCCTCATCGTTGGGGGCCTCGGCGGCGCCTACAGCATAGATCAAAAGCACCGGTCGGCAGGACGGGACTGGTGGCCTGATGAAGCTCCCACCCAGCAGGAAGCCGACAAGCTGGTAGCGGGCGGTCCAGTGGACGTGCTGATCACCCATGATGTTCCTCTATCTATCTCGATGAAGAGCGACCTGAACCTTCCGTCCGACGTTGTTGCCATGGCAAATAGAACCAGGCTCCTCCTCGATCGGGTTATCCACGAGCTCAAACCTCCTAACGTCTTCTCGGGCCACTGGCACAGGCGACTCATTTCCGAGCTAAAGCTTGAGGATGGTTCGATTACCCGAATCGACGTGCTGGCGAACGAGCTGTCCATCGAAGGCAACGCCGTACTGGTTTGGCCCGGGTCCTCACCTTTGCGTATAGAAACAATGAGCGTGACCACGCGATGAAGGACGACCAATTCCCCACAAAAGTGAATCAACCCTGGGGTATCCGGGGAGGCAAACATGCTGGTAAATATGACGTTAAGCATCAAGGGATCACGGGCGGGTGACGATCTTGGACTCGCGCCTACGTATTTTGACCGACTCCCAGCAAACCAAGCCGACCACAGAATGGGTGCTCGACCTCGCCAACAAGCCACTGTGGAGGCAGAAGCCATGATTCCTCTCGACCCACCAATAGGCATCCGCGAGATAGTCCGTCGCCTAAACGCCAGCATCGGTGCACCCTCGTCGGTGGTCTGGCGGGAATCGGAACCCGCGGCATCAGCTACGAGTGGCAGAAGAACCAGAACGAGGGCCTGAAGCAACCCAGCGACTTCGCCTGGCCCACCTCGTACGGCGAACCATCTCCCACGCTAAAGGAGACCACGTTGCCCGGCTGTGGTTCACCGGCTCGAACGCCTGGCTCGGAGATGATTCACCCATCGACGTCATGCGGGAGGACCTCGCCAAGGGAGTCGTCCAGCCTGCCGAGGCGTGGTGGAGGACCGGTTCTCCGGCTAACGAGAAGGTATCCCCAGGAACTCATCGACGCGAAGTATCTCGGCGTCCGTTAATCTGATGACACTGTCCGGCTCCACCAAGAGCAGCTCAGACAAGAATGAATGAGCCTCGGTCAGTTCACCTTGGACGCGGTCAGCCCTGTAGTGGAAGGCGTCGTCATCGATCCAGGCCAGCCGTAACGGTTCTTTCTGTGCACGGAGAAAATCCTCCACGGTCGGCTTCTTCCAAGATCGCTGACTGTGACCCCAGAAGTAGACCTCGCCAGGATCGGGATCATAGAAGACCGGTATCCTAGGCAACCCGACCTGGTCCAACCACTTCGTGCGCCATCCCCAGGAAGTCAGCCACTGGACGTCGGCGCCAGATGCAGCCCAACGGTTCACAGCCTCTATAACCGCGGGGCGAATAGCAACCCCTTGGTGCTCGCGGGGTGGGATAGCCACCTGGTGAACAAACTCATCCTCGGCTGGAACCACGGTCGGGTGACGGTAGGGAATCAAGACACCATCGATGTCGACGAGGAGCATAGTTAGGGGCACTTACGTAGCCTTTCATCACTGTCTTCGCAACAATTCTGGCATGGTCCAGGGCATGTCTTGAAAGGTCCGATGCGGCAGCCCTTGCAAAGGCCGCTAGTTTGTGACCTTGTAGTTCACCCGCTAGTCATCGCCCGGTGGTAGATTCCGGCCATGGAAGCACTCTTGCCTGAACCGCTACCCGCCGCCGACTACTCTGACCGCAAAGGTTTTGACGACCAGTTCTTAGGTCTCGGCGTGCCGATACCGGCCCTGAACGGTGCAGAGACGACCCTGCTGCCTTACACCAACTTCTCGGTCCTGCTGCGTGGTGACAAGCGGCTGGCGGCCGTCACAGCGCTTGGCATCGACGGCGCCAAGCTGATGCTCCTCGAAGACTTTGACGCCTCGTGGCGGCTCGATCCACGGCTCCCGGACGAGGGGCAGACCGGAGCAAAGCTTTACGTCAACAATGACATCGACCGTGGGCACCTCGCCCGCCGGGCCTCAGCCGTCTGGGGCGATGATGAAGCCCAGGCCGTACAAGCGAATGAGGACACCTACCACTACACGAACGCAGCCCCGCAGGCAGCGAAGTTCAACCAGAGCCGCGAGCTTTGGCTCGGCCTGGAGACGTACCTGCTCGACAATGCCGCCGACAACGGCCGACGCCTGATCGTGTTCACCGGGCCGATCTTCGCCGAGGACAATCCGTCCTACCGTGGCACCGACATTCCCTTGCGGTACTTCAAGGTGGCTGCGTTCCTTGTCGACGGCGAACTCGCCTCGACCGGCTACGTCGTCGACCAAACACCGCTGATCGAGGACCTGCCCGATGTGGGCCGACGGGCCACCGATGATGCTCCCCCGCTAGGCCCTTTCCGCACCTTCCAGGTGCCGATTCGCGACATCGCCACGCTCACCGGGCTGGACCTGGCACAGCTGATCGAGGTAGACCGGATGCCGATCGCACGAACGCTTCAGGGGGCACCAGTGACGTCCGCCTGGCGAGAAATAGTGAATGAGGACTGCCTAGACCTGGACTTCGATCTGAAGGGTTGAGTGGGGCTTCCGTTCAGCTCCATCAGACCCGAAGGCGAATCGATAAGCGGCGCTCACGAAGGGTGGATTTGGTCCAAGGAAAGATGTTTACTTTCTGATGTTTGAATCCGGAGGTGCTTACCGGAATTCCGTCCTCTAACATCTCCGGGACCCCAGACTGAGACTGGCCAGGTAAGCTTTCGCATGACACTTTTCTAAGCCAGCACCCTCGACAGCGGCCTATGTGTATCTGGGCCAGTGCGGCCTGTAGGTCTCGTCCGCTTGGTAGAGGGGCCGGCATGTTGGCCCCTCGCAGTGAAGCGGGAAGGCGGAGGTGTCAGGAATTGGCGAGAAAGAGAAGTAGGGCCTACTATGACCGGCTTTTGGATGATTGGATTGGGCATTTCGCTATGCGCGAGAAGCCGATAAGTCTGTCCGAGGCCGAGCTCGATCTGTAGCACTATCCAGCCTGAGAGTTCCAACCCGCACGGCGTGTGCACATGTGGATCCGCCGTGCGGGTTGGCAGGGCGTACCGGGCAGAGGCAAACCTGAATCTCGACATAATGTGCATCCACCTATGCGGGATCACCGCGGAGGAAGCCGACCGGCGGGAAATAGAGCGTTCCCTGGCCGGTACCCGCCGAGCCGGCCCCCACGATGAGGGGGCGGTCGTCTCCGGCGGCCGGCCGATCTAGGACGCCGGCGGCGCCAACACCGCCCGCCGGCGCGCATACAGAAGGGCGTGACACAGCCCAGCTCCGTCCAGTCTACGAAGCACCACACCTCCCCGGTGTTGCGCCGCGCGAAGCAGGGCATGGGCAGCCCGCTCCAACGGCTCCATACAATGGCGAGCGATCAGGCAGCGCTGACAACGTGACGACGGATCTCCCGTCTAGAACCGTGACCCTAGGGCGTTGCAGGATTGAACGCTGGCACGGCACTAGCGACGGGAGTGGCATGAGTGGCGGCCTGGCTCCGCTCATCGGCCCTATCCTGCAGGTTCTGGGCCAAATACGGAAGCTCAAACACTTCTCGAAGGACCAACTGCATCAGCTCGACCACGTCCCGGGCGACGTCGTGTCCAAGGGCAACCTGAAGATCACCATGAGCCATGTCGTTTCCGAGCGACCGGATCGCATCGGCCGCTCGTTTCGTAGATTCAAGAATCAAACCCTGATCGAGCATCGCCCGGACCTTCGCCATGAGAGTTCCATTGACGATCCCGTGATGCTTGGCAGTTGCTTCGATTGTGGCCCTGGCCATGAGCACGGCCGCCGAGTCGATACCGGATTTGAAGCTCTTGTACGCATCCGCAGAAGCAGCTGCTACGGCCGGCGGAAGATTCTGAATGGTGGGCCCGGTGTTGCCGGGCAACCACGTATCGACTCCAACCTTATCCCAGAACCGCTTTTCTCCGCCCTGGGGGATTTCGTCCCTGAAGCCCGGCATGCCTGGGGAGAGGTCGGTCGTGCCAAGGCTGACAAGTTCGCACGCTGCACATCGAAACATTGCCTGTACGTACTCGGGAATCCCTCCGTCGTCCTCGTACGCAACATGGGTCCTACCAACCGGAACAAAATATGCGTGGACCCCGCAATATCCACAAGCACGAGATGGCACGAAAAGTCCCTCCGAAATGAACGGGCATTTCCCGTACATGGACAGCATACGGAAGGAAGTTGGCTTGGTATGCTGACGGCAAGATGTCTGGGCATCCGAAGGGGACGTGTGCGAGCCTCGAAGCCACTCGAGTTCTGGCTGGGACTGATGGCGGCTAAATCATTTTCAGTTCGGTTCGCTCCTGAATAGTGCGAATTGCGTTCCGCACCGCAGCCGAGACGTGGTCCTTGTAGCGATCGATAATCTGGTTCATGCCTTCGTCCCCGGGGACGCCCTGAACGTGCGCGACGACCGCTCTAGGCAACTCGGTCCCTCGGCTATCGAGCATGGTGCCCAACAGCGCAGAAGCCCGAGTACCGGCGATACCACGCGATACCCAGCCGGCAAGTCTGTTCGCCACGATAGCCCTGACGCTCGTATCGTCCGATGCAGACAGCGCTACCAGCAGTCCAAATTCCTCGGGCTTTCCTCGCTGCGCGATGATGCGCGCAGCGGAGTGCCGCTGTCCGGAGTTTCCACGCATCAGGACCCATATGTCTCCTTCAGTCACAGAATCTGGAGTGACCGCAAACAGGGCTTCCGCGGCTAAACCCCGGACATCTGCCCACTCTCCAAAGAGCCATTCGCCTTCCCCGCCTTTTTCCGACATAAGGCGGCGAAGGGACGCTGCCAGCCTTTCCCTGTCCGCGGTGATCTCAAGTGGTGCACGCCCTAGCACGGATAGGCAGCCTACGAGATCGTCTTTGGATGTCCGAGGCTCTTCGAGGAACTTCAAAAATGGTTCCCACTGGGCATACGTGGGATGCCAGAGGTTGAGTAGAACGAGCGTGCGAACGGATTCTGCGCTCCCGCCATATGCCAAGGCCCCTGCCATAGCAGTAATGTCGTTAACCTCCTTGGCTAGAGTATCCAGCATGCCCCGCACGGCGGGCTCGGTTAGTGACCCGACGTCGCCGAAACTGTGGAGGGCTGCCTGATCTCCTTTCTCGATGGCCTTCAGCAGGCTCAAGCGGTAATTAGGATCATCTTGAGCGCGAAGCTTTGCGATCACCTGAGTTAGGGCTGCGTGGTCACCCGCCGGCCTGGTAACGAGCTTTTCAATGTCTGCTGTCCCGCGAATCCGGTCGGTCACAGCCCTGAAGACCACGCCATAAGTCTGGGCAACGAAATGATCGGGCTGCTCCGGCAATGCCTCAAGCCATTTCACGAGCTCTTTGAGGCCAGCCTCACTTAGGGCTGGGACCAGTGAGGCAAGAAGTCCGAGGAGCTCGGTAGGGGCATAAAATCTTGGCGAATACATGTCTTGGAAGGCTGTCAAGTCCGAAAGATGTTCAATGCACCATCGGGCCGCAGAGTCCGCGGTCTGAGCCGTGAGGACGTCGGCGGCTGCCGTCAGCAACGCCATGTTTGAGCGCAGGGTTGTCCTGGTCGATTGTTCCAGCTTTACGGCTTCGCTAGCGGAGCGGGCGGATTCAGCAGGCCCTTCATGGACAATCCTATGAACTGCGTCCGTCAGGCCTTTGTGGTCCCCTGACCAACGAAGCATCGTCAGCGATTGGGCGACCTCAGATACAGCCGATTCGTCGGTCGTGCGCATCAGCTGAAGCTTCGCCAGCCTGGCATATGACTGGGTCCAGCTTCCCTGGTCGCCTACCAGCCCAGCGATGAGTGAACTCGCGCGCAAGCGCCTCCAGGCTGAATCCTCAAAGCCGACTCTGCGCGTGGAGTCCCGGGACCAAGTTCTGAACTGTTCCTCAAAGTTCGATGACAGCCCCCAGGCCATGACCTCTGTCCTCCACCAGGAAGCGATGTTGTCGCTCCCTGTGATCACGTCCGAGAAGCTCCTAGCGCCAAAGGGCGTTGACGAGAATACGATCCAGGACGCTGCTCCACACAATGCACTCAAAGTTGAATCATCGGGAGCGGAATTGCGGCCTTGGAGTGCTTCCAGCGCAATCATTTTGGCTTCGTCGCGCCGCCCCAGTTCATTCAAGCACCTTGCACGTTGAACCAACAGCCATACGTGATCCTCCGCCGACGCGTAATCATCAGCGATCGCCTCGTCCAGCAGGGCTAGAGCATTTGACGCTTCCCCGTGCTCCAACTGAGCGGCTGCCCAGATACAGACAACGGCCGCTTTGTCAGAAGCCTTCTTTGCCGAGTCCAAGGCATCCCTAAACGCTTCAGGATCCTCGGTCTGCAGGTACGACTCGAACGCCGTGACGAACGTCCAGCTCCACAACTTTGACTTACTACGCCCGTCAGCGTCCGGCACTCGTCCCTCAAGATCTGACTGTCTAAGGAGCACAAGGGCAGCTACCGTCTGCTCGGGATTAAATATTTTTGGCTGGTCATTCCGATGTGGCGCCACCAGTCGAGGCACTATCAGTGCATGTCTGAGAAGGTCGCTGGCAGCGAGCGTGTCGGCACCGCCCCAAGCGCTCCCCTCCCATGGGATGTGCGGCCTTCCGCTCGTAGCAATTGCAATCAATTCTCGGTTGTGAGCATCATCCACAAGCTGATGAACGGGAACCAGCATCTTCGTGCCGACGCCCGTGGATTGCAATCTTTCCTGGGTCACGTGCACCCAGTACGATTCCCCAGTCTCAAGATCATGCAGAATCAGGAGGTGGGGAGCGGTGTGTTTCGTCCAGTAGTCGAAGTGGTCGTTCTCGGCTTCGTAGTACCACCAGCCCTCAAGATTCCCGTCATCATCCTTGCTCGGGCTTTTGAAGTATTTGCTACCAGGGCCCTTGGATCTGCTGGTCTTGACCTGAGCCCCTGCGACAGCGTTTAAGTCTATCCTTCTTTCATCCCGCGGCTGGAGCCAGAGGTCTGTTCCGAGATCATGATCAAGGTTAGGATTAGCACCCCAGCGAAGCTTCTCGAACTGGGACTTGACGATTGACTGGCCAGCTGTCCCCACGTCTTCTGTTTCTCCCGCACGCATCTCTTCCCCGGATCGCAGGTCTCCTACCTGCTGCTAAGGATACCGAATGGCGTAACAGCGGCCTTTCGGACTCGCCATGGCGTATAAGCCTTGATGCCTAAATGGACGAGATCTTGGCTGGACGGCCCTTACCCACAGCCGGACGTGGAGCTCGAACCAGTGCACCAGCAGGTACACGCCTTTCCGGCTCATCCCATCGGCGACTGAGTTGCAGTGCATAGATCGGTATCACTCGAAAGCCCCTCGATGGCAATCAGTCGAGGTGAACCTCCCCTATCTAAACAGCCGCATCGACGGGCGAAGGTACTTCTTCATGAAGGAGGGCCCGCACGAGCCTATCGAACTCCGGATGCGCCAGTCTTAGTCGAGAAATATCAACAGTCTCGACAGCGCTCATCAAGAGCGCTTGGGCATTGCCGCGCATTTTACGATCGACTCCGAACCATGCCTCCAACGTCGGCTCCGCCACGACGACTTGATCGCCACGTACCAACGCGGTTGTCCGTGAGGCGCGCAGTTCCTCCGCACCCAATTCATCGCCGTCAACCACTACAACTAGCCGCTTCCCCAGTGCAAGACGCGTCATAACAGCTTCTCCCAGGTCGAAGGCCTGGGCAAACCCATAGGCTGCAATTACCGAGACGTCCAGCGGTGTCGAATACAACCGTGAGACTCTCTTAGCAAGTAACTCGATGACGCTAGCGTCCTGCGGACCTTCAGTAACGACAACGGTCGACTTTGCAGCTGGGGCTTGGCTCTGGAGCGGCGGGACCTTCAGGGCACTGACAGCCTCAAGCTGGGCTTCTTTGTAGTAGATCAGCCCGTCTTGTGCAGCTGCCACCACCTTGTTCCGGATCATGACGTCCATTCCATGTGCTAGCCCATATTCCAAGTTCTCGCCGTCAACTAACAATGTGTTGAGTTGATTGCCTCTCGCGACGTACTCAGTAATGTCATCAACAAAACCATTAACGCTACAAAAAACACCCAGAGTACCGACCAAACGACGGTTAATTTTGGCCTGAAAAGCCACGACATCAGCCCGGGTAGTATCCTTACTGCGCCACTTCGCCTCGTAGATGAAGTGGCGATGGTCCAAGACGAAGGCACCGTCCATTTGCTCACCTTTAGTAGAGAAAGGGGCGCGCACGTCCAAGCCGGTTCGTCGAAAGGCTTCGTGGAGCAGACGCTCCAAGCCGTAACCGCGGCTCTGCGTCCAAGTCGACGGTAAAGGACTTGGAAGGATTTTCATGCGATCGAACAGTTGTTGCAAGTCAAGGTTGTCCAGCGCGAGGGCCTTTAAGCTGGGGTCAGTCATCGATTGGGTCACAACAACGTAGTCTGCACGAGAATCTTCGGAGACACCACTTTGGGATTTCGAGCTCCCGATGGGACTTGATAGTCGAACGGTCCGGCCGTAACTTAGCGCAGCGAAAATATGGTCATGAGTCATCCTGACCTTCAGGGGGTTGGCTGCCTCCTTAACAGACTTTCGGCGATTCAAGCGAAAGTAATTCCAGTTCTGCTCTCCCAAAACGACGACCGCATTCCGAATTAAGCAGTAGGCAGTTTCTACGCGACGGTTCTCGGGGCCATTTACCGATCAGAAAACACCGCCAAGTAGCGCCGGAATTCAGACATTCAGTGAGAGTACGTGAGACACCTCTGGGCACATAAAGGCTCAAAACCGGGGTTCGGAGTGGTTCCTCATCAAGCTAGAGACTCTGAGACTCTCTGACGTCCTGCCGGCTCGACGCCTAGTTGAGGTTCATGCCGAACTGACGGGTGAGGAGGACCCGCTTAAAGTGGGCTTCGGCTGCATCCACCTGCGCGGCAGGAGCGCTCGGCGAGAAGACCTGCAGGATACTAAACTGGAAATACTGACGGTGCCGGGCGTCGGCGGCGGCCAGCTCCCGGAGCGCGACGTTGCCGCCATGGCCGTTCCTGGCGTACTCGCTCCAGCGGCCAAAGAAGCGTTCAGCACCATCGGCTTTGCCAACATACAACTCACCAGTCAGGGTGTCGGCGATGACGTAGATTCCCTGGACGGATCTGAGGGCCGTTTGCCACTGCTTGTAGCGGTCGTCCGAAATGACGGCCTGGAGCTCATCGTAGCCGATCAGGATCGCGTCGAAGCCGGGGAATGCCACGTCGACCGGGTCGGAGATTTCCACCACGGCCATGCCGGTCGCCAGGTCTCCTGTCTTGGCCCAGTTCACCGGGTCATTGGTCCACTCAATGACCAGCCGGTCCACCAGGGCCGCGAACACCGGCGAGGGCCTCAAGTCGAAGTAGCGGCGAATGTCGGAGCGCTCGGCACCGACCTCGCCATGGTTCTCGTACGCGGTAAGGAACCGGGCCCGTCGGCCGGTGGTGGCGAGGAAGTTCAGCCAAATCCTGGGAGGGGTCAGCGGAAGCTTGCTGTTGCGGATGCCCTGTTCCCGCACGTAAGGCAGGAGGCCTGGTCCCATTGCGTCCGCCCGCGTCCTCAACCCGTCCGGTTTGAGCGTGTGCCGGATGACCTGCACATCCTCCGGAGCGAGCCCGGCCGCGTGGAAGAGATTGCCGAGGCTCAGGTCGCCCGAGATGCTGTTATCCATGCCCTACCTTCGCTGAATTGGCCCGACGGAACACCCGGCCTTCTTTTCAGCACTGTACTGGCAGTTCAGCACTCGGAAGGGCAATCCAGCAAACCGCCCGGTTCGAAGCCGGCACGTGACGAACGACCGACTACGATGCGTGGGCGAGTGCCGTCACTTGTTTCAACGCGCGGCCCCTGAAGTATCGGTCCTCCGGGATCTAGACAACCGCAGCCGGGTGATCCAGGCCGGGCCCCGGTCCGTGTTGTAGCTGGTCTTCAGCTGGACGTAGATGATCCGCTCGGGCATAACGTCATCGTAGCGCCCTGGCCAGAGAGCGTGGGCCCGCGTCAGCGGCGGACCATACTCACGGTCCTTGGGTCAGGTCCTTCACTTTGTCCGTCGCCGCGTTCTTCCTGAACCGCTCAAGCCCCTGGTCCAGGCTGGTCCTTGTCTTATAGGTCTCGGAGTTTACAGCGATGTCACCGTTCGACGCCTTCAATCGAAACCTGTAACCGCCCGCTTCGTCGGCGAAAATTTCGTACTTCCCTGCCATGCGCTTGTTCCCTTTTCCCGCAGCAACGGAGCCGCATCTCGCAGCCCGAGTGAGCAAACCGCCGGACCCGTGCCCGACGAAACCCATCCTAAGCTGTGAGTTACCGCCGGGATATTCGCCGGCATCCCAGCCGCCGGCTCGTACCCCCCTCGGAGCGTGCCGGACAGCGACCAGACGGGCAATGTGCACAGTTCTACGCCGTTTGGAACTCACCGGAGAGCGTCGCAGTCAGCCAGCCCAGCTGCTGGCCGATGCCGAGGTCCTTCATGGGCACTTCGGACGGCCATCGGCTTCTAACGACGATTGCTTCATCGGAATCTGAAGTCCACAGGGACCGCGGAACACTGCAAGAGCCGTCCGACTCCATTTACTACGGGTTCAACTCCGGACTCCGGGATGCAACCAGTACTTCCCGGCGACGCCTATCTACAACGGCTGACAGGAGCAAATGCGGGCCCCGATCCGGGCGCTGGATTCTTCCAGCCCCAGACAGTCCTCGGCGACACCGACGACCAGGTCGAAGGCGCCATCCGTGGTGAAGTCGTGCCGGTAGCCGTTCAGCCACATTAACCGAACCATCAGGGTCCAGGAGGTGCGCTTGTTCCCGTCCACGAGCGGGTGGTTCCGGGCGGCGGATTCGAGCAGCACCGCGGCTTTCAGTTCGAGGGATTCGAAGGCGTCCTGACCCATGACCGTTAAGTGTGAGATCGGGCATGCTCCTGCTGGGAGCGAGGCCGCCGACAATGTCTGGGGAGGCCTCAGCCGGCCGATCTTTCACGCCCAGTAGCGTTTTCCGCGAACGCGCACAGAGCCGTCTTTTAACGTTGCAACGGACTCGACCTCTTTCACTAGACGTCTGGGCTGAGGCAGATCGATCTTCGCGAGCGGGTCATCGTTCGGATGGTGGTATATCCACTCAGTCGCGGCGTCGGCGACGGCCAAATTGATGTGGTGTGCCCACAGCGGCTCGACCACGCGGTCGAACGGCTTGCCGGACTGCATGAAAGCAATTGCCGTCCATCGGTCCAGCGGAACAAAGATGGCACGGGCATTGGCGACGCCAATGGATCGAGGTCGTTCCGACTCCGGGTCCCACAGACCAACGGCAGCGTCACTTGTGAGCAGCGAAGGATCTGAGAATCGGAGAATTCGCGGTATGCGCTGGAAGAGTTCCGGCATGAATATCTCTAGAGCAATCCACATACTTTGCTGGATCAGGTGCGTGTCTGATGGCACCAGCGAGTAGTTGCCCTGAAGAACCTCGTCATAGAAGCGGCGAACGCTCGCGTCGTCGGCAGCCGAGCCCATGCCTTTCAGGTGTTTTCTCACGCTGACAGGTGTGAGCCGTGAGGCGATCGAGTCCTTAGCCGTGACGTTGACCAGATGGATGTAGTCGCGGCGGAACCCCGGAACCCGAGAAATCTGCATCGCGACCAACCGGACGAGACGGTAGTGAGCTTCGAGAGTGAACGCGAAACTGCGATTGCGGATGGCCAGGACATCGGAAGCGGCGGCCGCTTCGATCTTCGCCAAGCTTGCTTCCATTGTTTCCGGGTTATGGTCATCACGGGCTTCAGGTCGCACGTCCTCGGTCGGTATGGCATAGAAACCGTTCTGCGCCGCTGCCTTACGGACGGCTGACAGCTGACTAAACCTCGCGTCCGTCCGTGAGACCATCTTCAGCAAGTTCCGCTCATCCGAGAATCCGCGAAGAAGAAACTGGGGAACGTAATGGTGCCGTGGCATGGATCCAGACTACTGCCGCGCACACCACCCCTGACGCAAGCAGTTGCCGCCCCTACCGGATCACATTCAGCAGCCAGTCCCGCAGCTTCCAGGTCGACAGGCAGTCGTAGGGGTTATAGTTCTTGATCGCGACCAAGATGTCCTTCGCGACCCGGTCCTGGCTTCTGGCGACCGCGTCCCGTAGACGCCGTACTGGACCATGGAGTCCACGACGTTGGTGACGCCGATCCGGCCGGCCGGCATGTAGAGCGGCTCGAGCTTCTTGATGCTGAAGGACCGGTCCGAAATCCGGACGGACCCTTCACTGTCTCGTACAAGTCGAACATTACCCCGGTCTCGATGAGCCCCTCCACCTCGTCCACTATGACCCCGTGCCGGCGGGCGAGCTTGCGCAGGGCGCCCAACGGCAGCCGGAGGTGGGCGGGCGGAATTGTCAGTGGTGGCGTCAAGGGTAATTGTCATCAAATCGACTTGACTTGCCCCACGGCCAAGACAGAGCAGGTGAACCTCATGCAAACGGAGTGCAAAACGTCCCTCTCCGGACGGCCGCGGTACCCTGGCGCCAAGCCACCCAGACTAATTGAGATGTCGAGCTAGTGCCTCACAACGAACATGTGATCTCTGACATCAACTACACAGGCGCCCCCGTTTGGAGAGCACCGCTGCAGCCGGTTAGCCGTTTCTCTTTGGATTGCGCGTCTTTGCGATTGACCCGTCGGCAGGGCGTTCGGCGCGTTTTCTGAGGGCGTAGAGGTCATTTGAGTACCACTGTTTCCTGTGCTCGAGCGAGGTGCACAGCCCGGGCAGCTCCTGGAATAGATCCCAAAACCATGGCTCTAATGTGGGGAGGGATCTGAGCCACTGGTCATCAAATCTGGCTGCCCGTAGTAGTTCAGTGTCCATGATGTCGAGTATCGCTTCTCCGAGTAACTCCGTCTGAACCTTGGGAGGCCGAGTGGACTTCAGACCCGCGTATCCTTTCGGGTTCACCAGGCATAAGCGAGCAATCTCTTGAATGCCAACTGCGGTTGCCTGGAAGCTTTCCGCCCTCAAAGTCCACTTGATTTCCCTGATCTGCCGCACCACCAGAAATGCGGTAGGTATGGCAATCACTGCTACTACGGTTTGGGAGAGCCACGCCAAGCGTTCGAGGAGGGGGTGCGCCGGATCTCCAGACGTAAGGACGGGAAATAAGCAAAGCAGGAGAACAGCGCCGAGTCCGACGCATGAGAAGACCATTTGTCTCCGGGTCATATCCACAAACCAAACCTCAACCTGATGTGTCCTATGTGTCCTATGTGTCAGCAACACTAACTGCTCGCGAATCTTAAATGAATACAGTGAGCTCCCAAACGTCCGGCGCGGAATCTGTCAAGGCGTTTGAGACACAGCTAAGTGGTTAGGCGTGTGTGGGGACCTCGCTTTGTTGGGGCTGGTTGATCCACGCCGCCGTGGGGCCCGCCGGCGGCGCCGGCGGTTGACCGAACCGGTGCGGGGTCGCCGCGTAGGCGTCCTGGAGCACCGCGGCCCGGCGGCCCTGGATGGCCGCGTAGGTGCCGTCGAAGACCGTCGCGGGGGTATGCAGCCCGATCCCGGAATGGCGGTGTTCGAAATTATAGTAAAGGAAGAATTCGTTGGCCCAGGCGACCGCGTCCTGGCGGGAGCCAAACCGCCCCGGGTAGGAGTGGTGATACTTCGTGGTCTTGAACGCCGCCTCGGAATACGGGTTGTCGTTGGAAACGCGGGGCCGTGAATGGCTGCGGTCGATGCCCAGATCGATCATCAGCTCGGCGACCGGTTTGGACGTCATGGACGTCCCCCTGTCGGCGTGGATCACGCCCGGGGTGCCGTGGATCATGACCGCGTCGGCGATGAAGTCCTTGGAGCCCAGCCCGGACTCGCGGGTGGTGATGTGCCAGTGCACGACGTAGCGGGAGAACAGGTCAATGATGACCATCAGGTCGTAGTAGACGCCCCGGATGGGGCTGGGGAGTTTGGTGATGTCCCAGGACCAGACGTCGTTGGGTTTCACCGCGACGAGTTCGGGTTTCTTCTTCGCCGGGTGGGTGGCCTGGCGTCGGCGTTCACGCACCTGGCCGTGGCCGCGCAGGATGCGGTACATGCTTGATTCCGAGCACAGGTAGGTGCCCTGGTCCAGCAGGATCGCACCGACCTGGGCCGGCGCCTTGTCGGCGAACTCCTCGCTGTTCAACCGGTCCAACACCTGCGCGACCTCTTCATCCGTGAGCTTGTTTACCGGTGCCGGGCGCCGGGGTGTGGGCCCGTGGACCTTCGGGGTCTGGGACCGGTAGTGCGTGGCGGGAGACCGTCCCGTGAGGGCGCAGATTCTCCGCACGGGCAGCAGCCCGGTCAGGGCTGTGAAGGCCTCGTCCACGGCGGCGCTCACGGCTTCTCGTTGTCCGCCCTCGTGGAGATGTCCTCCAAGAGAGCGTGTAATTTTCCCAGCACCGATAATGCCTCCTCGGTCCGTCCGAGTTTCGCTTCGGCCCGTTCGGCGCGGTCCTTCATGGCCTCAAGCTGGGCTTCGGGGCTGTTCTTCTTCGCCGGTCTGGCGGCGGTGGCGAGGCCGGTGAGGGCGCCGGCGTCGCGTGCCCGGCGCCAGGTGGTGATTTGGGAGGAGAACAGGCCTTCGCGGCGGAGGAATGCGCCCTTGGCTCCGGGGCCGTCGAGGGACTCGTAGGTTTCCAGGATCGAGAGTTTCTCCCCTGGGGTGAAGGAGCGGCGGAGGGGCCTTTCTGCCCTGGGTTTTTCGGGATCGGACATGGCTCCACCATCGGTGTTGGTGGTGGGGGAAGCAAGTGCGGTGCTCACAGGGAATCGGTTTCCAAATCTCGCCCTTAAGGAGTCAGTGGGAAAAGTGGCGGTGTCTCACCCAATGCTGACAGACAGGGATTTGGCGAGCTAGAAGCTGACTCCTACTCCACCACCTCGGAACTTCGCTGGATGCTCAACGAAGGGTGCGACCCACCAAGAATCGACCTGGTGGAGATTGACCCGAACTGCTGGGACTTCGTAACTAGCCATACCCGCGGGCAACACTTGAGCCGGGCACAGCGAAAGAACATCCATTGTCGGTGTGCTGTCTTCAGGGGAAATAGCTCTAATTACTTCATTTGCTCTTTGATCAGCTATGGCTTCCTTTTCCTGACGTGGCGTTTTCCAGTTACCGGCATCCTTGAAAAATTCCACTCCAAACTCAGTCAAATTTGTGTGAGTGAACTTGGCCGTTGACACTGGTATTCCTACGTACAAAGTGGAGCCACAGACGACAACAACGCGTTGAAGTATTGCGCCGTTCTCTGCCGCTTGTACAACCGCTGACAAATGTGGGTCGATCATTCCAGAAGTATTCATAGTTGGGATCATAGCAACAGATCCGCTGCGACGATCGCGACCGCAGAGTCGTTCTCCGATCGCTGAGTTGGAGCCAACCTGGCGGCAGGTGAAAACATTGTGAAAGTCTATGAAACTTGTGAATCTCGACCTGCATTTGCGGGTCCCTGAATCGGCACGAAACTGAGAGAGCCTGGACCACCAATGGCAGCTTTTTGCCCCTAGCCTAGGTCTACGCCAGTTTCCTCAATCTTTCTGTGAACTTATTAGAATCCGTGGGCTTCTTCCACTTCCAAGATCTCTTGACGCTTGAGGAGGCGGAGGTTCGGTCCCACCTGCCGCTTGACTCTTTTTCGCTCCGGAGCAACAGCCACCAAAGAGGAATCCGTGGCGTATTGCTAGCCATTGGGCCCGCCCGTACCAGTCATCGCCACGATGACGAGAAGGATCGCGCAGGAAGACCGGCGGCGGACCAGGTGGGCCAGGTGGGCCAGGTGACGAATCGAGACCACTAAACCGGAGGGCCCGTGAGGACCCTCCGTTGAGGCGATGCTTTTGGCCAAGCTGGCCGCATGATTAGAGCCCGGTCGTGCTGACTCCGTACTCGGCCTGCTCTGGCGTGTACCCTTCGTAGATCAACTGGTCGTAAAGGCCGGACCGCGAAAAGGCCATACTGTCGAGGTAATCCGCGGCCTTCAATTCGGCCTGCTCATTCCAGTCGACTGACACCCGTTCGACAGCCCAAGCTGCGTCCTCAGCGGAATACTGCTCGTAGATCAGCTGGTCAACCAGGCCGGTCTTCGAAAAAGGCATGCTGTCCAAGTAGTCGGCAGCCTTGCGCAGCGCGTTGGACTGGCTGGGAGTCCCGTTCTTGGCAATTTCTTCGGCTTCGGCTGCAGCCGCTTCCTCTGCTTCTTTCTTCTCAGCTTCCACAGCGGCGGCCTCTTCTGCTGCCTTTGCATCAGCCTCCGCTTTAGCTTCGGCTTCCGCAGCCGCTGCTTCCTCGGCGGCCTGGGCTTCAGCTTTGGCGGCCTCTTCGGCTTCAGCGCTAGCTTCTGCCTCGGCGGACGCACTAGCCTCGGCTGCTGAGACGGTTTCTTCGGCCGCCGGCGTTGTCTCTTCGACTGCCTGGGTGGTCTCAGCCGTACTTGCTGCGACCGTTTCATCACCGCCACCGCTGACGGCGCCGATGAAGATGAACAGTGCAAGGACACCCGCCGGGATGATCACGCGCTTCTTCTTGAACCAGGGGCGAAACGGCTTCGCCCCTGGGCTTTCGCCGGGCATTGGATGGTACTGGGTCACAGGTGACTCCCCCTATTTAGAAAACGGAATGGCAGACCGAGGAATTGCCCAAATGAGCCGCCCTGTATTCCAGATAGGAACGAGGAATTCCGGTGAATGGTCAGAAATCCAAACGCTAGCATTTCCGCCCCCCAATAAGGGCCACGTTTTCATCACAAGTTCGGAGAGCGATGAGCCTTCGTCCTCACATGATGATGTTCATGCCTCATACAGGCGAGGTGGTCATACGACCTGTGTGCAGCGGCGGGGAAGCCAACTACTGGCGGAACATCTCCGGCGCCAAGGGCATTTCCTTCATTCCGTAGGCGATGGCGCCAACTTTGCACGCCGTATAGTCACACGTTCGGGCGACCGCTACAGCTAGCATTCCCAGCGCTCGGGCGGGTTGGGAGCGCCTCTGTCGCCCGGGATCGCGGTCATGCAGGTACACGCCTTATAAGAAGTGCCGCATCATGTGTGCGGCGTCGAGGGTATCCATCCTCAGGGGGTGCCCGCCCTCATTCGTTCCTTGGCGTGGTTGCCGCACAGAGGAGGATATGAGCACCCCCACAATTGCACGCTAGTCTGCCGGTATTCCCACCGGAGGGCAGTTCGCTGCCACCGCACACTCTGAATTAACCATCACCCTGTCGCTACTGTCGGTCAGTGACTTCGACGGTCAGCATCCCACCGAGCGCTACCAGACGGCCGCAGCGCAGACTATCCCGAAGTCCATGCTGATGTCGCACGAGCCCAGCGACGGTACCCGCCATAACCTGACCCGGGAGGTGGACCGCGCGCACCTGTCCGACCCCAGCGATATGGCCAACGGCCATGCATTTCGGCGGCGACCTGGATTATCTGTACCCGCATGCGTCCGCTGGGTTCTTCCGCCGTGCGGTCGAAGCCCGAGCAGCCGATGGCAGCCACGGCGCCGTCATCGAGGAAGCACTCCAGGCGAACAGCGCGGCCCACCCCGGCTGGCGGGACCGTCGTGCCCGGCTACGGCCAAGGCACGCTGACGACCGGGAGCAAGTACAACGGATGGTGCCCGATCACTGAGATCGCCAAGGACACCCGCTCGGACTTCAAGGCAGCCCAGAAGGTCGGCTACCTCCCAGCCACGGCGAGCTTCAGCGTCCGGTCGGATAAGTTCGCCGGCGGCCAGGCCCTCCGGGTCGGGATCAAGGGTGTGCCCCGCGCTGACCGGATGACGCCGGAAGGTGAGGACCGGTACGGCGACTACGAAGAGCGTGAGGAAGCCAAGGAGCTCAAGCGCCGGGACGAGGAAATCGCCACCGCTTGGAACCGCTCAGACATCGACTCCCAGTCCGATTACATCAACTCGAACTACTACACGTCAGTCCAGTACGAGGACTAAGGCAGCAACAAGGAAGCGCTGCGGGTTTCGGCCTGCAGCGCTTCTTGGTATCTGGGCTTAGTCGAACGGAATCCTGCTAGCGGCGTAGCTCTCCAAGTGCACGTACGACATGCTGGAGCATCTTGTGCAACTGAGTTTCGCCCTTGTTGAGACCACTGGGCGGCTCATGGCCGCCGGTCGGCATCGGTGTAATGGGGGCGATCAAATCTGGAGTGAGGACATAAGTGTCGGCATACTCCGGCTCGTTCGGGTCTTCGCCCCTGTACCGGAAGGTCAATACGGCGCGCCCTGGAATTCCATTGACCGGGGCAGAGAGTAGCCCTGTTGCGTTTGTGGACTCAACCGTGGTCCGCCAGACGACTCGATAGTTGATGCCCGGCGGCAGGACCTGGGGATCCATGAAAATCTGCCGAAGAGAGTCCGTGATCAGGTCGTCTTTCTCCGGCCAGCCTTGGAGCTCGACTGTCAGGTCTCGTGCAGCGCTCCGGCCGGAGTTGTGAACTTTGAGATCCCAGGCTCCGGGACCCCAGATCCCGTTGACGAGAACGGCGTAAACGTAGGGCCGTGTCTGACGCGCACTGTCCTCCTTCGATTGACAAAGTGTGGCATGAGCGGTCCTCCAGGCGAAGAAGGCACCGACGACTAGACCAAAGGTGGCGACCGCGGTGATCCACCCGGCGATCATTGTCCAGAAAAGAAGGTCGTCAGTACTCATCAGATCATCCTAGATGCCTACTGTGGAGGTTCTTGACCTGCTCAGTAGAACGGCAGGTCGGGTAGCTCGGACCGGCCGGCCACCCCTGCGATGTGACGGGTGACAGCGGACGCTCCGCTCGAGGTCTGGGCACCATGCCCGAGGATGAACGCGATCGCGTCCTGCTCTGTGGCCGGTGCGCCCCGCTCGATCAGGAGTCCGCTGCGGAACTGCTGGGCATCGGGGAACAACAGGGTCGAGTAGAGAACGTCGGCGTCACGAAGGACTGCCTGGATTCGATCTGGTTCGCCGGGCACGTAGGGGAAGCAGGTTCCCTCGATGGCTGCGATGATCGGCGCGGTGTCAAGGAAACCCAAGTGGAACCGCACGGCGTCGACGGCTTGGGCAATGTTGACGGTGTCGTCCGGATCTTCGGCGTAGTCGTAGTCGTGGAAGAGTGCAGCAAGCAGGGCGGTGTCCGTCTCGGCGGTGGTCAGCCGTTCGGCGGCAGCGAGCTCCATTGCAGCCAGGGTGACGACGTACAGGTGCGCTGTCCCGTGATAGGGCGGGTCGCGTGAGGGGTTGTTGCCGACCGCGGCCATGATGCGGGCAGCTCGGGAGGGCGCCTGTGGCGGATGCACCAACTCGGGGTCGGACCGGATCGGACCTACGTCCGTAACATCGGCCCCTCGCCGCGAACCCATTTGCACCGCACCCCCGAAGACCGCTTTGATCATTCCATGACAAGCGAATGGGTTCACGACCTGAAGGGCAAGGAAGTTGTGTTCACCGGGAATTTCGACGGTTACGTCAAAGCTGACCTCGCGAAGATCGCACGTGACCTTGGTGCCAGAAACGTGTCGGGCTGGGTCAACCAGTCAAGCACCGATCTACTCGTCCGTGGTTTCAGCAAGGCCTGGAAATACGGGGACTACGGTGACCGGGAAAAGCAGGTGGCAGACATGCAGTCGCATGGTCACCGCATCCAGCTCATCGATGAAAAGGGCTTCCATGGTCTCCGGTCCGGCTTCCCCGCACCAGCGCTGAAGCCTCATTGGCCCAACACGCTGGTGCGTGCAGCCGCAGAAGGCGGAGTGGTAGGTGCCCCGTATCGGCATGGTGCTTTTGCCGGCCCGCTGCAGGGGGACGGTGAGCACTGCCAGGACCCGGGCATCATGGAACGGGGGCTCAAGGCGCATTCGGCGACGCAGGACAAGCTAGCGGAGCTTATCGGGCTGCATGGGCTCACGCCGCTGTCCCCATTCGACAAGACGTGCAACTTCGATCTGGCATGGGAACGCGAGGACGGCTCCGTGGGCGTCGTCGAGGTCAAAAGCATCACCAAAGAGAACGAGCCCAACCAAATCAGGCATGGACTCGGACAGGTACTGGACTACGGCCACCGGCTGACGGGCCGCGGCTTCCAGCCGCAGCTGTTCCTAGTCCTTGAAGCGAAACCCCAAGATGCAGTTCACTGGAAGCCATTGTGCGCCGAACACGGGGTCATCCTGACGTGGGGTCCGTTTTTCCCTGGGGTTTTCTGACTACCGGCTGTTTTTTGAGTACACGCTTCTTCGTACGTGCCCCATCATGCGCGCTATTGGCGTGAACGCTGCACATTCCCGGCAGCCCGGAATTGAGAGCCACAAGCATGTCGAGGCTTTCCGCCTCCCGTACCTCGCCGACAATCAACCGATCCGGTCGCATTCTGAGCGCCTCCTTCACCAGCCTGCGCAAGGGGATCTCCCCCTGCCCTTCAAGGTTGGGTGGCCGGCACTGCATCCCGACCACATCCCTCAACGGAAGCTGGAGCTCGAAGATCTCTTCGACAGTCACCACCCGTTCCCGCGAACCGATACTCGACCCAAGACAGTTCAGCAGCGTCGTCTTGCCCGCCTGAGTGGCCCCGGACACCAGAATGTTCAACCCGCTCACCACCGACGCATCAAGGAAGCGGGCGGCCTGCGGTGACAGTGTTCCCAGCTCAACGAGGTGTTCCAGGCGTGTTGCCTTGGCGATGAATTTCCTGATGTTCACCGACCAGTGGCGCCGGGTGACATCGGGAATCACCACGTGGAGCCGGGATCCGTCGGGAAGCGCCGCGTCGACGAAGGGTGAGGAAAGGTCCAGCCGCCGGCCGGAGGATTTCAGCATCCGCTCCACCAGGTCATGAATCTGTTGCTCGGAGAGAATTAGGGATGTCAGCTCGGATTCGCCTGCCCGTGCCACATAGATTTCCCCTGGAGAGTTGATCCAGACCTCCTCGATGGTCGGATCGTCGAGGAGCGGCTGCAGGGGACCGAAGCCCGCCACGGCGTCGAACACGTGTTTTCGGACCAGATCGAGTTGCCCCAGGTGCGGCAGGGTGCCCTGGACCGAGCGCTCGTCATAGTCGTTGACTGCGGCGTCCACCAACCGAAGGACCTCACCGCTCTGCCGGGCGGGATCGAGCCCGTGGCGACGGATGAGCTCACGTACTTCGTCTTCGATCATGCGTGCGGCGTCCATGGGACTCCCTGACATCAGGGCGCCCGGCCGTGTGGCCGGGGCTACCCGAGACCTTGGGTGTAACCGGTGAATGGAGTACACCATAGGGGATACCGCGTTCCGCGCCCACCCCCATTCTTGTCGACTGTGGACAACCGTTCACTCTTTGGTAACACCTGTATCTGTAGTCACATTTGTCACAGTGGGTTACTCTCGAAGGGACGATGCCCTCCCTCTCGCCTCGGGCTCGCATTACCCGGAGAAATTCCTGTGACCCACTCTCGTGCCTCCACCGTCCTTGCCGCCGTGTTGCTGACAGCAGCCCTCGCCGCCGGATCCATGCCAGCCATCGCCGCCCCACAGCCTGCCCCCGCGCCGGTGGTGTCGGCTCCCGCCGAGTCCATCCCCATCGAGACTGGGCCGGTTGAGATTGTCCCGGTCGAGATTGCCCCGGTCGAAGAGGCGCTCGTTCAGACAGCGCCGGTCGAGCCTGTTCCGCTTGCGACAACACCTCCCGCGCCGACGGTGCAGGTCCCGGTGGAGCCCTCTCCAGCCGCGGAGACTGCAGAGACTTCTGGAGAAAGAGTTGAGCCCGCAAAGACAGCCCCGGAGGAACTGACTGCCGCCGAGCTGGCCGCGAATCCCGAAGCCCTTGCCGAACTGATCGGCCCTCACGGCGCGACCCTCGGGCAGGGCGTGGAACGCATCGCCGAGTCCGGCGACCCCCAGATCCCCACCGCCCGGGAACTCAACGACCAGTCATCACTCAGTGACGCTCCAGCAGCTGCCACCCCGTCGGTCAACACTTGGCGCCCGCAGGGTATCGTCGGCGTCGACGTCAGCTCCCACCAGGGCAACGTCAACTGGTCAGCGGTCTGGAACCAGGGCTCCCGGTTCGCCTACACCAAGGCCACCGAAGCGACCAGCTACCGGAACCCCAATTTCAACCAGCAGTACACCGGGTCCGCCAACATCGGCATGGTGCGCGGCGCGTATCACTTCGCCATCCCGAGCATCTCCTCAGGCGCCACCCAGGCCAACTACTTCATCAACAACGGCGGCGGCTGGGCTGCGGACGGCAAGACCCTTCCGCCACTGCTCGACGTCGAGTACAACCCGTATCCCTCGCTCGGCAACTCCTGCTACAACATGAGCGCCTCCCAGATGGTCAACTGGATCAGGGATTTCTCCAACACCATGCTAAGCCGCACGGGTCGCGTTCCCATGATCTACACCACCACCGACTGGTGGAACAAATGCACGGGTAACTCCACCGCCTTCACCAACCACCCGCTGCACATTGCGGCCTATAACAACGTCGGCGCGGGAACCCTGCCCTCCGGCTGGAACAAGTACAGCCTCTGGCAGTACACCAGCGAAGGCCCCGTTGTAGGCGACTGGAACGTCTGGAACGGCACTGCTGCGGCGCTGGCCTCCTTCACCCGCAACTCGGCTCCAGTAGCACCGCCGGCTCCAGTAGCACCGCCGGCACCGCCGCGTCCCGCGTCTGGCCCGTCGATCAATTCGACGTCGGACATGGTGACGATCGATGCCGCCGGCACGCTCTGGAACTACCCCGGGACTGGCCGCAGCTCCTACGGCGCCCGCAAGCAGATTGGACACGCCTGGGGTGGAGCCCGCTCCATTCACACCATTGACTGGAACGACGACGGCGTACTGGACATCCTCGCCCAGTGGAACGACGGCCGGTTGAGCGTTTACCGCGGCAAGGCGACAGGTGGCTTTAGCCCCGCGCAGATCCTCGCATCCTCGGGCTGGGCGAACATGCGCGTGACCGCGGGTGACTGGTCACGCGGAGCGAAACCTGCGATTGTCGCGATTCGGCTCGATGGCACCCTGCATGTCTGGGCTCAGGCCGGCAATGGCAGCCTTCTCGCGCCACGCCAGATCGGTCACGGCTTCACCGGGATGCAGATCGTCATGACCGACTTCGACGGTGACGGCAGCGAAGATCTGCTGGCCCGCAACAGCGCGGCACAACTGGTGCTTTACAAGGGCAATGGGGTGGGCAATTTCGCTGCAGTGTCCCGTCCCGTCGTCGGCACCCGGTGGGGCGACATGGTGACCCTGAGCTCTACCGTCGGATTCAATGGAACCGGTACCAAAGGCATTGTGGCGAAACGGCGCGACGGCAACCTGTTCTACTACCCCATCCTGACGAATGCCCGGTGGGGAGCGTCCAGCCAGATCGGGCACGGCTGGTCGGGCTTCACCTCGGCCGGCGTCCAGATGCGCTAGGCGACGCAGCAAGGCCCTGAACGCTTTGCCGGATGCTACCGGTGGATCGGTCAGGGCCCTGTGACACGGACGGTGTTGCGAGCGGTATGATTGACGGCGTCCTTACGGCGCAGCGATCAGCTTCTTCACCGCATCGACCCAGATGGCCGAGACGTTCTCCGCGCTCAGCGGCTCGGCCGCGGCGTGGGACGCCTGCTTCTTCACGGCGACCTCCTCGGGGGTTAGTGCGACCAGCAAACGCGCCGACGACTCGACGTCGAACCCGTCGGCAACCCAGCCCACACCGTGCTGCCGCACCACCTGCTCCATCTCAGGCGATGGGCCAATGATGACGCCCAGCCGTGCCTGAACGAACTCGAACAACTTGTTCGGCAGCGCATGACGCAGGTTGAACGTGCTCGGCGGGCACAGGAAGATCCCGATGTCGTAGCCCGAAAGCATCGGAACAATCTGATCAAACTTGACGGGCGGCAGCACACGTACGGCGCCGTCGGGAATTGACTCTGCCTGGGCAATCAGTTCGTCGATGTACTTCTGCTCGCCGGGGACCAGCAAGACGTCAAGGGTCGCGGTACCAGGCCGTAACTCGTTGGCTCGGGCCACCGCGTCCAGCATCACCTCGATCTTCCGCCCTCGGCCTGCCACACCGGTATGGATGACGCGAAGCGGCGCTCCCACGGGTGTGGGGGAAAGATGCGGCTGGTAGCGGGTGGCGTTGGGCACCACGGTGGGTTCGGTGATGCCGTACACCTCGGCGTACTTCTCGGCGATCCCCTTCGCGACCGTCGAGACGGAATTGGCTTTGGTGACGTACTTGCGGCACGCCCAGTCCATGAAAGGCCCGACCAGCAACCTCCACTGCAGTTTGTCCTCACCCTGGCGGGGAGCATACTCGTGGAGGTCGGCATGGATTCCCTGACGGGGACGCAACGCCACCGCCGTCGGAACTGCTATCGCATCGTTGGCGACAATCACGTCAACACTCCCCGCAGGAATGTTGTGAAGCACGTGCTTCACCCGGTCGGAATCAAAGTACAGCCGTTCGTAGAACCGGGCACCGAGGAGCACAGCAACCTTTTTGAAGTCCTGCCGCCACGGCTTGAACTCCTCCGGAATCTCCACGTGCTCCACCACACCCTCGGGCGCCACCCCATACCCGCAGGAAATCACATCGGCGAACTCGCTGAAGTACAGGATTTGCCGCAGCACCCGGGGATCCCGGTTGATGGGCGAAAAGGAAAGCACAAGAACGCGCGGACGAAGCCCGGAAAGATGTCCCTCGGTCATAGTTTTGCTCCAGGGTTGATGGGAAATGAGGTCTAGGGTCCGGTGGCTACGTCAGCCCGGCCAGGGCGGCCTGCTCCGCGAAGTCAGGCATCTGGGCGATGACCTCGGAGAAGGTTCCCTGCGCCGCGAGTTTTCCGTCGGCGAAGAAGAAAACCACATCGCTGTCCCGGATGGTCGACAGCCGGTGGGCAACGGTGATGGTGGTGACGCTTCCGGTGAGATTGCGGACGGCCTGGGTCACGGCGGCCTCGGTGGCGGTGTCGAGTGCACTGGTGGCCTCGTCCATCACCAGCACCGCGGGATCGGCGTAGAGGCCCCGGGCAATACCGAGTCGCTGCCGCTGTCCACCGGACAGGGCCATCCCCCGTTCGCCTACGGTGCCCAGGATTCCATCGGGGCGTTTCTCGACGGTCTCAAGCATCTGGGCCCGCTTCAACGCGCGACGGACCCGCTCTTCGTCAACCTGATCGGGGTCCCAGGTCAGGGCGACGTTCTGCGCGATGGACGCATCGAAGAGCGACACTTCCTGAGGCACATAACCCACGCGGGACCGCCAGGAATGCAGGACAGCGCCCATAGGCACTCCACCTACCAGCACCTGTCCCGAGCTGGGCAGGAGGAGGCCAAGCAGCAGATCAATTAGGGTTGACTTGCCCGCGCCCGATGACCCGACGACTGCGACCCGCGACCCGGAGGGGATGGTCATGGTGACGCCGTTCAACGCCGGTGTCTCGGCGCCGGGATAGGTGAACGAGACATCGTTGAGGACTACATCCGGGACGCCCAGGGGCAGCTCTGACTGATCAGGCTCTTCCTGGTCCTTGGCGCTGGCCTCGGCATCCCTGATGTCCGCCAGGACCTGCTCGGCGAACGGTGAGCTGGAATGCACCATCGACATAATGGCCTGGAAACGGGTAAGTGAGGGGATGATCCTGAAGCCGGCGACCCCGAAGAGGGCAACGGCGGCCAGCGCATTGGTCACCGGGTCGACGCCGGACGGGCTGGTCAGCATACCCACTGCGCCCACCAGCATGAAGCCCCCGATCAGCCCTGCCTCAAGAATGAACCGTGGTACCTGACCCAGGAAAATTGCCAGCGCCCGGGCCTTCGATGAGTGGATCCGGTTCCCGTGCACGGCCCGTTCAACATCGCCGGTAGCGCCCCTCAACGTCAACTCCTTCAGGGCACCCACGGCCTCGGTCAGGAGTCGCACCGTCTTGAAGGAAAACTGCCGGTTCCGGCGACCGTTAGCGACGGCCCGGCCCGAGATCCCCCGAGCGAGAAGCAGTGCGATCAGGCCCAGATAGATGATTGCGGTAACGGCGGTAATCCAGTTACTGACCAGCAGCACACTGATCACGGCGATCACTGACACGATTTCCCCGGCGAGGCCCATCGAAGGCATCAACACGCCCGACACCGTAATGGCGACGCCCGAATCAACCGATCGGACCAGTTCCGCAGAGTTGCGCTTCAGCCGGTCCACCCACGGGGCCCGCAGGTAGGCGGCGAGCAGCCGGTCACCGATAGCCACTTCGTGGGAGGCGAAACGCGACGTCGAATACTTCAGCAACGCGATGTTCAGGCCACTCTTGACGATCACCAGGGTGCAGAACACAGCCAGGACGGCGATGTAGTGGCTCACCTCATCGATCTGTCCGAACGGCCCCAGGTTGACCGGAGTGCCGGTGATGATGCTCGACATCACGACAGCCAAGAGTCCGAGCGCCACCACATCGATGAGTGAGAGCAGTGAGGAGAGGATTGCGTAGCGCAGGAGGAACCGGCGCGCGCTGGGAGGCAGGACCGCCAAAAGCTGGCGGTTAATGCTGATTAGTGATTTCATAACTCCCGCAAGATTAGCTTAGTTGGGTCCGCGGAGGGTCGTCCGATGGGGCTCCGGGCAGGGCCTGCACACCGGTTTCCGACTCCCAGACCCGCGGCGTTTCGTCCAACGCAACCCGGCGGGCCAGCCTGGTCAGGGAGTCCTCCATGTGACGGTTGCGCTGTGCAGAGGAGGCCATGAAGACCATGAAGCAGACGATAAACCCGTAGAGGACAAGGTCAGTCCCCCGGCCGATGCCGAAGAGGTTTGCCAGGCCGGTCAGGAGACCCGGCAGGAAAATGGACAGGACGGCGACCAGCGCGAAGCCCAGCAGCAGGATCCGGCGGATTGCGAGATGGCTGGCGTTCGCTCCGCCCCTCATCAGCACCAGTGAGCCGAGGATCACAGCGAGGACTAGGACAATCTGAACGATAAGGAGCATGGGGTTCACCTGAAGAAGAGATCGGCGAGAATATTGACGCCGTTAAGGAGGGACTGGCCTTTGGCCTTCGAATAGTCGGTGTAGATAATTTCGACGGGGTGCTCAGCGAGCCTCGGTTTGATCTCGGCCAGCTGGTGGATCAGCTCCGAGGCGTGGGCCATCCGGTTCTGCTTCAAATGGATCCGCCGGGCAACGTCGGCGTTAATCACGCGCAGCCCGTTGTGGGCGTCAGTCAGTTCAAGGCCCGTGGACATCCTGGACTGGAACGCCACGGTGCGCAGCACGAGGCGCTTAAGCGGTGAGATCTTGGTGCGCCCGTCGAGGAATCGCGATCCCAGGACTACCTCCAGCTCACCGGAATGGACCCGGGCGAGCATTTCCCGGGCGTCCTGCACCCGGTGCTGATTATCGGCGTCGAACGTGATCACTGCGTCCAACGCGGGATCCTGCAACGCATACTCAAGACCGGTCTGGAGGGAGGCACCCTGCCCCAGGTTGAAAGGGTGGCGAACGACGACGGCGCCCGCGGCAGCCGCAGCGTCAGGCGACCCGTCGGTGCTGCCATCGTCGACGCAGACGACGTGGGGAAAATGTGGGAGGAGTCCCTTGATCACACCACCAACTACGGTGGCTTCGTTATACATTGGTATGACGACCCAGGAGCGACTCACAGGGGTAAGTATTCCATACCTTCCTTGACCCGATCCTCAGCTTCGGCGCAGGGGGCACGCCGCCACGCCGGGCCGGGAAGCCATGCCGAACCGTTAGGCTAGCGGTCATGACCCTCCGCATCCTCTGCATCTCTTTTTCGGACATCAACGCTGATTCCCGGGTGTTGCGGCAGGTAAAAACCCTTGCCGAATGCGGATCGGTCACCACGGTGAGCTACGGCTCCGCCCCACCCAGGGCGACCACCCACCTCGAGGTTGACTCGGCACTCCCCTCCCTCCCCCAGACCGTCACGGGCGTGATCGGCCTGGCCTTGCGCCGTTTCAGTACCGCTGGCCAGCAGGCGCCAGCCGTCCAGCGGGCACGGGAGCTTATCGGGGAGCGGCAGTTCGACCTGGTGGTGGCCAATGAGGCCCGCGCACTGCCACTGGCTCATGCAGTGGCCGGACCGGCCCCAGTCCTCGGTGACATGCACGAGTGGGCACCCGAGGAGCGGTCCCACGTCCTGTCCTGGAAACTGCTGGTCAAGCCCTACATGACCTGGGTGTGCCGGACCTACCTGCCGCTTTCCGCTGGGGTCATCACCGTCAACGACTCCATCGCCCGTCTCTACACGGAGCGGTTCGGCTGCCCGGTGGAGGTGGTGCGCAACGCTGGCCCCCTCCGTGCGCTGGAACCGTCGGCCATGCTGCCCGGCCGGATCCGCCTGGTGCACAGCGGTGCCGCGGTGCCCGGACGGAACCTTGAGGGAATGATCGAAGCCGTCAAGATGCTTGATGAACGATTCAGCCTTGACCTTTACCTGGTGAAGGCGCGCGATGGCGGTAAATACTGGGAGTCGCTGCGCGCCGCTGCAGGCACGCTGGACCGGATCACCTTCCACGATGCGGTGGCCCCCGACGAGTTGCCGGCCACCCTGAACGGGTACGACGTGGGAGTGTTCAGCCTCCCCCCGCGAACCACCAACCACGCACTGATGCTCCCGAACAAGTTCTTCGACTTCGTTCAGGCGCGGTTGGCTATCGTGTTCAGCCCGTCCCCCGAGACGTCTAGACTGATTCAGGACCATCAGCTCGGCGCAGTGACGCAGGGCTTCACGGCCGACGACCTCGCGCGGACCCTGTCCGCGCTGACTGAGGACGAAGTCTCCCAGTTTAAGCGGAACGCCCACATCGCGGCGCCGGAGCTGAGCAGCGCAACAGACGAAGCAGTGATGCGGGCCGTGGTGGAACGGCTTATCGCCCCCCGGACATAACTGCGATGACCCAGAAAAAGGTGAAGTACTGATGAGTTGGTGGCAGGCGGCCCCGATCATCCTGATGACGTTGGTCATTCTGATGGTCCCGGGGTTCTTGGTGGCCAGAGCCTGCGGGGCCCGCGGGCTCACCTCTGTGGCCCTCGCGGCACCGATTTCCGTTTCCCTCGCCTCAGTGGGCGCGATCCTGGCACCGTTTCTGTCGATCCCCTGGTCTCCCGCGGTCCTGATCGGGATGACTGTGGTGACCGCGGCCGGTGGGCTGCTGATCCGGTTCCTCTGGCAGCGATCCCAGGGCGAGGCACTGGTGCTCGTTTATCGTCCCACCCGGGCTGGTCTGGTGACCGCTGGCCTCTGCGCCCTAGCGGTTGCCGTTCCTGCGGTGATCATTGGGGTCCGGTTCGCCGACATGTTTGTCGGTCCAGAGAATATCTCCCAGTCCTACGACAACATCTTCCACCTGAACTCGCTGCGCTACATTCTCGATACAGGATCCGGTTCGTCCCTCACGCTGGGCAACCTCACCAATGGCGGAACGGGGTTGAGCTTCTACCCAGCGGCGTGGCATGACCTCATCACCCTGGTTGCCCTCACCACCGGTGCTCCGATCGCTGGGGCAGTGAATGCCGCAAACATCGCTATCGGCGCCGTCGTCTGGCCACTGTCCGCCTTGTTCATGGTCACCCGTATTGCCGGGGAGAAGCCCCTGCCGATCCTGTTGACCGGGGCTCTGGCGGCCGCGTACCCCACCTTCCCCTACCTGATGGTGGACTTCGGCGTTCTGTACCCGTATCTCCTCTCCATTGCTCTTCTTCCCGTCGGGATAGGACTCGCGGGCACCATGCTGGGTGTGGTCCAGGATCCGCTGAATGGCCGTTTGCTGGCGGGGATGGGTTTGTTGGCTGTCCTGCCGGCGATAGCCCTGTCACACCCGAGCACCATGATCGCCCTCTTCCTCTTCGTCGTCCCGCTGGCCGCTCTCGTGTTGTGGCGCACCACCCGGCATCTGGTCCGCCAGGGCGCCCCGTGGTACCGCCACCTCACTCCCCCGGCCATGTTTATCGCCTATCTGGCGTTTACCTACTACTTCTGGACTGCTTTTCGCCCGTCGCTGCAGAACTCGCTGTGGGCACCCTTCCTGAGCACCACGCACGCCGTCGGAGAGGCGCTCGCCGTCGCACCGATGCGTGGTGAGATCAACTGGATCATGCTGGTGCTCACCCTCGTGGGCCTCGCGGCGACCATCAACGCCCGCAGATACTGGTGGGTGCTCGGTATCTACGCAGCCAGCGCCCTGCTCTATGTGAACGTTGCGAGCGCTGAGCAAGGCGAGCTGCGCCACTTCTTTACCGGCCTCTGGTACAACGACAGCAACCGGCTGGCTGCCCTGCTGCCCGTGGCGGCCATCCCTCTTGCGGTCCTGGGCGGAACCGCCATTCTCTCGGCGTTCGTCCGCCGGACCACCAACTGGCGGACCCAACAGGTGGCCACCTGGCTGGTGATCATCGTCGGTTGTACAACTGTCGGGTTCCTTGGTCAGGCGCAGGCCGTCGAGAATGCGCAGGCGAAAGCCCGGGGCGAGTACGTTCTTGACCGTACCTCGGAGCTGATTACCAGCGACGAACTGACCCTCATCGAGCGGCTGGACCAGTCAGTTCCCGAGGGCGCCGTGGTGGTGGGCAACCCCTGGACCGGCGCCTCCTTGGCGTACGCGCTGGGTGACCGAAATGTTCTGCTGACCCACGCATCGAGCCGTGCTACTGGCGACGCCGAGCTGCTGATGAACCAGTTGGATGAGGCGGCAGCGTCACCCGAGGTGTGCCGGGCGGTACAGGAACTGGGCGCCTTCTATGCCCTCGACTTCGGCGACAATGAGCTGCACGACGGATCCCACCCGTACCCGGGGCTGGACAACCTTGCCACTGCACCCGGGGTCGAGTTGATCGACCAGGAGGGACAGGCAAGGCTCTACGAGATCACTGCCTGCCGGTAGGCGCCGGTAGGCGCTGGTAAGCCTGACGACCGTAGTTAGGCGCGCATCCTCGACACCACGTCCGCGACGGGGGCGTCCATGACGATGCGACCGTGTTCGAGCAGCACACCGCGCTCACAGACCTGCGCGACGAGGTCCAGGTCATGACTGACCACCACGAGGGTCTTGCCCGCTGCGGCGAGCTCCATGATCTTGGCAATGCACTTCTTCTGGAAAGGCTCGTCCCCCACCGCGAGGATCTCATCCACCAGGAAGACCTCGGGATTGGTATGTACGGCCACCGAGAAGGCCAACCGCAAATACATGCCCGAGGAGTAGAACTTCACCTCGGTGTCAATGAATTGGCCGATCTCGGAGAACTCGACGATCGATTCGAACAGGTCGTTGATCTGCTGTTCGGTCATGCCGAGGATCGCACCGTTGAGGTACACGTTGTCGCGTCCACTGAGGTCAGGATGGAAGCCGGCACCCACCTCGATGAGGCCGGCCACCCGCCCCCTGGTCCGTACTGTGCCGCTATCCGGCAGCATGACCCCCGAGATGTGCTTCAGCAGGGTCGATTTTCCCGAACCGTTCAGGCCCAGCAGCGCCACCGACTCACCCTGGCGGACGTCGAGCGTGACGTTATCCAGGGCATGGAACTTCTGGGACAGATCGCCCTTGCGTCCCTTGACCAGCCAGACGAAGGCCTCCTTGATGGAGCGCGTGTGGCGGAGCACGAACTGCTTGGAGATTCCACGTACTTCAATAGCGGTTGTCACGGGTTACAACTCCTGGGCAAAGCGGCCCTCGAGCCGCCGGAAGGTCCACTGGCCCAGAACGGTCACCAGCAGGGCGGTCACCAGTCCGATGGGGAGCCACATGTCGAGCAGGTTCGGAGGAGCAGCGATCGCGGGGTCGGTGAGCTCGGAGGTGGTGGGGAGCCAGAACGCGAAGTGGAACAACTCCACCGCAATGGTGAGCGGGTTTGCCTGGTAGATCACCAGGAGGACTGACGCGGTCCCCGCCGAAAATGCCGTCGCCAGCCCATCCCGGACCATGGTCCAGGTATAGAGCACTGGTGAGGCCCAGGTGGCGATCATCAACAGCATGTCGACGAAGTTCTCGCTGTCCCTGAAATACACGTTCGCAGCGCCGAAGAACAGGCCAAGTCCCGTGGCCAACAACGCCACAATCGTGAAACCCGCCACCGCGGCGAAGATCTGGAACACCCCGGGGGTCCAGCCAGCGAAAAGGCACGCCACCAGGAGCACCAGGAGTTGCGGCAGGAAGTGCACCGCGGACACCCACACCGAGGCCACGGGGAAGAGCTCCCGGGGCAGGTAGATCTTCTTGATCAGCCCTCCGTTGCCCACCACTGAGCGGGAGGCATTGCCGAGCGCCTCGTTAAAGAAGTTGATGAGAACAATCCCGGAGAACAGGTAAATCGCATAGTTCTCGGTGTTCCGGTTCATCCCCAGGAAGACTCCCAGCGCAAACCAGAACACCAGGAATTGCACTCCCGGTTTGACGTAGGACCAGAGGATCCCGAGCACCGAGCCGCGATACCTGACCTTGAGTTCCTTGGCGACCAGGAGCTTCAGGAGGAAGCGGGACCGCAGGACATCGCGGAGACCGGCACCCAGACCGGGTGTGGTGAGTTCGCTGGTGCTCAACCGCTATCCGCTCTTCTCGGAGTTTTCTTCGAAGGTCTTCTTCCACGCTTCAAAGGAGGTGATCTCCTCGGCTGCTGCCTTGTACCTGGCGCTCAGCTGCGGCCAGTTCCGGAGAATCTCGGCGTTCAGACGCCCAGCTTCGGTGAGCATCGCACGCAGCTTCTTGGGATCCCGCTGGTACCAGGATGCCCCGCTGCCCTCGGCGTTGGACACCACGGCACTGTCGTACTGCGACATCCGCCACCATTTGTTGTCCTGGTGGGCGACAAAAGCCTGCGGGCGTTCCCGGCTGGAGTCCTGCACCGGTTTGCTCAGCTGTCGGACGATGGTCTTCGCGGCCCAGGGCACCAGGGTGGCGTAGGACGGCGCGCGGAAGCCCTGCCCCTGCCGTGGCGGCTTGTCCATCCGTGCTCCCGGGAAAGCATCCGGGTCGGTCTTGAACTGGGAGTCGGGGAAGTCCTTGGTCATGCCGCGGATGTCGGTGAGCTTGGTTGGCAGGATCTCGTGGAGCTGCTCCGGGCCCTTGAGGATGTCCTGGAGGGCCATGATCCTGCCGCGGGCTGTGAAGTACTGCATGGAGATCAAGTGCTTGATGTCCATGTACCCTGATTCGCGCACCACGCGACCACCATGCTCATACGGGCTGTGGATCAGCGCAGCGATCATCCGGTTGCGGGTATGGAAGTAGGCCTGCCAGCCCACCAGGTCGTCCTTGTCGATCCAGGAGACGTGCCAGACCGCTGAACCGGGCATCGAGACCGTTGGGTAGCCTGCGGCCTTGGCGCGCAGACCGTATTCGGCGTCGTCCCACTTGATGAACACGGGCAGGGACAGGCCGATGTCCCTGATGACTGCTGTGGGAATCAGGCACATCCACCAGCCGTTGTAGTCGACGTCGACGCGTCGGTGCAGCCATGGGGTGTGGCGAAGGTTCGACCTGACGAAGTCGTGGCCCAGCACCTGGCCGGCCACCGGCTGGTCCGGCTGGAACCGCCACGGGTTTACCGTCTCGCCGAAGGTGTGCAGGACGGTCCTGTTGTACAGGTCAAACATGTGGCCGCCGACGATGGTCGGGGTTTTGCAGTGATCGGCAAACGTCAGCAGCCGGGCAATGCTTTCGGGCTCGATGACGACGTCGTCGTCTAGCAGCAATGCATAGTCGCTGCCGTTTTCAACTGCCTCGTACATGCCGCGGGCGAACCCGCCCGAGCCGCCCAGATTGGCCTGGTTGATGACCCGCAGCTTGCCGTGCAGTGCTGCCTCCACCTCGGCGAATCCCGGTTGGTCCGCGACCTTCTGGGTGCCCTGATCTACGACGAGGATTTCCTTGAGGGGAGCGAGCGACTCGGGGTGGTCGGCGAGGATAGCGAGGTTGTTCAGGCAGAAGTCGGGTTTGTTCAGGGTGGTGATCTCAAGGGTGATCGACCCCTGGTTCTCGACTGAGTGAGGCGCCTGCCACTCGGCCTCATCCAGGACCAGGCTGCCGGAGCCGGCGACCAGGTCGAACCAGTACCAGCCACCGTCGCCGAATGGCGCGAGGGACAGGTCGAAGGTGGTCACAGCCGACTCGGTGACTCGCTTGGTTTCGACGTGCTGCAGGGAACCCCGCGCGTTCGACTTGTACACGCTGATGCCACCGTCGCCCGTGGTGGCAACGCTGAGCCTGACGGACTGGACGGTGGTCCAGCGGCGCCAGTAACTGGCAGGAAAAGCGTTGAAGTAGGTGCCGAAGGACACCCGCTCGCCAGCCCTGACCAGGGTGGAGCGCCGGGACTTGAAGTCCTCTGCGTGGATCTCCTTGGCGTCGCCGCCGCGGGAGGATCCGCCGCCCTGGGTGGAGACGCTGCCGTCCATGGTGTTGAGCTGCACGCTGAGTGCACTTCCCGTATCCATGTAGAGCGGGGCAGTGTCCAGATCGCTCTGGTTGGGCAGGACAACGCGCTGCAGGGTTTGCCAGGCAGCTTCACTGGTGTGGGCTGTTGGTGTGGTGGCGGGGTTGCTCATGCGTCCACTCCTCCGCTTTCGAGCTTGGCGCCGGCAGTGAAGTGCGGCTTGAGTTTGTTGTCATACATCGACAGGGCCGACCCGATGGCCATGTGCATGTCAAGGTACTTGTAGGTGCCGAGGCGACCGCCGAACAGGACCGACTTCTCGCCCTTCGCCAAGTCGCGGTAGGCGCTCAGCTTGGACCGGTCCTCGCTGGTGTTGACCGGGTAATACGGTTCGTCCTCCTTCTCCGCGAACCGGGAGAACTCACGCATGATCACCGTGGCATCCTTGGTGTAGTCCCGTTCAGGGTGGAAGTGGCGGAATTCGTGGATCCGGGTGTAGGCGGCGTCCTCATCGGGGTAGTTCATGACTGAACAGCCCTGGAAGTCCTCAACGGGGAGAACTTCCTCCTCCAGGTCGATCGTCCGCCAGGACAGGTCACCCTCGGCGTAGTCGAAGTAGCGGTCCACCGGCCCCGTGTACACGACGGGGACCTGGCCCAGAGTGGCGGCGCGGGAGAACTCGTGGTTGTCGTCAAAGAAGTCGGTGTTGAGCTGCACGGTGATGTTGGGATGGTCGGCCATCCGCTCGATCCAGGCCGTGTACCCGTCCACGGGCAGACCCTCGTACTTGTCGTTGAAGTACCGGTTGTCGTAGGTGTAGCGGACGGGGAGCCGGGAGATAATCTCGGCCGGCAGGTCACGGGGATCGGTCTGCCACTGCTTGCCCGTGTAGTGCTTGATGAAGGCCTCATAGAGCGGCCGGCCAATGAGCTGAATGCCCTTGTCGTTGAGGTTCTGCGGGTCGGTTCCCGCGAGCTCCCCGGCCTGCTCCTGGATCAGGGCGCGTGCCTCGGCGGGACCGTAGGAGGCCCTGAAGAACTGGTTGATCGTACCCAGGTTGATGGGCATCGGGTACACCTCGCCCTTGTGGCTCGAGTACACCTTGTGGACGTAATTGGTGAACTCGGTGAACCGGCTGACGTAGTCCCAGACCCGCTCGTTAGAGGTGTGGAACAGGTGCGCACCGTAGCGGTGCACTTCGATGCCCGTCTGCGCTTCCTTCTCGCTGTAGGCGTTACCCCCAATATGGTGGCGACGGTCAAGGACCGCCACCTTCAGGCCGAGCTCGGTGGCCGCCCGTTCAGCAATGGTCAGGCCAAAGAAGCCCGACCCTACGACAACGAGGTCAACGTTCACAAACACTCCTGAATTGTTGGGGGCAGCGCCAGCTACTCGGCGCTCTGCCTGCACAAGATTACCGGAGAATCGGGGTGCGGCTTGTATTTGAGGCTGCGCGGGACGCGAACTGTTGAGCTAACTGCGGTCGACGCACCCGGTAAGGGTCAGTTGCCGCCGGCAGCTTCGATAGCCGTTGCGGCCTTCGCCCCCACGCTGGTCAGCGAGTAGTTGTTCTCAACCCATTGGGAGATGCGACGGCGTTCCGTGCTGTCCCGCGGCCACGCCAGCGCTGCCCTCATCGCTGAGGCGACCGCGGCAGCGTCCCAGTCGACGCTCAAGCCGAGCTTTTCCCCGGAGATGATGTCCCTCAGCGGTCCTACCCCCGCATAGATGACTGGTGTACCGCAGCTGAGGCTGACCAGGGCTTTCGTGGCGAAGGCGAAGTCGTAGCCGCGCGACGGACGCACCGAGGCCAGGCCGGCGACACTCCCCCGCAGCGCGGCGGACACCTGCCCGCCGTCGACATTTCCCCTGAATTCGATGGGGGCTGATGCCTCCTGGGCGCGGGTCCGCAAGGCTTCGAGTTCGACACCCTGGCCCAGCATCACCAGCCGGACGTCGGGGAATTCGTCGGCAATCCTGATGAATCCGTCGACAAACACGCCGGCGCCCTGAATCTCGGACATGGTTCCCGCGTAGACGAAGTAGCGGCCCGTGTCGCGGCCGGTCGGCCCGTCCAGGGTGAACTGGCCGGTGTCGACGCCGGTTCCCACATTCACAATCCGGTCGGACGGGCCCACGAGGGAGGCGACAGCGACTGAAACACCCTCGGACACCGTCAGGATTCGGCGTGCCTTGGACAGGGTCCAGCGTTCAATAGCGCGAAGCACCCGCACAACCGCCGGCGAGACGCCGATCCCTTCGGCGGCTACCGAGCTGACGTCGGCGGCAAAGTAGACGAAGGGCTTGCGCCGCAGGGCCGTAGCTACCCGGACGACGACGCCAGTAGTCGGCGGCGGCTCCACGACCACCAGGTCGAAGGCTGGGGCCGTCAGCAGCCTGAAGAACAGGGGAATGTCAAAGCTGGCGTACTGCACATAGCCGCGCACAGCTCCCGCCTTGTCCCGCAGGACCGGCCAGCGACGGACAGTCGGCGACGACTTTTTGCCGCCCGGCGACGAGGTGGTCAGCACGGTGACATGGTGGCCACGTCCTTCCAGGGCTTTCACCATGGCTGCCAACCGGAAAGCCGCTGCCCCCGTCTCCGGGGCATAGATACGCGTAGCGACGAGGATTCGAAGCGGCATACCTAGAGCTTTATCGTTGAGCCGGCGCGGGCGGATTCGATGATGGCTTCTGCGACGCGGAGGGTGTTGAGGCCTTCGCGCATGGTGACGATGGTGTTGGAGAGTCCGAGGACGGCGTCCCTGAAGGCCTCGTGCTCGGACCTCAACGGTTCGCGTTTGGTGAGGGCGAGACGGGTGATGTTTCCTTCGGAGACTCCCCTGAAGTTGGAGACCGCTTCCCATTCGGTGGTGATGGTGCCGTTCTCGAAGAACGTGAGATCGGCGGTGAGGGTGTCAGCGACGAACGCACCCTTTTCGCCGGTGACGACGGTGAGGCGTTCCTTCATGGGTGAGAGCCAGTTCACCAGGTGGGAGGTGATGACCCCGTTCTCCAGCTGGCAGGACGCGGTGACCATGTCCTCGTGCGGGCGGCCGGACCGGGTGCTGGTCAGCGCCGAGACGGAAGCGAAGGGTGACTGCGCCAGCCAGGCCGTCAGGTCAATGTCGTGGGTGCCGAGGTCCTTCACGACGCCGACGTCGGCAATCCGGGAGGGGAACGGGCCCTGACGGCGGGTGGCTATCTGGTAGACGTCGCCGAGGTCCCCGTTCTCAATTCTGGCCCGCAGGGACTGCAGGGCCGGGTTGAACCGTTCGATGTGCCCCACGGCACCGACCAGGTTTGCTTCCTCGAACGCATCGACAAGGCGCTGCCCGCCGTCGATAGTGGACGCGATGGGCTTCTCGACCATGGTGTGGATGCCCGCCGCAGCCAGGGCCAGACCGACTTCTTCGTGCAAGCCGGTCGGGACGGCGCACACGGCCATGTCGATGCCCTGGTCGATGAGTTCCTCGACCGAGCCGCAGACCGGGAGGGACCCGGCGACACCGTGCGGGTCCCCGAACGCGTCAGCGACAGCGACGAGTTCCAGGCCGTCGACTTCCCGGATCACCCGGGCGTGATGACGGCCCATCATGCCGAGCCCGATCAAGCCGACTTTCAGATCCGCCATGCTCAGGCCCCCGCCGTGGTCAACGCATTGACCGCTTCGACGATGCGTTCCAGGTCTTCCTGGTCCAGCGAGGGGTGCACCGGCAGCGACAGGACTTCCTGCGCGGCGATTTCCGTGTTGGGGAGGTCTTCTTCGCGCCTGAAGGACGGCAGACGGTGGTTCGGGATGGGGTAATAGACTCCCGAACCGATCTGGTAGTCCTCCTTCAATGCCGAGGCAAGCTTGTCCCGGGCGGAGGCGCCGCCGTCGACCCTTACCGTGTACTGGTGGTAAACGTGGTCGGCGCCCGGAGCGACGACCGGTGTGCCGACCCCGGTGAGGTGCTCGTCGAGGAACGACGCGTTGGCCTTCCGCTGAGCCGTCCAGCCCATCACCTTGGTCAGCTGGACCCGCCCGATCGCTGCGTGCAGGTTCGTCATGCGGGAGTTGAAGCCCACCAGCTCGTTCTCGTACTGGCGTTCCATCCCCTGGTTGCGCAGCAGGCGAAGATTACGTTCAATGGTCGCGTCACCGGTGGACACCATGCCGCCCTCGCCGGACGTCATGTTCTTCGTCGGATACAGCGAGAACATGGCGAAGTCCCCGAACGTGCCCACCTTGCGGCCGTCCAATCCCGCCCCATGCGCCTGCGCGGCGTCTTCGAACAGACCAAGGGAGTGCTTGTCGGCCAGGGTACGGAACGCAGCAATGTTGGCTGGGTGACCGTAGAGGTGCACCGGCATGATGCCCTTGGTCCGGTCGGTGATCAGCGACTCCACATGCGAGATGTCCAGGCAGTAGTGATCGAGCTCAATGTCAGCGAAGACCGGTGTCGCGCCGGTCAGGGCCACAGAGTTCGCAGTCGCGGCGAACGTGAACGACGGCACAATCACCTCGTCGCCGGGGCCGACCCCGGCAGCGAGCAGGCCCAGGTGAAGCCCGGAAGTCCCCGAGTTCACCGCTACCGCAGCCCGACCATCGAGCAGGACGTCGGAGAACTCTGTCTCGAAGGACGCCACTTCTGCGCCCTGCGCGAGCATTCCCGAGAGCAGCACTGCGTCCACTGCAGCCCGTTCGTCGTCCCCTACAATCGGCTTCGCTGCCGGAATGAACCCTTTACTCATGCCTTTACCCCTACTGGTTTCAGTGTTGAAATCACTGCTGTTGAAATCACTGCTGTTGAATCCGCTGCTGTCGAATCCGCTGCTGTCGTTTCTTCATACTTTTCCCCGGTGGCCGGGCACACCCAGGTGCCAGCCTCGTTGCGCAACGGGTGACCGGCCTTCCCGACCCAGCCGACCCGTTTCGCCGGGACCCCCACCATGAGGGCATACGCAGGGACGTCCTTGGTCACCACGGCACCGGCGGCCACGGTGGCCCACTCCCCGATCGTCACCGGGGCCACGCACACCGCGCGGGCACCAATGGAGGCGCCATCGCCGATCGTGACACCGACCGGTGTCCAGTCGTGGGCACTCTTGAGCTCACCATCGGGTGACACCGACCGCGGGTACGTGTCATTGGTCAGCACCACCGCGGGGCCGATGAACACACCGCGGCCCAGCGACGCCGGTTCGTAGACGAGAGCGTAATTCTGGATCTTGGAATTTGCGCCGATCCGGACCCCGGTACCGATATAGGCTCCCCGGCCCACGATGCAGTTCTCGCCCAGGACCGCGTCCTCACGCACTTGCGCCAGGTGCCACACCTTGGTTCCCTCGCCCAAGGTGGCCTGCGCCGAGACGTCAGCGCCGTCCGCTATGAAACTCATCGAGTCCTTCTTCCGTCGTGGAGCGCGTGTCGCAAGAGATCAGGCCTTGCCGATGACCCGGTACAGAACACCCTCCCAGTGTTCGGCCGAACTCACCCGACGCCCATCAATGAACGCCTTCACCCCGGGAAGGTCAGCAGGACCCAGAGCCGCGTACGACTTGTGGTTGGCCTGCACCACTGCGGCATCGATCGGCTCGCCCAGGTGGTACGCCTCGAAACCCAGCCGCTGCAGTTCCTCATCCGTGTACATCGGATCGTGGACCAACGCGGTGGCACCGCGGGCCTTCAGCGCGTCAACCGCGGCGAACACCCCCGAGAACGCTGTCTCCTTCACCTCACCGCGATATGCGGCGCCGAGCACCACCACCCGCGCACCCTGAAGGTCTCCGTACGCGCCCTCCAGGAGCCCGATCGTGTAATCCGGCATGCCCGCGTTCGCCTCACGCGCAGCACGGACCACCGTCGCGTCAGGGTCATTCCACAGGTACAACCGCGGGTACACCGGGATGCAGTGACCGCCCACCGCGATACCTGGCTGGTGGATGTGGCTGTAAGGCTGCGAGTTGGACGCATCGATGACCTGATAAATGTCAATGCCGGTCGCCGCTGCGAACCGGGCGAACTGGTTAGCCAAGCCAATGTTCACGTCGCGGTACGTCGTTTCAGCCAACTTGGACAGCTCCGACGCCTCAGCTGAACCCAAATCCCAGACGCCATTGCCCCGGGCCAGATCGGGCCGCTCGTCAAAGTCCAGGACGGCCTCGTAGAACTCGACGGCCGTCGCGGCGCCGGCCGGGGACAACCCACCCACCAGCTTCGGGTACTTCCTCAAATCCTCAAAAACCCGGCCCGTCAGCACCCGTTCCGGGGAGAACACCAGATGGAAGTCCTCGCCCTCAACCAGTCCGGAACCCGCCTCAAGCATCGGCTTCCACCGCGTCCGGGTGGTACCCACCGGAAGCGTCGTCTCGAATGACACCAGGGTGCCGGGTGTCAGGTGCTTCGCCAGCTCAGTCGTTGCGGCATCCATCCAGCCAAAATCGGGCTTGGCATCCTCGTCGACAAACAACGGAACCACCAACACCACAGCGTCAGCACCAGGGACTGCGTCACCATAGTCGGTGGTAGCCCGCAGCTTCCCCGCCGGGATCAGTTCCGAAAGCTTTTCCTGCAGATGAGCCTCACCGGGGAACGGCTCAACCCCCTGATTCACCAGTTCAACCACCTGCGCGTTGACATCCACGCCGACCACCTCGTGGCCCTTGGACGCGAACTGCACGGCGAGCGGAAGCCCGATTTTCCCAAGGGCAATAACAGCAATCTTCACGAAACAGTGACCTTCTCTAGTGGCAGGTAATGAACATGTCCAGCCGGACCCAGTAGTCAAGCCTATAGGCAGTCGGGGAAAAACGCCTGATCTGGGATTGTCCACATTCCCGTTCCCGACGGCGACCAGCGGGGCCGCTGGCGGATAGCCTCGGTCGCACCGATAGCAGATCTATCACCAAAGGATCACCGCATGCTACTCCATCTGACCCTGGTCGGGGGCCCTGGCAGTCCGCTGAAACCCACCGGACCGCCAGTTGAGCTGGTCGTTGATACCTCACTCGTCAGTTCACCCCAGGAGCTGATGGATGCTTTGCACAGTGACTTCGGCGTCGGGGAGTACACGGTGGCCGGTGAGCCGCTGGACTCGCTCACGTTCGGCGTGGCGCCGCTGGTGAACGGCTCGGTGGTTGTTGCGGGCGGGACGGGACCTCGCCAACGGGAGCGCGGCCCTAGCCGCTACGCCGGGCTGACCTTCGTCGTCTGCTCAGGACCGGACGCGGGGCAGTTGGTGGCCCTCCGGCGCGGCACGTTCTCGATCGGCAGGTCGGGCACCGACCTGGTGCTCGATGATCCCGAGGTCTCCAAGGTTCATGCCTACCTGACAGTTGAAAAGAACAGTGTCACGCTTCGCGACAACACCTCAGCCAACGGGACCTGGGTCGATGGTGTGCGGATTACCACCGTGCGGATTACCTTCCTTTCCGCCATCCAGGTCGGCGGAAGCCGTTGCCGCCTCGCCCTGCTGGACCAGCCTTCCTGTTCCAGCCCGGTCCCACACTTTACTGATCCGCTCGAGGTGGTGCGGCCGACTCCCCCCATGGCCACGACGCCGATGCTGGCTGCGGCACTATTTCCGTTGGCCCTCGGCATCGGGCTTGCCCTGTCCACCGGAATGTGGGGCTATCTGGGGTTCAGCCTGCTGTCAGCGTGGGCAGGCCTGGCCTCCCTGGCAGCGAGGCGGCGGGCCCTCCGCCTTTTCACGACCGCGGTTGCCGCAGCCTCTGACGAAGACCGCAGCCGAAGGATCGGTGCTGTGCGCGACACTGGGTCGTTGGCACTGTCAGCCTTCGCTTCGCCAGGTCCCGACCACCCCGACCACCCCGACCACCCCGACCACCCCGACCACCCCGACCACCCCGAGGCGGATGCTACCCACAGGTACCTGAGGCTCGGAGAGGGAGTGCAACCCGCTCATCTTGTGGTCAAACCACCCGATCCCACTTGGGCCCGCCCTCTCCTGGACGCCGTCCCGGTGATCATCGAACTCGCGACTGGCAGCACCGCGTCAGCGCCGCCCGAGGTCTATGTGTCGGGTTCCGATGCGGCAGTCCTCGGTCTCGCTCGAATGGTGCTCCTGCAACTCTGCGACACGCGGGGTGGGGTCGTGTGCGTAGGCTCGCCCGGCGAGTTGCCCCCCGAAGCCCGGTTCCTGCCGGGGATCACGCTGACGGGGACGCCGGCAGTGCTGGCTGCACCTTCCTCCGTCTCCTACCCGGTGGCAGTACTGCTCTTTAAATCTTGTGCACTAGGTACTGTGCCGTCGACGGGAACCGCAGGCATTTTCCGGTTTGGGTGCGGCCCCGCGGCCGATCTCCCCCCGCGCCAGCGCGGGGTGCAGCTAATTGTCGACCTTCACGGCAGCCGGGCCGAGCTTCGGGGCGGCGGGCAGGACATCAGCTTCCGACCGGATCTGGTGAGCAGCCGAACCTTCGGACGGATCGCCCGGGCCCTGGGCGGCCGATCAACCCTTTCCGCGAGCGCGGGTGACTCCGGGAATGGTGGAGATTCCGCCATGGTGGGGCGGATCAGTCTCGCCCAGTTGGTCCCGTCGTCGCCCACGCTCGTGGGGCAGGCCTGGGCCCATCCTGAGGCAGGTCTCCGCGCACCCATCGGTCGGGGCACGAACGGCACAGTGCTGTTCGATCTGGTCGCAGACGGCCCCCACCTCGTCATTGCCGGCACCACAGGCTCGGGCAAGTCGGAGCTCCTCCGCACCCTGATCCTGTCCATGGCCCTCCACCACGGTCCGGCCGACGTGAATTTCCTCCTCATTGATTTCAAGGGGGGTTCTGCGCTCCGGCCACTCATCGGCCTGCCGCATTCGGTTGGTCTGCTGACTGACCTCTCCCCGGCAGCAGTTGCCCGGGCGCTCGTGTCACTTCTCGCTGAGGTACGGCGGCGGGAAAACCTCTTCGCCCGGCATCTGGTCACCGATATTGCCGAGTGGCAGGCACATCAGGCGCAGGCACTGCCCCGCCTCGTTGTGGTGATCGACGAGTTCCGGATACTGCTGGAGGATGTCCCCGGTGCCGCACGGGACCTGATCCGCCTTGCCACCCTGGGACGCTCACTGGGCATCCATCTCGTCATGGCTACCCAGCGACCGCAGGGTGCGCTCGGACCTGACATCCGTGCGAATGTGACAGCAAGCATCGCCCTTCGGGTGGGATCGGCGCTGGAGTCCCAGGACATCATCGGATCGGCGGCGGCCGCTGCCATTCCCGTGGATGCGCCCGGGCGTGCCTTCCTGCGGGTGGGCACCGGGCCGACCGCCGAGTTCCAGGTGGCGTCGCCCGGCCCCGAGGAGCACGATGTCGTGGCGGGCGCGGGTATCAGCGACCTGCCCGCTCATCTGGGTCGACCGGTGCGCTCCACCGGGCGCGCGGCGGACCAGGGCCACCCGACGGACGGCATCGAACTGGTTGAGCGGTTGGCGGCTGCAGCAGTCGCCACCGCCGGAGTTGAGGTCACCGGGCCTGTGCACTACCCGGTTCTCCCGCCGCTCCCGGCGACGCTTACTTTGCCTTCCGACGTTGTCTGCCCACGGGGGGCGGTCCAGTTAGGGCTCCTCGACCTTCCCGCAGAGCAGTCCCAGCGCCCGCTTCTCTGGTGTCCTGAGGAGCAGTCCCATCTTGCGCTGATCGGCAACCCGGCCGGTGGCACTGCTGACGCCCTTGCCTCTGTGGTCGATCAGCTGCTGCGGCGGCAGCCTGACCGGCATCTCTACCTGCTGGACGGCGATGGCAGTCTCGGCTGGGCGGCCTCAGCACCCCAGGTGGGCGCCTTTGTGGGGGCGCATGAGCTCAAACGGGCGGCCCGTGTGCTCGGCCGCCTGGCCGAGCAGATCACCATCCGGCTCTCCGGGGCTCAGGACCGCGGTGACCGGAGCGCGGCCACCCCTGCGGTGACAGTTGTCATTTCCGGGTGGGGACGCTGGGTGAGCGCACTCCGAATCAGCCGTTGGGCATGGGCGGAAGGGCTGGTCCAGGATCTTGCCCGGGATGGCGCGCCAGCATCAATCACCCTGCTGATGTCTGGTGCACGCGAGCTGGCCGCGGGACAGGTGTTCCCCCTCCTGCCGAACCGCCTGTACCTGCCGCTGGGCGTAGGTCACGAGTTGCTGCTGGCGTGGCCAGCGCTCCCGCCCCTGGAGGCACTCCCGGGGCGCTGCGTGGCCTACGGCCCAGTCAGCAGCGCTTCGGGCACGGCGGGTGCTGTGGGCCAACTGGTTCTGGGCCCCGACCGGGCAACGGGCGCCAGCCCGGCCAGTGTGAGCCGGCCAGCCCAAGCACCCTTCAGAGTCTCGGCGCTCCCCGCGATAGTCAATGGCTCCGACGTCGCCGACGCTGCGACGCGGGGCCCGCCTCTGCGGGTGCCCATCGGTGTGGGCGGGGACGATCTGAAGGTGGTGTTTCTTGAGCTTCCCGGACGCTCGGTCTTCCTGGCGCTGGGGGGCCCGGGCTCGGGCCGCACCACCTTGATCGAACGGATCGCTGCCGCTGTACCCGATGGCATCGTGTGTCTCCGCCCGGGTGTGGAAGACCCCCCTGACGCCTATTGGAGGGAGATGGCGAGTGGTGGCTTGACCGGAGTATCGCCCGCCGATGCCGTGGTGCTGGTGGATGACGCGGATCAGCTCACCGTGGAAACCCAGCGCCACCTCGACGCATTGTTCGCTGCGGGTCACCGCCTCGTCCTTACTGCGATGGGCGGCTCGTCAATCCAGGCCAGGGTTCCGTTGGCGGCGCATGCCCGCTCGGCCCGGACGGGCATGGTACTCGCCCCGCACCAGCCCACCGACGGCGAGTTTTTCGGCGTTCGGCTGGACTGCGATCCCCGGCCCCACCCCGGCCGCGGGTTCCTGCTGGGCACCCGCGAGCCGCTTGAACTGCAGGTTGCGGTCGGGGGCTAGCCCCGGGGAGCCTGCCCGCGGTCAGTGGCTGAGGGGTAGCTACTAGAGGACGGGCGCGCTGTCAGCGGTGCGTGAGGTGTGGGCAAGGACCGGCTTCGTAAAGAGCAGCAGCACCACTACCGCGGCCGGCAGCAGCAAGGCAAAACCGATTCCCACGATGCCGGCGGACAGGGTGGGTACGGCAATCACCACCATGAACAGCTGGAACACCAGCGCCGCGGACCGGGTCCAGCGGTATCCCGCACTTAGCTTGAGGCCGACCAGGAGCAGCCAGACCGCCAACACCACGAGGAAGACCATGGTGAAAATGGCCCCGCCCAGGGAGGTGGGGGTGCTGTTCAACAGGCCGTAGAGATACCATCCAGCTGCGGAGAGCAGGCCAAGGGCTTCGAGCAGCAGAATGGCGGCGATAACTGTGGCGCCGGGGGGACGGGCACCACCGCTTACGGGTTCCGGTGCCTGGTGGCTCGCTGAGGCATTCACCGGCTCAGCGCCCCTTGGCTATGGTTTGGTTCATTGGGGCGCATTTGCTGCATCACACCATCCGTATCGTTCAATCGCCTGCCTGGACCGGGTACTGCACCAGAGCGTCTTTCCAGTCTCTCGTCCGGAACCCGGATGACTCCAGCTTAGTCAGGTCAAGCACGCTGTTCTCCGGCCGGGGAGCGGCCGTCCGGTCCTTGAAGTAGTCAGCGGCTGACACGTCAACGACCAGGCCGGGGTCCTTCCCCACCCGTTCAAAGACAGCGCGGGCGAGGTCTGCCCAGGTAGTGGGAGTTCCTGAATTGGTCACGTTGTACGTTCCGAAGGGCGCGCGGGATTCGACGAGATGAAGGATCGCCGCTGCCAGGTCATCGGCAAGAGTCAGGCGCCCGGTCTGGTCCTTGACGACGGTTGGGGCACTCCCTCGGGCGGCCAGAGCAGCCATGGTCGCGACGAAGTTCTTCCCTTGACCGATCACCCAGCTGGTGCGAATGATGTAGAAACGACCCGCGGCGGCGGTTACCGCCAGGTCCCCTGCCGCTTTGGACTGGCCATACACGCCGAGTGGACTGAGCGGGGCACCCTCGTCGTAAGGCGCTCCGGCGCCGTCAAAGACGTAGTCGGTGGACACGTGCACCAGGGTGATCCGATGCGCTGCCGCAATCTCCGCCAGCCGGGCCGGCCCGGTAGCGTTGACGGCCCAGGCCAGCCGGCGACCTGCTGCGGTCTCCGCACCGTCAACATCGGTGTACGCAGCAGCGTTGATGATGACCGAGTAGTTGCTCCAGTCTCTGAGGTAGGAAGCGTCGTCAGCCAGGTCGAAGGTCTGCCGGGTAGCAAATTCGGCGTTGGGCAGGGCAGCTCGCAGGGCGCGACCAAGCTGGCCGTCAGCGCCGAGCACCAGAACAGTAGTCGGTGGCATGGGCGTAACGTCCGCCAGTCCGGGGTGGCCACGGTCTTTTGCTGATACCTCGGCCTCCACGAGGGGAATGGGCCAGCCAATGTCCAGCGTCTCGTCGGCAAGGTTCAGCAGCACATACTGGTCAGTGGCATGCGGGCTCCAGTGGTCATTCACCAGATAGCTGTACACGGTTCCGGGGTCGAGTGTCTGGAACGCATTTCCGACCCCGCGTGGTACGAAGACTGCCTGCCCCACATCGATTTCGGCGGTGAAGACCGTCCCGAATCCTGCACCTTCGCGAAGGTCGACCCACGCACCGAAGACCCTTCCGGACGCCACGGTGATGTATTTGTCCCATGGTTCGGCGTGAATCCCCCGGGTGGTGCCAACTGCCGCGTTGAAGGAGATATTGTTCTGCACCGGACCAAAGTCGGGCAGTCCCATCCCGACCATCTTCTCCCGCTGCCAGTTCTCCTTGAACCAGCCACGGGCATCCCCATGCACGGGCAACGAGACAAGCAGCAGACCGGGAATGCGGGTGCCGACGATGCGCGGCCCAGTCATTGGCCTGCGGCCCCGTAGAGAGCCTCCACCGACGCTTTCCCTGGCCGCCACCACGCGGCATGGTCTTTGTACCACTCGACCGTGTCAGCGAGGCCCGCCTCTAGGTCAACGAACCGTGGAGTCCACCCCAACTCTGACTGGATCCTCGATGAATCGATCGCGTACCGGCGGTCGTGTCCCACCCGATCACGCACCAGGTCAAACGAGGTTTCCGGCTGGTCCAGGAGCCGGAGCAGGATCCGGACAATGTCAATATTGCTGCGCTCGCCGTCGGCCCCCACCAGGTAGGTCTCCCCTATTTCCCCGCGTTCGATGACCGCGAGCACTGCTGACGAATGGTCCTCGGTATGGATCCAGTCGCGAACGTTTTGCCCATCCCCGTATAACCGGGGGCGCCGCCCCGAAAGGACATTGGTGATTTGTCGGGGGATGAACTTCTCAACGTGCTGGTACGGGCCGTAGTTGTTCGAACAGTTACTGATGGTGGCACGCACGCCAAAGGACCTAACCCAGGCCCGTACCAAAAGGTCAGAGGCCGCCTTGGTCGACGAGTAGGGGCTTGACGGGTTGTAGGCCGTTTTTTCGGTGAACCGGCTGGGGTCATCCAGTTCCAGATCCCCGTACACCTCATCGGTCGAGACGTGATGGAACCTGGTCTCATGTTTCCGGACTGCTTCCAGCAGTGTGTAGGTGCCCACGATGTTGCTGTGCACAAAGGGGGCAGGGTCTCTCAACGAGTTGTCGTTATGAGTCTCCGCGGCAAAATGCACCACCAGATCATGGTCCCTGACCAGTCCATCAACCAGGGATGCATCGGCGATGTCTCCCCTGACGACCGACACCCGCCGTGGGTCGAGTCCCTCCACCGTTGCCTGACTTCCCGCGTACGTCAGCTTGTCCAACACGGTGACCGAGTCATCGGTCATCGAGAGAAGGTGGCGGACAAAGTTGGACCCTATGAAACCGGCGCCCCCGGTCACCAATGATCTGCGCATAGGGACAATGTAGCCGCAAGCCGCGCCGATATCCTAAGGTTCGGTGCCAACCTGCTCCCGCTGCGGTTACCATTCGGTCATGAAGGGAATCATTCTGGCAGGCGGCACAGGATCACGGCTTCACCCCATCACGCTGGGGGTCAGCAAGCAGTTGGTTCCTGTCTACGACAAACCGATGATCTACTACCCGCTCTCCACGCTGATCCTTGCCGGCATCCAGGACATCCTCGTGGTGACAACCCCCCATGATGCCGAACACTTCAGGAATCTGCTCGGCGACGGTTCACGGTTCGGGATCTCACTGACCTACGTCCAGCAACCCCGTCCCGAGGGTCTGGCGCAGGCGTTCATCCTTGGCGCGGATCATGTGGGGACGGAATCAGTGGCCCTGGTGTTGGGCGACAACATCTTCTACGGCCCGGGCATGGGTACCCAGCTCCAGCGGTTCAAGGACATCGATGGTGGGGCGGTCTTCGGCTACTGGGTGGCGAACCCTTCCGATTACGGCGTCATCGAGTTCGACGACGACCGGCGCGCCGTTTCACTCGAGGAAAAACCCCTCCACCCCAAGAGCAACTATGCGGTCCCCGGCCTGTACTTCTACGACAACTCGGTAGTGGAGATCGCGGCATCGCTCCGGCCATCAGCCCGGGGAGAACTCGAAATCACCGACGTCAATATGGAGTACCTTTCGCGGGGCAAATTGCATGTCGAAATTCTGCCCCGCGGAACCGCCTGGCTGGATACGGGGACCTTTGATTCCCTGACCGACGCATCGGATTTCATCCGTACTGTCCAGAAGCGCCAGGGTCTGTCAATCGGGTGCCCTGAAGAAACCGCCTGGCGGCAGGGCTTCCTCTCCGACGAGGAGCTGAAAAACTGCGCTACGTCCTATCTCAAGAGCGGCTACGGACAGTATCTCCTCGGACTCCTGGACGCCTGACCTGATCTGCGGGCAGGGTCTTGACACTGTGCCGGGTACCCGACATAGTCAAATAACAGTCGTGCAGCATGGATCATGCTCCAGCTGAATATTCTTGTGATGTATAACTCACCACATTGCACAATCTACAGCTTGTTACCTCTTGTTTGCGTTCATTTATCGTGACAGCCTTGAGGAAGAAGAAATCGGGGGCCGTACGGGCCCCTTTACTATGTGGCTGTTCGTGAATGTTTTCACAATCACGGTGAGCCGAAGGAGAAAGTGATCGTACATGGATTGGCGTAGCCGCGCTGCATGCCTGGACAAGGACCCGGAGCTGTTTTTCCCGGTCGGGAATACCGGGCCTGCCCTTCTTCAGATCGAGGAAGCCAAAAGCGTCTGCCGTCGCTGCCAGGTGGTTGACACCTGCCTTCAGTGGGCAATCGAATCAGGCCAGGATGCCGGAGTGTGGGGCGGTTTGAGCGAAGACGAACGCCGTGCCCTCAAGCGCCGCGCCGCCCGTGCGCGTCGTGCTTCCTAGCTGAGCGCACCGGTACCGGGCCCTCTGGGCCTGGCCAGCATCACGCACTAAACCAGCGGATCGCTACCCCCGGGTGGCGATCCGCTGCTATGAGCGGTTATCGTGAAGGCCCAGTTCGATGGTCACAGCCGTGCCGCCGCCCTCGCGGGGTGTCCACTCGATAGTGCCATCCAACTCGCTCATCACCAAGGTCCTGACGATCTGGAGCCCCAGGCCCTCCTGGTGTTTTCCGGGAGGAAGCCCGACGCCGTCGTCGGCCACGGTTACGTTGAGGATCTCGTCGCCGTCGTCGCCCTTCCGCCGATTGGCAAGCAGCCACACGGTGCCGGTCCGTTCCGACAACCCATGCTCGACGGCGTTGGTCACCAGTTCGTTGATCACCAGGGCCAACGGTGTGGCGAAATCGCTGGGCAGTTCGCCGAAGGACCCTGAGCGTTCGGTACGCACCACGTGCGTCGGCGACGCCACCTCCGCCGACAGCCGGAACTGCCGGGCAATGAGCTCGTCAAAGTCGACACTCTGGGACAGCCCCTGTGACAGGGTCTCGTGCACCAGGGCTATGGTGCCAACCCGGCGCATTGCCTGCTCCAAACCCTGCTTGGCTTCGTCGCTGACCATACGGCGCGACTGCATCCGCAGCAGTGCAGCAACGGTCTGCAGGTTGTTCTTCACGCGGTGGTGAATTTCGCGGATGGTGGCGTCCTTGGACACCAACTCCATCTCTCTGCGCCGCAGTTCAGAGACGTCACGGCACAACACCAGTGCCCCGAACCGGTCCTTCTCATCGCGCAGCGGGATGGCCCGCAGGGAAAGGCTGACGCCCCGGGACTCGATTTCCGTCCGCCAGGGCATCCTGCCGGTGACCACCAGTGGAAGCGTCTCGTCGACCATCCGCCGATCCGTCAGCAACGAGGTGACCACCTCAGCAAGTGATCTTCCCTCCAGCGTTTCGACGTCGCCCAACCGCCTGAACGCTGACACGCCGTTGGGGCTTGCGTACTGGATGGCACCCTCAACGTCCAGCCGGATCAATCCGTCGCCAACCCTTGGCGCCCCGCGGCGGGACCCCGTGGGGGTGGCAAAGTCTGGCCAGAGCCCCAGCGTGCCCATCCGGAGCAAGTCATGGGCACACTGGCGATAGGTCAGCTCCAGCCGGGAAGGCATCCGTGAACTGGAGAGATCCATGTGCGACGTCACCACGGCCAGGGTCCGGCCGTTGCGCACCATGGGAACGGCTTCCACCCGCATGGCCATCTCGGTGGTCCAGTTCGTGTCCCCCGAACGTTCCATCTGCTGGCTGCCCCACGCCTTGTCGACGAGCGGAAGCAGATCCGCCCGGATCCGCTCCCCCACAAAGTCGGTGTGGAAGACGGTGTGGGAGGTGGACGGACGGACATGGGCCAACGCCACGTACCCGCCGTCGTCGAGCGGGAACCAGAGGGCCAGGTCGGCGAACGCGAGGTCGGCGACCATTTGCCAGTCCCCGACCAGGAGGTGCAACCATTCAGCATCGCCCGGTCCGAAGTGGGCGTACTCGCGGATCGGATCGGTGAAGATTGCCACGTGCTCCCTGTCCTACCGTCGCACGATTGAACGAAGCAGCCGCAGCGCGACCGACAGGGACGCCATATCGTCGCGTTCCAGGCGGTTGACCTCAATGAACATGTGCCGGGCGCGGTCCAGCATTTCAGCGTTTTGCTGCTCCCAGGCGTGCAACCGCTCTCCTGCCTCGGCCCCGTTCAGAGTGGCCGAGGCTTTCATGACCGAGACGGTCATATCGGCGATCGTTGAGTACAGGTCATCGCGCAACGCCGCCCGGGCGAGCGCCTGCCACCTGTCCCTGCGCGGGAGGGTGGTGATCCGCTCCAACAGGTTGTCCACGGCGAACCGGTCGTAGACGGCGTAGTAGACCTCAGCAATGCGCTCGACCGGCTCGTCGATTTGCTGCGTGATCAGTGCGATGTCCAACAACCCGAAGGACTCGAACTGTTCAGCCCAGTGACGGGCAATATCGTCAGGCAGGCCCCACTCTTCGGCGCGCGCAAACCATTCCTGGACCCGTTCCCTGTCCCTGCCGCGCACGTAGTCCACGAGGTGGGTACGCAGCGGATCCATCAATGGCTTGAACGTCGCAACGTCCTCCGCCACCGAGGTTCCCTGGCCCACATTGTTGACGAACCAGCGGACCGCCCGGTCCAGCAGGCGGCGCATGTCGAGGTGAACCGCCGACCACCGGTCCGTGGGGAAACTCGCGGGGAGGTCACCGAGCGCAGCGACCAGTTCATCGAGGTCGTAGATCTCCCGCAGCGCGACAAAGGCGCGGGCAATCAGGGGGCCGGAGACCGATGTTTCCTCCATCACCCGGAACGCGAAGGTGATGCCACCCATGTTGATCATGTCGTTGGCGATCACTGTCGAGATGATTTCCCGGCGCAGCGGATGGGTGTCGAGCTGGGCATCGAAACGCTCGGCCAGTTGCCGCGGGAAGTACTCCCTGAGCGTCCTGCCAAACCATGGGTCGTCGGCAAGGTCACTGCTGGTCAGAGCCTTGGTCAGTTCGATCTTGACGTAGGCCGCCAGCACCGACAGTTCCGGTGACGTGAGTCCCTGGCCGGACTCGACCCGGGCCCGCAGCACCTCGGTGGTGGGCAGGGCCTCGAGCTCCCGGTTCAGGTCGGCGTTGGTCTCGAGCCAGTCCATCAGCCGTTCAAAACTGGGACTCCATTCGAGCACACGCTGACGGTCATTCAGGAGCAGCACGTTCTGGTCGACGTTGTCCTTCAGCACGAGCCGGCCGACCTCATCGGTCATCGAGTGGAGGAATTCGGCGCGCTCCCCGGCGGGAAGAGCTCCGGTCCTGACCATCCGGTCAACGAAGATCTTGATATTGACCTCGTGGTCGGAGCAGTCGACGCCCGCCGAGTTGTCAATCGCGTCGGTATTGAGAATGACGCCGCCCAGGGCCGCCTCGATGCGGCCCAGCTGGGTCATCCCCAGGTTTCCGCCTTCGCCGACCACCTTGGCGCGCAGCTGGTCACCGTTGACCCGGATGGCGTCATTGGCTTTGTCCCCCACCTCGGCATGGGTCTCGGAGGATGCCTTGATGTAGGTACCGATGCCACCGTTGTACAGCAGGTCCACTGGCGCGGACAGGATGGCGCGGAGCAACTCGGGCGGGCTGAGGGTGGTGACACCCTCGCAAAGGCCGAGGGCCACCCGAACCTGCGCGGAAATGGGGACGGTTTTTGCCTGCCGCGGGTAGATTCCGCCGCCTGCGCTGATCAGGGAGGCGTCGTAGTCTTCCCAGCTTGACCGTGGCAGGTCAAACAGCCGGCGTCGTTCGGCATAGGATGCTGCCGCCTCGGGGGTCGGATCGAGGAAGATGTGCCGGTGGTCAAACGCTGCGACAAGACGGATGTGCTCGGACAACAGCATGCCGTTACCGAAGACGTCGCCGCTCATATCGCCGACGCCCACCACGGTGAAGTCCTCGGACTGGGTGTCGACGCCAAACTCGCTGAAGTGCCGTTTCACCGACTCCCACGCGCCGCGGGCGGTAATGCCCATCGCCTTGTGATCATAGCCGACCGACCCGCCCGAGGCGAAGGCATCCCCCAGCCAGAAGCCATACTCGGCCGACAGTTCGTTGGCAATGTCGGAGAACGCCGCGGTGCCCTTGTCGGCGGCCACCACCAGGTAGCTGTCGTCGCCGTCATGGCGCACCACACGGGGCGGCGGGACGACTGTTTCGCCGTCGTCGCCGGTCACCAGGTTGTCAGTGATGTCGAGGAGTGCCCTGATGAAGGTGCGGTAGCTCGCCTGCCCCTCGGCAAGCCAGGCGGCACGGTCCACCGTGGGGTTGGGGAGTTGCTTGGCGAAAAAGCCACCCTTCGCGCCCGTCGGGACGATGACGGCGTTCTTCACCGTTTGCGCCTTGACCAGTCCAAGCACTTCGGTCCTGAAGTCCTCCCGGCGGTCCGACCAGCGGAGCCCGCCGCGGGCAACCTTGCCGAAACGCAGGTGGACACCCTCGACCTGCGGTGAGTACACCCAGATTTCGTACTTGGGGCGCGGGTAGGGTGCCCCGTCGATGGCTGACGTGTCGAGCTTGAAACTCACGTGACGCTTGTCCTGGAAGTAGTTGGTCCTCAGGGTGGCCCCGATCAGGTTGCCGAACGTGCGCAGCACACGATCGGCGTCAAGGGTCGGAACCTCCTCCAGCCCGGATTCCAGCGCCAGCCGCGCGTCATCGGTGCGGGACGCGCGGTCGGCCTCGCTGAGATCCGGGTCGAACCGGGCCTCGAAAAGGGTTACGAGGGCGCGGGCCACCATTGCGTTCGCCAGCAGCGTGTCGGCGACGAACCCGTAGGAGTTGGTGTTGCCCATTTGCCGCATGTACTTGGCGTAGCTGCGCAGGATCACCACCTGACGCCACCGCAGGTTCTCCCGAAGCACCAGCCGGTCAAAGGGGTCCGACTCGGAGGACCCGGCGACTGCTGCGGCGAAGGATTCCTCGAGCAGGCGTCCGGTACTGACCGGGTCGATTCCGGCCGGGTACTTCAGGCCCAGGTCGTAGAGGAAAAACTCCTTGCCGTCGGACCGCTCAATCTCAAAGGGCCGCTCGTCCAGCACCTCCAGTCCCAGGTTGTGGAGGAAAGGGAGGATCTGGCTGAGGCTTTTGGGTTCAGTCAGGTACAGCTTCAGCCGTGCGTCTTCCTCAAGATGTTCGCCAGCGCCTTCGGGGACGTAGACATGCATGACCGGGGCGGCCGGTGAATTCTTTTCGCAACGCTCAAACCGCTCAATATCCTTGAGCGCATCCTCGACCTCGTAATCGACCCGGTAGCTGGCGGGGAACGCTTCAGCCCACAGACCCGACACTGCTTCGGCCGTCTGCCGGTCAAAGCGGCCACGCACTACCTCGTCGATCCCCTCGGACCACGATCGGGCAGCACCGACGAGACGCTGTTCGAGCTCGGCGGGTTCTACCTGGGCCACCTCGACGCCTCGAGGGAGCCTGATGCGGAAGAATAGTCGCGCCAAAGCCGACTCGCTGATCCTCGCCTCGTAGTCGATCGACTCGGCTTTGAAGGTCTGCCGGAGCTCCTGCTCGATCCGAAGCCGCACCCCGGTGGTGTAGCGGTCCCGGGGGAGGAAGACGAGCGCTGACATGAAGCGTCCGTAGATGTCTGGTCGCAGGAACAACCGCGTCCGGCGTCGCTCCTGGAGCCGCAGGATGCCCATGGCCGTGTCGATCAGGTCCTGGACTTCGATCTGGAACAGTTCATCACGGGGGTAGGTCTCAAGGATGGATAGCAGATCCTTGCCCGAATGCGAGTCGGAGGGGAATCCGCACTGCAGGAGCACAGCGTTGACCTTGTCACGCACGATCGGCACTCCCCGCACCGATCCGGTGTAGGCGCTTGTCGCGAACAGTCCGATGAACCGACGCTCACCGTTCACGTTTCCCTGCGCGTCGAAACGCTTCACACCGATGTAGTCGAGGTAGGCGGCACGGTGAACCGTGGATCGGGAGTTCGCCTTCGTGATGACGAGGGCGCGCTTCTCGCGGGCCTTGGCCTTCCCCGCGCTGGTTAGTTGCTGGACCTGGCGGCCGCCCACGGGGTGGCGCAGCAGGCCCAGGCCGTTCCCGTCGGCAATCCTGAGCACATCCTGGCCGTCGTCGTCGGTCATCAGGTCGTATTCCTTGAACCCCAGGAACGTGAAATTGCCCGCGTCGAGCCAGGAGAGCAGCTCCCGCGCCTGATCCAGGTCGGGTATGTCGGCGCCGCCCGGAACGGTGTCAAGGGACGCCGCGATTTCCCTGACTTTGCTCCGCATGGCCGGCCAGTCCTCCACGGCGGCGCGGACGTCGCCGAGAATACTGCCCAGGCCCGCGATGATTTCCTGGCGCCGGGTGTCGTCGAGGATCCGCCCCACCTCGACGGCGATCCAGGACTCGATATGGGTTGCCACGTCGCCGTCGGCAATGAGGTGCGAGATGTTGGGGAGGGCTGCCGTGTCGCCGCTTGACACCCCTGCCGTGGACGGCACCCGCCGCAGTTGATGGAGCGCGGAGCTCTCCCGGTCGCGGGTGGCGATGAAGGTGGGGTGCATGACTAGGCGGATCGCCACCTGGTGGCGGACGAGCTCGGCTATCACCGAGTCCACCAGGAAAGGCATGTCGTCGGTAACGATCATGATGACACTGGCGTCGGACTGGTCGAAAATGTCCACCGCTGCCTTGCCGGCCGGGCGGTTTTCAGCGAGCCCCCGATGCCTCAGAGCACGCTCGTTGAGCGCGTCAGCGGTGTGTGCCCTGGCGTCCTCTTCAGCGAGATGTTCATAATAGTGATTGATGAACTCACCGGTTGAAGTGTCGGAACTTGACTGGTCCGTCATGCTGGATCCAGACGACATGAAAACGCCTCCATAAACGAAATTAAAGGCCGCTCCTTTGCGGCCCCTTACCCAAGAGCCTAACGCCGTTGCGGGAAAACTTCACTTCGTTGTGGCCTGCTCCAACGCGGCGGCGCCGCAGTTGTTCAATCGGTACACCGGCCAGTGTGGCGATGGCGGTGCGCAGTGGTGAACGGGGTGCTGTCTCCAGCAGCACCGATCCTCCGAGCAGGGCCGAATCGGCCGCCGCGAAGTCGGCCGGCAGGAACGCCTCAACCGGCACTGACGGGCCAAACCGGTCCCATGCTTCGCTGAGCTGACGCTCGGGGCCGCGCCCTACCGCGGCCGCCCGGACCTTGTTCAGAACCACGCGGGGTGTGACTGCTGGAACGGCCGTCTGAAGGTCGGCGAGTGCACGGATCAGACGGGGCAGCCCGACGGCGTCGGCCGCTCCAACGGCAAAGACCGTGTCTGCCGCGTCCAGGCAGCACAGTGTTGCAGCGTTCCGGCGCGGCGCCACGGTGTCAAAGCTCAACTCTTCGTCGACTTCAAGGCAAAATCCACAATCAACCACTGTCACGTCGACGAGTTGGCGGGACAGCTCAAGCACCCGGGTCAGGGCCGCGGGTCGCAGCTCGGTCCACCGGTCGGACCGGGTCACGCCGGTCAGGACTCCCAGGCGGACGCCCCTGACCGCGACCATGGCGATGGTGCGGTGCAGCCCAGCGAGGTCGAGTGTGCCCTGATCGGCCAGCCGGCAGGCATGTGCCAGCCCGGCCGATTCGTCGAGGAGCCCCAGGAATGCCGCCACGCTGGCGCCGTAGGTGTCAGCGTCGATGAGCAGCACAGACCGGCCATCAGCTGCGAGTTCGGCGGCGAGATTAACGGCAACGGTGGTTCGCCCTGGCGATCCGGTGGGCCCCCAGACCGCTGTGATCTCCCCCATCCCCGGGGGCAGCGGCCCTGTCTCGCCGGGTTCGTCCGGGTCAAGCAGTGCAGCGTCGAGCGCGAGCGCAGGGTCAGCATAGCCCGCCCCACCCGCTGTCGGATTCAGTGAGAGCCGCCGCCGCTCCGCAGCCACCTCCACGGCCGTCTCGACGAGTGACGCGAGGGTGAGGGCATCGACGTCGACCGACGCGTATCGCACGCCGAGCGCGTCGAGACGCTGGCGGCTCTCGTCGTCGTTCGCCAGGGCCACTACTGCGACGTCGGCCATCCTGAACCGCTCCACCAGGGCTGCGGTGAGCTCCCCCGCGTCTGCCGACAGGATGGCAGCGCGGGCCAGTCCGGTCTGGCACACCGCGAGCACTTCGGCGAGGTCGGCGCACCAGCGAACCACAGTGACGGGTCCCCGCAGTCTCTCCAACCGCGTGATGCAGTCGCGGGCCGCTTGCCCACCGGTCACTACCGGCAGGCTCACTCCGAGCCACCGGGGTTGAGGACGATGGCAATCCGCGCTTCGTTCAAAAGCGCATCAAGGAGTTCGGGCAACCGTTCATCGTCGACGAGAACATGGACCAGGGTTGACCCGCTGCCCCCACCCAGCGCCGATTCGGACACCCTCAGTTCGGATATTTCGGCGGCCGCGAGCAGCTGGGTGGGCGGCTCGAAGGTACCGTCGTCCCCCTCCAGGGAAACCCAGACATCGACCCTTGATCCGGTGCTGGTCCCGGTGGGCAGCGGGTCGTCCACCGTGAGACCGACCGGTTTCCGGTCGAGCGCGTCGGCGGCGCCCAACGATGACCGGGGAACCAGTTCGCCAGCCCGCAGGAGGCTGGTTGCCACCAGGTCCTCCGGTATGCCGTCAGCGACCCGGAGGTAGGCCGACTGGAGCTCGTCGAGCCGGACTGCAGCGACAGTGAGGTCTTCGGGGGTGACCTCACGTCCGATGGGGACTTCCACCCTGGCCGCATAGACATCGGTGGTCTGGTCGGCGTTCCCGACCAGCGCCGTCACTCCCGCAACCGAAGCCAGGACAAGCAGCAGTCCCACCAGGAGCCGTGGGTCCTTCCACGTGGGTTTCCTGAGCCGAACCGGTGGCTCGGCTTTCCCTGGGGTGGCAGCCAATGAACTCATGCGGCCCTCCTACGCACTCCGCGGCAACCCAGCCGTCAGGACGTGGATTGTTTTGACGTTGCTCTGCAATTCTCGTGTACGACAGCAACAAATGACATCCCTCCTCACCAAATGGCACCCAACCTGTGGATAATCCGGCTAAACCCCATCAGGTAATGGCAAGATTGGAGAAGATGATCCGGTAGGTGAATGGGTTCCGCGAACAGCGGAACGGAAGGCGGAAGAACGTGGCCGATAAGCGGTTCCTGACCCTCGCAGATGTCGGCGAGGTGCTGAATATTTCGTCGTCGCAAACCTACGCCCTGGTCCGATCGGGTGAATTGCCGGCCATCCAGATCGGCGGGCGCGGGCAGTGGCGGGTGGAATCGCAGGTGCTTGAGGAGTTCATCGCCCGTGCCTACGAAAAGTCGGCCGCCGCGGTACGGGATGGATCGTTCGGCACTGCCCGGGAAAGTAGCACTCCCTGACGTTCACCACCGGGAGAGCACTGCTTCCACCCCGGTAAAAGGAATCAGGATCATCCCGGCGACGTTGCCGGGCCGGCGTTGTTCACCCAACGGCACCGCCGCGACCTCCAGGAAGTCCTTTCCCACCCGGTCAATAGTGCCGTCGATCCGGGCACCGCTGTCGGCCAATTGAATGGTGACCAGGGTGCGGTCCCTGCCGAAGGCACGAAACACCGACCCCAACCCGAGCCGGGTGGTCACCGCTGATGGCTCGACCGTCGCCCGCCGCCCCATTCCCTCGACGGCGCTCAGGGCACCGGCGGGAATCAAGGCCGCCCCTGGCCCGGTTTCCAGCACCAGCCACTCCGATCCGACCTGGCACAGGCTCCCAGCGAAGAGAGCTCCGCTGCTCACCCGGATCCGGAGCACTGCTCCCACCTGCCCACGCAGGCGGTCGAGCACAGTCACGGCTGCCAGTTCCACTCGGGCCTGTTCGGCGATCTGGCTCTCCATCGCCAATAAGTCGGCCGCAGCGAACTGGGCCTCAAGGTCCCTGAACAGAGCATCCCACCGCACCGGGCCAGCCTAAACGCGTCCGGATAGCCGGTCAAGGATAGACACCAAAGAGTCTCAAGGTGTACAAATGAGATTGAACTATATTAAATGAGGTTAAACGAGCTTCTAACTGACAAACGACCCCTCTTTGGAGATGTAATGAACGGCTTACGCGCACCCTCGCTGGCAGTATCGATCGCCTTGCTGGGAATCCTGCTTCTGGTGTCCGGCCAGGTCATTCTCGCCGGAGCGGGGCCGCTCACCGGCTACCAGCGGCTGGAGGGACTGCTCGGCCTGTGCGCCTCGGCGGCAGGCCTTGCCGTGGTCGGATGGTGGTTGGCGGCCCTCGTTCTGGCCTTCACCAGCGAAGCACTCACCCGGGCGGGCTGGCAACAAGCCGCGCGGATCACCGCGATCCTCACCCCAGCGTTCATGAAACAGCTTGCTGCGGCGGTCGTGGGACTCCAGCTCGTCAGCGGAATCCCGGTGACCATGGCCCACGGACTATCAGGCCACCCGGTCACAGCTGCGGCCCGGACAACTCACGAGGACATCGCCGACACAGCCAACACCTCGACGGCTGCGCCCGGTCAGGATCGCCGTATGGTCAGCCCCCAGTGGAAACCTGTCCCCGCACCGGCAGACGGCGGGCCTCTCCTCCCGGGTCAACACCGGTCCGCCGCAGGCGCCTCCACGGATACCGGTCCAGGACTGGTGGTGGTGACCCCGGGCGATTCACTGTGGACCATCGCGGCCCACCACCTCGGACCCTTCGCCACCGATGTCGAGATCGCTGCGTCGTGGCCCAGCTGGTACCGCGCGAACCGCCAGGTGATCGGCGACGACCCCCACCTGCTGCTTCCCGGGCAGCTGCTGCAGGTACCTCCCACCACCCGCTAACACACCGAGGATCATCATGACCGTCCAGATCGAGCTCCCTCGCCCGGCTCCTCCCACGCCCAACCCCCCAGGGAGTCCGCCCGGTGAGGAAGCGGCTACTACAGCCCAGGTGCAGCGGATTGTCCGCGCGGTAGTGCAGGCGTCGCTGGAGGTGCTCGGCGGATCCCGTCCGCTGCAGCAGCTGGCTGATTGGCTTGACCCTCCCAGCTACGAACGTCTCCACCTTCGCGCCAATCTCACCCGCAGCCTCGATCGCAGCCCGGCAACCAGCACCCATCCGGGCCGCCTGTTGCATCGCAACGTCACAGTGCTGTCGGTCCGAACCTGCCGGGTGAGCGCCAGGGTGTATGAAGCGTCAGCGGTGACCTGCGAAAACAACAGAGCCCGCGCCGTCGCCCTCAGATTGGAGCATCGGCGCGGGCACTGGAAGGTCACCGCGTTGGAGATTGGCTAGTAGCTACTTCTTCTTGCGTTTTGCGGCGGCACGCGCCTCAGCACGGGTCGTTCCGTTCGCCTCGGCCTTGGCCGCGGCTGCGCTGCGTTCCACCCGGGTTTCAACCTCGCCCTGGGCATTGGGCGCCGAGAAGTTCAGGGTTGCTGGCCGCTCCGGTGCATCCAGGCCAGCGGCCTTGATGGTCGGGCGCTGGACCAGCCCGCGCCCATCGGCTACCCCGGGAAGTCCGGTGGGCGCCGGGGCGGCCACCTCAACCTCGAGGTTGAACAGGAAGCCCACGCTCTCCTCCCGGATCGCCTCCATCATGGCCTGGAACAGGATGAATCCTTCGCGCTGGTATTCGACCAGCGGGTCGCGCTGGGCCATCGCCCGCAGCCCGATGCCTTCCTTGAGATAGTCCATCTCGTACAGGTGTTCCTGCCACTTCCGCCCAATGACTGAGAGGACTACCCGGCGTTCCAGCTCGCGCATGGTTTGCTCGCCGAGGGCCAGCTCACGGGTCTGATAGGCGAGCTTCGCATCGGAGAGAATCTCTGCGTGCAGGAACTCCCTGGTGACCTTTGATGGGCCACCGGCTTCCTCAAGGACCTCATCGATGGTCAGGCTGATCGGATACAGCGTGCGGAGGTTGGTCCACAGCTGCTCGTAGTCCCAGTCGTCGCCATGCCCCTGGGCCGTGGCTTCGTCGACCATCGCTGTCACCACGTCCTCAAGGAAGAAGCTGACCTTCTCGTGGAGGTCGCCGCCTTCGAGGATGCGGCGACGATCACCGTAGATAGCCTCGCGCTGTCGGTTGAGGACGTCGTCGTACTTCAGGACGTTCTTGCGCTGCTCGGCGTTGCGGCCCTCAACCTGGCCCTGGGCACTCTCGATGGCCTTGGACACGAGCTTCGACTCCAGCGCGACGTCGTCGGGCATGGTTGACGAGTTCATGATGCGTTCGGCGGCGCCCGAATTGAAGAGCCGCATCAGGTCATCGGTCAGGGAGAGGTAGAAACGGGAGCGGCCGGGGTCGCCCTGCCGGCCGGAACGGCCGCGGAGCTGATTGTCGATCCGGCGGGACTCATGCCGTTCGGTGCCGAGGACATAGAGTCCGCCGAGCTCCCTGACCTCGTTGTGCTCGGATTCCACCGAGTTCCGCGCGGCGCTCAGGGCGTCGGGCCACTGGCTCTCGTACTCGTCGGGGTTGTCGGCGGGGCTGAGGCCCCGCTTCTCCAACTCGACGATGGCATTGAATTCGGCGTTGCCGCCGAGCATGATGTCAGTGCCTCGACCGGCCATGTTGGTGGCAACTGTGACAGCACCCTTGCGCCCGGCCTGGGCAACGATCGCCGCCTCACGTGAGTGATTTTTGGCGTTGAGCACCTCATGGCGGATTCCTGCCTTGGCCAACTGCTTCGAGAGGTACTCGCTCTTCTCCACGCTGGTGGTACCTACCAGGACCGGCTGGCCGGTTTCGTGACGTTCAACGATGTCCTTCACGACGGCGTCGAACTTGGCAATCTCGTTCTTGTAGATCAGGTCAGACAGGTCGGCACGCACCATGGGGCGGTTGGTGGGGATCGGCACGACGCCGAGCTTGTACGTCGCCATGAACTCGGCGGCTTCCGTCTCGGCGGTACCCGTCATGCCGGACAGCTTTTCGTACAGCCTGAAATAGTTCTGCAGGGTGACCGTGGCGAGGGTCTGGTTCTCGGCCTTGATCTCGACAGCCTCTTTCGCCTCGATGGCCTGGTGCATACCTTCGTTGTAGCGGCGGCCAGCGAGGATACGGCCGGTGTGTTCGTCGACGATCATGACCTCGCCGTTGAGGACCACATAGTCCTTGTCCTTCTTGAACAGTTCCTTGGCTTTGATGGCGTTGTTCAGGAATCCGATCAGCGGGGTGTTGGCTGATTCGTAGAGGTTCTGGATACCGAGGTAGTCCTCTACCTTCTCGATGCCGTCCTCGAGCACTCCGACGGTGCGCTTCTTTTCGTCAACCTCATAGTCAACGTCGATCGTGAGCTTCTTGACCACCTTGGAGAATTCGGTGTACCACCGGTTGACGTCGCCGGAAGCCTGCCCTGAAATGATCAGCGGGGTGCGCGCCTCATCGATGAGGATGGAGTCCACCTCATCAACGATCGCAAAGTTGTGGCCACGCTGCACCAGTTCAGCGGCGCTCCACGCCATGTTGTCGCGGAGGTAGTCGAACCCGAACTCGTTGTTCGTGCCGTAGGTGACATCGGCGTTGTACTGCTCACGCCGTACGGAAGGGTCCTGCTTGGAGAGGATGCACCCGCAGGTCATGCCCAGGAACCGGAAAACCCGTCCCATCAGTTCAGACTGATACTCAGCGAGGTAATCGTTGGTGGTGACAATGTGGACGCCTTTGCCGGACAGGGCGTTAAGGAACGCTGGTGCCACGGCTACCAGGGTCTTGCCCTCGCCAGTCTTCATTTCAGCGATGTTGCCCAGGTGCAGCGCAGCGCCGCCCATCAGTTGCACGTCGAACTGCCTCAGCTTCAGGGTGCGGCTGGACGCCTCCCTCACCGCCGCGAAAGCCTCAGGCAGCAAATCGTCGAGGGTCTCCCCCTCAGCGAAACGCTGCTTCAGTTTGTCGGCCTCACCCCGGAGGTCGTCGTCGCTCATCTCGCGAAACTCGTCTTCGAGGACGTTGATGGCGTCAGCGTAGTTTCGGAGTTTCTTGAGTGTCTTCTTATCGCCGGTGCGGAGGACTCGTTCAAGAAGTGATGGCACTGGTATTTGCTCCCAATCTAAGGTGCGCCGAAATCTGGCGTGTTCAGTCTACGGGAGAGACCTCTTGTCCTGTCTAACCTGCAGCAGCAGCGCCCACTATTGGAGGGAAACTGCCAGCTTCAGGGCCTCCGCCAGATCTCCGTTTTCGTCGACGACCACAGCGTCGAGGCCCAGCCAGGACGCCATCAGCCGCAGCTCGGCAGCCAGTTCGGTAGCGGTGTCGGTCGGTGCGCCGGGCTCACTGTGGCTGCCACGCACCAACAGCCGTCCGGTTGCCCGATCCGCTTTGAGGTCCACCCGGGCGGCCATCGTCTCGCGCAACAGGAAGGGGAGCACATAGTAGCCATAGCGCCGCTTCGCGGCCGGAGTATAGATCTCCAGCCGGTAGTCGAACCCGAACAACTCCGACAGCCTGCGGCGCTCAAAGACCATCGAATCGAAGGGGCTAAGCAACGCCCTTCCCTCGGCCTTCCGCGGCAGCACCGAGGCCACGTGGCGGAAGGTGGGCCGGTTCCATCCCGTGACGGTGACGGGCTCAAGGGTGCCGCCGGCAACCAGGGATTCGATCGCCGTCGACGTCGAGGTGAGGGACAGGCGGAAGTAGTCGGCGAAGCACCTCACGGTCCCCACGCCCAGCGCGCGGGCCGACAGGTCGGTCAGGTGAAGCCGTGCCTCGTCTGGATCCACGTTCAGCGACGCGGCTGAGGCGTCGGGGAGCACACGCTCTGTCAGTGCGTAGCGGCGTTCAAAGGACGCGGTGCGCCCCGCCGCTGACACCTGACCCCGTTCGAACATGTCCTCCAGGACGCGTTTCACCGAGTTCCAGTTCCAACCCCACTGGTCGGTGTTCCGCACCTCCGTGTGACCGATCCTGAGCTGCAGTTGGGGCGCAGTCAGCGGACGGCTGACGGCCAGCACCTCACGGATCCGGTAACGGAGCGACTCCCTGAGATCTACCGGCACCGACGTGGCACCTACCCATCGCCGCTCTTGCAGCGGGCGGAGGAAGGGAAACAGGTCCGGTCTGATGAAACTTGCTTCGTGGGCCCAGTACTCGACCATCCGGCGCGGCGGGGTGCTGGCCAGCCGATCAAGGATGGCACGGTCATAGGGTCCCAGCCTGGCGAATAGCGGAAGGTAATGGCTGCGCGCCAACACGTTCACCGAATCAATCTGCAGCAAGTGAAGGCGGTCAAAGGTAAGGCCCACCCGCCTCGCCGTAGCGGGGCCGGTGGGCCTTGCCCGAGCCAATCCCTGGGCCTCCAGCGCAAGACGCCGGGCCTGGGACAGGGTGAGGACTGTGGTCATCCTCTGACCCTACTGGGCGTGAACCCCGTGCGGGCTACCTGGACGCGGCAGCCTCCCGGGCCCGGTACGCGAGAAGTTCCTCGCGCGGGTCTTCGGTCCCTTCAGCACACCGGGCATCGAGGGTGATGACGCCATAGGTCCACCCTTGCCGGCGGTAGGCAACCGAGGGCGCGCCTGTCGCTGAATCGACGAAGAGGTAGAAGTCGTGTCCCACCAGTTCCATGTTGTCGACCGCGTCCTCCAGTGCCATCGGTGTGCCGGAGAAAACTTTCCGGCGGATCAGCACTGGCGAGTCGCCGGCTGGAATGTCATTTTCGATCTCGTAGTTGTCGACGACGCTTCCGCTGGCTTCTGGTGGTGCCTCGGTGGATTGCACTTCGAGGTACAACGGGGCGGTGGTGCTGGCGGGTTCGAGATCAGCTGTGGCTTCGCGGACGGCCATAGGGGTGTGGCGTCCGTGGTGGACCTTCCGCCGGTCTCTGGCACGGCGGAGTCTTTCCAAAAGTTTGCTATAGGCAAGATCGAAGGCCGCAAATTTATCTGCCGCTGACGCTTCAGCCCGGATCACTGGGCCCTTCGCCAGAACGGTGAGTTCGACGGTGAGTGAGCTGTCAGCATTACGCGCGCTGGGCTCCTTGGTGACTTTCGCCTCCAGCCGCTGCACCTTGTCGCCAAGCTGCTCGATCTTATCGATCTTCTCCTCGGCGTACTCCCGAAAACGGTCCGAAACTGACAGATTTCGACCACTGATCAAAAACTCCATGGTGTCCTCCAAAATCGCTTAGGTGACACAACAGCGGCCGGGGAGTCGTGCTTCCAGCCGCTGTCGACGGATATCTAATTTCGTCGAGATATCCATACCTCACGTTAGTTCACCCACCCCTGATATTCATCCTTCGGTGGTTGTTTTTTTCCGGGAATTTCATTCAGCGTGCGACGGCGGCTCGGTGGCGGCGACTACTGCCGCCCCCGCCACGCGCGCACCATGAAGCCGCAGGACCCGCGTCACCTCGGAGATGGTGGCCCCGGTGGTCAGGACGTCGTCGACCACGAGGCACACCGCCCCTGAGATACTGTGGCGGGTCCGCCGCACCGTCATGGCGAACCGGACGTTGGCGCGTCGCTGGGCGCGCCCCAATCCCTTCTGCTGCTGCGGACGATGACTGCCCGTCAGGGCCAGACGCGCCGAACGGGTGGCGCCCCGGTACCCCACCAGGCGGGCGGGACGGCACCCAGCGGGCAGCTCACCGCGTCGGGCCAACCCGTCAAGGAGCAAGTCGAGCGGGTCGTAGCCGCGCCGGCGCACCGACGATGCCTTGGCGGGCACTGGCACCAGAAGGATCTGGGTTGCTGCGCCGCGCTCGCCCACCTCTCCGACGGCAGCGTGCAAGGACCGGGCGAGCGCCGCCTGCAGCGGCCGTGCCACAGCCGTTCGGTTGTGATTCTTGTAGGCGAGGATCAACCGTGCCAGCGCCGACCTGTACTGGCCTGCCGCGGTCACCGGCAGCGGGTCACCGAAGCCGGTCGCCAGCTGCCCGGTACCGGTGGCAGTCCGCTCGGGCAGAGCAGGGGCTCCTCCTTCAGCCCTGAAGGGCTGAACGGTGGCGTTCCTGACCTCCCGGAGACACCCGCGACATAGCGGGACTGCTAACGATCCGCACACGGCGCAATCGGTAGGAAACAGCAGGGACCAGAAGTCCATGACAGCGCCGGTGGCTCTGTGCACTGCCGGATGGAGCCGGGCAGCATCGAGGTAGTCGGCGATGCAAGCCCAGGACGAGATGGTTCGGGATCCGTTCACCCCCTGACACTGCCAGTTCGTTGCTCCATCCGGGGAGCCACTTCAGGCGAATGTGGACAACGCCAGTCGGCAATCCGAGGTGGTCAGCGTTTCAAGGTGGGGCGGGCGTCAGCCGGGGAACGCCGGATCCTGAACGCCTTCCACGGGTTCATCCGACCAGGTGTCCCCCACCCTGTTCCTGACACCGTCAGGCGTGGCTGCGAAGACGGCGGTGGGACCGGTGCCCGCACTGAGATGGATGATGCCGGGGAGCGGCGCCAGGGCCTCGGCACTTCCGTCGAGGCCGAGGAACTCAGGGGTTACCTCGCCCTCCGTCGAGGTCTCAGCGACAATCACCGTGTCCTCGCTCACCCACTTTGCCGTGTTGACCGGTCCGCTCGCGAAAAGCTCCCGCGGGGTGCTCAGGCTTTGCGGCGTCCGGTCATTGTTGCGCACAATACCGGCCAGCAGTACCCGGCTGACGCCGTCCTGTTCTGTCACCACCAGCACCCGCGAACCGTCTCTTGACACCCTCAATTCCAGCACTTCAGCGTCGGCAAGCCACGGGGCGGTCACGGGTACTGCCCTGTCCTGGGTGCCACCGGGCGGAACCGCTGACACGGTGGAGGCCTGGCCGTCGGCAAGGGTGCTGGCCGTCCAGATCCAGTTGTTCGGATCGAAGCTCGGCGCTGTCAGATTCCTCCCGGTCCCCGCGAGAAGGATTTCCTCATCGGCTCCGGTGGTGTACAGCCGGGTGCGGTTCCCGTTGAGGAAGGCAAAGTCTGCCTCATTCCTGGACATGGCAGGATCCTGGGGATCCAGGGCTGCCACCGAGGGCATTCCCTCGATCGGAACGGTTTGGTCGGCCTGGTAAAGGAACAGTTCGCTCCCGGAGACCACCACCTGCTCGTTACCGACCGGCGGGTCAGCCACCGGGACGATGAGGTTGGGATTGGGTATCTCGTCGCCCAGGAAGACCGGTTGGCCCACGGTCATCTGCACCGAGTTGACGGTGTTCAGCCCTGCCAGGTTGACGCGCAACTGTTGCTGCATCTGCTGTCGGATCAGGTCGCTGGTGTCCTGAAGAATGTCGGCTGACAGGTCAACCGTTGCCGTGCCATTGACGATCGGCACCGACTCAACGCCGAGGGTGGTGCCCTCGGGGAAGGCGCTGGTCACCGATCCTTGCAAGTAGGGGGCCGGGCCCTCAAGCATCGCCTCGACGATGTTCGCGGCAATGGCTGCCCTGTTGACGAACCATCTGACGTCCGGCACCCAGTGCTCGAAGGAACTGCTGTAGAAGTACAGGCTGTAGGTCTCCAGCAGCAGGTCGGCAGTGGGAGAGGAGATCATGATGCCGTTGGGGATCGCAGCGATCCGCCACTGGCCGTCAACGTTCTGCACCAGCTCAGCGGTAATGCTTTCCGTGGTGGTGGCTTCGGCACCGGTCCGGATTCCTTCGGCGTTGATGGTGCCCTCAACTTCGAGCTGGATCTGGAACACCCCCGCGGTGGGTGTTGCCGAAATCTGCGGATCCGAACTGTAGATGATGATCCGCTCTTCGGGCTGCCACTCCTGCGCAAACTCTTCGGTGAGGTAGTCGCGGGCAACTCCGTAGTCCCCCGCGGCCCCAATCCCCGCGTCGATGAAAGAGTTCAGAAGCGATTCCGGGTCGGCATCCTGGCGGGGGCCCAGCGGGTTGAAGATCAGCGGATCGGAGGTGCCGGACCCGGGTTCGACGGTGATGACTCCCACTGGCCCCGAGACGGGTATCGAGGAACATCCGCTGATGACGAGCAGCAACGGGAGGAGGAGCAGGGTCAGATACTGGCCCGCTGATCGGCGCCTAGCGGCCATCGTGGGCCTCCTTCACCATCGTGGTGAACTGCGGCAACGCCGCCGGGGACGTCCCGACGGACGGCCGCTCGGGCAGTCCACCCTTGCGTGGGGGCAGTGGCAGCGGCGACACCTTGAGCACCGATTCCCTCACCTTCGGGAGGGTCAGGCGGAAGCAGGCGCCTTTGCCGGGGGACCCCCAGGCCTGCAGCCACGCTCCGTGCAGGTGCGCATCCTCGGTAGCGATTGACAGACCGAGCCCGCTGCCACCGGTGGTGCGCGCCCTCGCCGGGTCCGCCCGCCAGAACCGGTCGAAGACCCGTGAGGCCTCAAGGGGTGTCATCCCGATGCCATAGTCGCGGACGGCCACAGCAACAGCGTCGGGGTTAGAAGCGATGTAAATCGTGACCGGATTCCCCTCCCCATGCTCCAGAGCGTTCACCACCAGGTTCCTCAGGATGCGGTCGATCCGGCGGGGGTCCGCCTCGACCAGGCATTCAGTCTCACGCGACACGATCGACAGCTCCGAACCGCAGGCGTCCGCCAGCGGTTGAGCTCCGTCGATCACGTGCCGGACCACCTGGAAGATGTCGACCGATTCGGAATCAAGCACTGCCGCGCCGGCGTCGAACCGCGAGATTTCCAGCAGGTCAGCGAGGAGGGCCTGGAACCGCTCCACCTGGTTATAGAGGATCTCCGCCGAGCGGCGGTTGATCGGATCAAAGGTGGCCCGGGCGTCATGCAGGACCTCGGCTGCCATGCGCACGGTGGTCAGCGGGGTGCGCAGCTCATGGGAGACGTCCGACACGAAGCGTTGCTGCATCTGCGATAGCTGGGCAAGCTGGGTGATCTGGTCCTGCAGGTTCTCGGCCATATGGTTGAAAGAAGCGCCCAGCCGGGCCACCTCGTCCTCGCCCTTGACGTCCATCCGTTCCTGCAGCTGGCCTGACGCCAGCTTCTCGGAAACCACCGCCGCGTGGCTCACCGGTCCCACCACGCTGCGGGTCACGAACCACGCGATGGCCCCGATAATCGCCAGCAGCAGAGTGCCGGCAATCCAGATCACCCCGTGGATGTAGTCGAGGGTCGCCTGCATGGATGACAGGTCATAAATCAGGTAGAGCGCGTACTCGGTCTGGGCTGGTGGCAGGGTGACCTTAGTGCCGAACGCGAGGCCAGGCACGCGCTCGCCGGAGTCGACGAACGAGGTGGCAGACCAGTACTGGTCATCCCCGGACCGGACAGCCTCGACCATGGCCGGCGGGATCGCGCTGGACTCGGTCAGGTTGTCGCTGCCGACCGGGAACACGTAGATTTCGGTGGACTGCTCAGGGACGATCGCCAAAATGAATCGGCGGGGCGCGTCGGCGCCCCCACCTTCAAGACTGGGCAGGGTATCGCCCACCAACTGAACTGTTGATTCGCGGTCAGTCGTCGACGCACTGCTGAAGATTGCCTCTACCTCGGTCAGCCCATTGCTTGACTCGGCTCTGAACTGTTCAAAGCGTTCCTCGTAGAGTCCGCTGGCAATCTGGTTGGACAGGAAAGCGCCCACGGCGGCGAAGGCCAGCGCGGTGAGCAGCAGAGTGGAGACTACCGTCCTGAATTGCAGCGAACGGCGCCATTGACGCGCCGTGCGGGACAGCATCGTCCGGATCCAGGACCAGGCCCGCGACGTCAGATCGCTGAGCCTGCCCCGGGCCTTCGCTGAAGCGTGCTCCAACTTACCCCTGTCCTGCCTTGTATCCGACGCCGCGGACCGTCAGCACAATCTCTGGCGCTTCAGGGTCCCGCTCGATTTTTGACCTCAACCGCTGCACATGCACATTAACGAGCCGGGTGTCGGCTGCGTGCCGGTAACCCCACACCTGTTCGAGCAGCAGCTCCCGGGTGAAGACCTGCCACGGTTTGCGCGCCAATGCCACCAACAGATCAAACTCCAGCGGGGTCAGCGAGATACGGTCGCCGGAACGAACCACAGAATGCCCGGCCACATCGATAGTGACCTCACCAATCCGCAGGGTCTCAGGCGCCTTCTGATCCCCCGGACGGAGCCGTGCCCTGACCCGTGCGACCAGCTCTGCCGGTTTGAACGGCTTGGGCACATAGTCGTCGGCCCCGGATTCAAGCCCCCGCACAATGTCGGAAGTGTCTGACTTCGCGGTCAACATCACGATGGGAAGATCTGACTCGTTGCGGATCTGCCGGCACACTTCAATACCGTCGATACCGGGCAGCATCAGATCGAGCAACACCAGGTCGGGTTTGGAGCTCCTGAAGATTTCCAGGGCCTGGGAGCCGTCTGCGCAGAACACGGGATCGAATCCGTCGTTGCGCAATACGATGCCGATCATCTCGGCCAGAGCTTCGTCGTCGTCAACGACCAGAATGCGTGCCTTCATATCTCCATAGTGTCTTATTGCTGCGGCAATGTTGTACTGGGGCGCATGCTCCGCGCGCCCCACCACGGGCAGGTTCCCGGAAAACCCTCGCGGTAACTATAGTTCTAGGAGACGGGTTCATGAGTGGAACTACGGTTCCGGGGGGACAGGATGACTAACAATCCGCACGAAGGTGAACCAACAGATCAGCCGCGGGACGACGCGCCCGGCCCATCCGCCCAGCCACCCCTAAATTCCCAGTGGGGCCAGCAGGCACAGTGGGGTCAACAGCCTCAGTGGGGTCAACAGCCTCAGTGGGGTCAGCAGCAACCGCCAGCACCGGCACCCCAGTGGGGGGCGCAGCCTGGCTGGCAGGGCGTGCCACACGGACAGTTCCGCGGCTACCAGGCTCCACCCAAACCAGGAATCATCCCGCTCAGGCCCCTGGGTCTGGGCGAGATTCTCGACGGCGCATTCCAGGCCTGTCGGAAAAACCCGCTGGCCACCTTCGGCACGGCCATCCTGTTCCAGGTGCTGATTTCGGTGCTGACACTGCTCCTCACCGTCGGCCTGGTCGGCTCGATCGCACAGCTTGACCCCAACAACCCTTCCCTGGACCAGGTCACCGGACTCGCTGCATCGGCCATTTCCGTCGGCACAGCGATTGTGGTGCTCAGCAGCGTGGGAGTCCTCGTCCTCCAGGGCGTGCTGGTCATCCCGATTGCCCGCGCGGTGCTCAACGAGCGCACCAGTTTCGTGCAACTGTGGAAGCTTGCCGTCCGGCGGATCCTGCCCCTGTTGGGACTGGGATTCCTCCTGCTGCTCATGATCATCGCCGGCCTCGTGATCCTGGTGTTGATCGCCGTGCTCCTCGCCACGGTGCTGGGTCAGGACTCCATCTGGCTGATCGTCCTGGGATTCCTCGCCTCGCTGGCGCTGATCATCTGGCTCAGCATCAAGTTTGTCCTCGCTCCGGCGGTGCTCATGCTGGAGGGTGCCGGACCGCTCACGTCCCTGCGCAGGTCCTGGACCCTCACTACCCGCAACTGGTGGCGGACCTTCGGGATCCTCATCCTGACCAGCATCATCGTGTCGATTATTACCTCGGTGATTTCCACCCCACTGAGCCTGCTTGCCACCCAGTTCGTGTCCTTCAGCGACTCCCCGGCGGCCCTGGGCGAGGAGCTGATGGATTCGCTTCCCATTCTTCTTGTCGCCCAGCTGATCACTGCTGTCTTCGGCGCCATCGGCTATGCCTTCCAGGCCGGGGTGACGGCGCTGTTGTATGTCGACCTACGGATCCGGCGGGAGGGGTTCGACGTCGTTCTGCTGCGCGAACACGAAGAAGCACACTCCGGTCGGTTCACTCCCATCCCCGGCCAGTCAGCCAACCCCGGCGGGCAGCAGTTTGGCCACCACCCCGGCGGACCGCCGGCTCCGCCCACCACCGGAACCTGAGCCGGGTGCTGCCCCCACCATGCTGACCCGATCGATTCCCGCCACTGTGCCGTTTGCCAGCAACAGCGCCGTGACGCCCGACGATGACGAAGCGCGCCGGTGGCTCCTGGACGAACTCGCCAGAGGCCAGTATCAGGAAGCCGAACCCAACTTCCTGGAGCGTATCGCCACGGCCGTCCTCGAATGGCTGGGGTCCGTCTTCGCCGGGCTCCGGCCACTGGAGGCAGGTCCCGGCACGCTGGTGCTGGCCCTCGGTGCGGTGGTGCTGGTGGCCGCGGCGGTGTGGCTGATCAAGCCCCGACTCAATGCCCGCCAGGCTCGAACGGTGCCAGGAGTGTTCGCCGGGACGTCGGTGCGCACCGCGAGTGAGCACCGGCAGCTCGCTACCGCCGCCGCAGGGTCCACCGACTGGGACGTTGCTCTCACCGAACGGTTAAGGGCTGTCATCAGATCGGCCGAGGAGCGGGGAATCATTGACCGCCAGCCGGGACGCACCGCCGGAGAAACCGGGGTCCAGCTACGGGCTGCCTTCGGCCCGCCGGGCGACGGGACAACGTGGCTGGCCGATAGGTTCAACGAGGTGCACTACGGCAACCGGTCCGCCGACGAATCCGACTATCTGCGGGCCACCGCCATCGACGACGCACTGGCGGGCGCCCGCCCCGCTGCGCGGCAGTCGCCCCCGGATCTGGTGGCGCCGCGCTGATGGCTGACATGATTACCCCGGGGGTTTCCCGGAACACCGATACCGGCGTCACCGGGGCCGGGGTCAGCACCGGCGAGGTGATGGGTGACGGCGGAAGCGCGGGTCAAACCGCTGCGGCGAGGCTGCGCCGCACCGGTCCCTGGCTGATCCTTGGAATCCTGCTGATCGGTGTGGTGCTGGTGGGGTTCCTGGGCCGGTCAGGACAGGACGGCGGCGTGCTGTCCCCCATCAACCCCGCGCCGGTGGGGGCCATGGCCCTCGCCGAGGTCTTGGGGGAACAGGGTGTCGAGGTGATTCGGGCCGAGTCCCTTGAATCCGCTGCGGCAGCAACAGCGGGCGGCGCCACCCTGCTGCTGCATGATCCCGATTCATGGCTGGACGCCGACCAGTTGGGTTCCCTGGACGGGTTGGCTGACCGGTTGGTACTGGTCGAACCGAACAGCCTCGTCCTCGGAGCACTGGCGCGGGACATCCGGCAGGCAGGACTGATTCCCGATGCCGAGGACGGGCCGCTGCCGGCTGCCTGCCAGGTTGCCGATGCTGTCGCCGCGGGAAGCATCACCGCCGGTGGACTCGCCTACCGTGCCGACGACATCTGCTTCCCGTCGGCCACCGCGCAGGGCGGCCCGCCATCGGGGTCCTATGCGGCGACCGCGGACCGGACTGTCGTGGCCTTGGGCAACGGGAGCATCCTCAGCAACGAGACGATCGACGAGGACGGCAACGCGGCGCTGGCCCTGCGCACCCTGGGCAGCACCCCTGTCCTGGTCTGGTATCAGCCGACTGCGGCCGATCTTGCGCTCGGCGACACACCGGTCGACCCGCTCACTCTGCTGCCCGACTGGGTGAACCCGGTGATGCTGTGGCTCCTCGGTACCGCGGTGCTGGCAGTGCTGTGGCGGGGACGCCGGCTGGGTGCCCTGGTGGAGGAACCGCTCCCCGTGGTGGTCCGCGCCGCTGAGACCGCCGAAGGACGGGCCCGGCTCTATCAGGATTCATCGTCAGTCGACCGGGCCGCAGCGAACCTCCGCGCCGCCACCCTCCTCCGCCTCGCGGCCCGGCTTCGCCTGCCGGCCACCAGTTCGGTAAGCGCGGTGGTGGACGCCGCCGCACGCCACACCACCCGGCCAGCCGCCGACCTGGACCGGCTCCTGCGCACCGATTCACCCACCTCCGACGCCCACCTCGTGCGGTGGAGCCAAGACCTTGACGCCCTAGAGAAAGAGATCGACGCGAAATGAGCCACCAGTTCCCGACGCACCAAGACTCAGCGGTATCAGCCGACGGCCCCGGCCCGGAACGCCAGGCCCTCCTGAACGTCCGTTCGGAGGTGGCCAAGGTCATCGTGGGACAGGACGCGGCGGTGACCGGCATGCTGATTGCCCTGCTCGCTCAGGGGCATGTACTGCTGGAGGGTGTTCCCGGGGTGGCGAAGACTCTGATGGTACGCACTCTCTCCGCCGCCTTGAGCCTTGACACCAAAAGGGTCCAGTTCACCCCGGATCTGATGCCCGGCGATGTGACAGGATCCCTCATCTACGAGGCGCCGAGGTCGGAGTTCACCTTCAGGGAGGGACCTGTCTTCACGAATATCCTGTTGGCAGACGAGATCAACCGGACCCCGCCCAAGACGCAGGCGTCTCTGTTGGAGGCGATGGAGGAACGGCAGGTGTCGGTCGACGGCGTGTCCCGTACCCTTCCCGATCCGTTCATTGTCGCTGCCACCCAGAATCCGGTGGAGTATGAGGGGACCTATCCCCTGCCGGAAGCCCAGCTTGACCGTTTCCTCCTGAAACTCACCCTGTCGGTGCCGGACCGCGACGACGAAATTGAAGTGATCCGGCGTCACAGCACCGGCTTCGACCCACGGAACCTCGCTGCTGCGGGAGTCCGCCCGGTGGCCTCGGCACAGGACCTGGCCGACGCCCGCCGCTCGGTGGCGTCGGTAGCCATTGCGCCCGAGGTGATTGCCTACATCGTTGACGTGGTGCGGGCCACCCGCACCGCACCATCGTTCCAGCTGGGGGTATCTCCGCGAGGCGCCACGGCGCTGCTGAACACCGCGCGGGCCTGGGCCTGGCTCTCCGGGCGCACCTTCGTCACACCCGACGATGTGAAAGCCCTCACCCTCCCCGCGCTCCGCCATCGGGTGTCAATGCGGCCCGAAGCCGAAATGGACGGCGTCGACGTGGATGATGTGCTGCTGGGCATCCTCGCGACCGTTCCCGTCCCCCGCTAGGGCCAGCCTGGATGACCATCACCGGACGGTTCGTGATCGCGGCGCTACTTGGAGTACTTCCCGTCGCGCTATACCCCGGCGCGGTCTCCATCATGATCTGGGTGGCCGCGCTGCTCACGGCCGCCGGGCTGGATCTCGCCCTTGCCGCGTCTCCACGGAAAGCCGGCCTGAGCCGGACCCTGCCGGATAGCGTCCGCCTCACCGAGACCTGCACCAGCACACTGACCGTCAGGAACTACTCACCACGCCGTTTGCGGGCCGACGTCCGTGAAGCGTGGCAGCCCTCGGCGGGGGCCGTCGATGCTGTCCAGCACGTCTCGGTGCCCGCAGGTGAGTCCCGGCAGCTCGTGATCACACTGGTCCCCGAACGGCGCGGGCATCTCCGCGTTGAGCACGTGACGCTCCGCAGTTTCGGGCCCCTGGGGCTGGCGGCACGGCAGGTCAGCATCCCCGCGCCGGGCCTGCTCCGGGTGCTCCCCCCGTTTCATTCCAAGCGGCACCTGCCCTCCAAACTCCGCCGGCTGCGTGAGCTCGATGGCCGGGCTGCGGTGCAGATCCGCGGGGCCGGCACCGAGTTCGATTCCCTGCGCGACTATGTCAGGGGCGACGACGTGCGCTCCATCGACTGGCGTGCCACGGCCCGCCGCCGCGACACGGTGGTGCGCACCTGGCGCCCCGAACGCGACCGGCGGGTGGTCATCGTGATGGACACCTCACGTACGTCGGCGGCCAGAATCAACGACGAACCCCGCCTGGACACCAGCATGGAAGCCGCCCTGCTGCTCGCCGTCCTGGCGCAGCGCGGCGGTGACCGGGTGGACTTTCTGGCCTTCGACCGCCGGGCACGCGCCCGGGTCGACTCCGCGGCGAAGGGAAACCTGCTGAACTCCCTCGTCAAGGCCATGGCACCGCTGGAAGCCGAGCTGATCGAAGCCGACTGGTCGCGGGTACCGGGTCAGGTGCGTTCCATCTCCTCCCATCGATCACTGGTCGTCCTGCTGACCTCACTGGATTCCGGGTCGGTCGAGGAGGGCCTGCTCCCGGTTCTCGCCGGGCTGACCTCCCAGCACGTGGTGGTGGTGGCCTCGGTCAACGATCCGCGGCTGGAAGAGATGCGCGGGGAGCGCCAGTCGGCGGCCGACGTGTACCGGGCGGCGGCGGCCGAACGGGCACTGCTGGACCGGGCAGCAGTCACGGCGCAACTCCGGCAGCTCGGCGCCGAAGTCGTTGACGCCAGCCCGTCTGAGCTTCCACCCCTGCTGGCTGACATGTATATCCGTCTCAAAGCTGGGGGGCGGCTCTGATGCTGCCGCCACCCGGGGTGGATTACACTCGGACGGCGCGCCGCCTGCCCTGGACGGCGCTGCCCGCCGCGGTCCGCCACCGCTTCGCCGCGGTGCTCCGCGCACCGGTGGAATCCGCGGCACCGGCCGGCGGCGGATTCACCCATGGTTTCGCTGCGGTCCTCTCCGGCGCGGGCCGATCCCTGTTCGCTAAAGCGGCGCCCTCCACCGACAGCAATATCTTTGCTGCCTATGTGCGGGAGGCGGAGGTTCTCTCGGCGCTTCCTGCGGGCCTTCCGATCCCTGTGCTGCACTCAGCCGACCGGATCACCCATGAGGGAACCCAGTGGCAGCTGCTCAGTTTTGAAGCAGTCGACGGGTACATGCCGGGTCAGCCGTGGACAGCCGCTGACCTTCGCGCCGTCCACGACTCGCTGCTCGCGGTCCAGTCTGCGCTGCGACACCTTCCTGCCAGCCTGTCCGGCGGGTCCATGGTCGACGAGTTTTTCGGCGACCGGGCCGTCACCGACGTCTTCGGGCAGTTCGCCCTGAACGGCGGGCCTCCCGCCTACCTGCCCCGGCTGACGACGGCACATCTGGCTGACCTCCGGGAGCTGGGGTCACTCGGCCGGGAAGCCCTCGCCGGTGACTCGGTCCTGCACAATGACCTCCGCGCCGACAACATCATCATCAGCGCGGCCAGCTCCATCCCCGCCCAGGCCCTCTTCTGCGACTGGAACTTTCTGTCCACCGGACCCGCCTGGGCCGACTGGGTGGCGCTGCTGGTGTATCCGCGCCACGCAGGGATCGACGTCGACCCCTGGCTGGCGGAGTCGCCGCTGAGCGCCGCTGCCAACCCCGACCACATCGACGCCTGGCTCGCGGCTCTCGCCGCCTACATGATCACCAGCGGAGCGCAGGCAGAGCTGGTCACCAGCCCGCACCTGCGCACCCACCAGAAATTTACCGCACACCTCCTGATTGACTGGCTCAGTGAACGACGAAAGTGGGACCTCTAACATGCAGTCCATCTACCAGCGCGCCCTGGGCGCCGACTTCGCCCGGCTGCAACCCGAACTCCAGGCCTACTTCGGCCTGCACGCCGGCGCAGGCCAGGCCGGCGTGGGCAGCGGCACCTTCGATGTGGCAGGCTGCCCCGCCTGGTTCATCCGCCCGTTCTTCAGGCTGGCCGCCGCCGAAAACTCGTTCTTCCCCGAGTACGGCACCAACATCCGGTTCTCGATCACCAACTACCCGCACACCGACCCATTCGGCCGGCCGTCGCTGACCGCCCGCCGGGTGCTGCACTTTCCCGGGGTGGACCGGGTCTTCGAGGACACCACCTCTGACGACCAGGGCCAGCTCCTCGACTACGTGGGCGCGCACCGGATGACACTGACGGACCTCACGTGCTCAGTGACGCCCACGGGCCGGATGCGGATGGTCTCGACCCGGACCCGCGTCTTCGCTGGGCCGGTGCGGTTGCCGGTGCCCGACGTCGTCGGCGCCCAGGCCTACATGGAGCAGTGGTGGGATGAGGAGGCCGGCCGGTTCAGGATCCAGACCAGGGTGATCCACCGGCAGCTCGGAACCCTCCTGGTGTACGCCGGAGCGTTTGACTACCAGCTGGTCGACTTCGACGGCGTGCTGCCCGCCGTCGCCACACCGCTGGGCTGGGAGAAGCGCAGCTAGGCGCCGGCCATCTCCTGGTTCAGCGCGTCGGCCGCCTGCGTGAGCCGGCGCAGGATGGCGGCCGCCGTTGAGGGTGACACACCGTCCAACCCGGTATCCGGGGTGAGCCGGAGCTGAGCCAGCCGGTTTAGGGGTAGGCCCAGCATCCGCCACGGCGTCAGCACCGCGGCTGCGAGCGCCGAGACTCCGGGAACGGCACCTGGCCGCGGCACGATACCCGCCCACAGTTCACCGCCCGCCTCAAGATGCCCGGCCAGCTGCTCCCACTGCGCCATGGACAAGCCCGCCACCGGCAGCGCCGCGGCGGTGACAGTGCTGGTGGCGAGCACGTCCAGCGGAGCGCTGTCGGCGGGGAAGGACACCGCAACGGTTTCCGCCCCGGCGGCACGCACTGCCGTGGCGACAGCGTCCCAGGCGTCCGCTGCCTCCTGGTCCGCGACGGCACGCAGGGTCCGGTAGCCACTCGCTGTGGGCACGCCACCCGCCAGGATGTCAGCGATCTCCGGCTCGTCCAGTTGAACCTGCACCAGGGCGCCCGGCGCCACCGCGCCAATCCTGGTGATGAGACCGGCTGCACCTGCCGCCAGGGAGTCCCTGATGTCGCGGCGTGCCCCCACATCGAGCAGGGCGCGTTCACCACTGTGAAGGTGCAGATTGGCGGCGAGGGAAAGCGGACCCCGCAGGTGGATCTTTAGCGCCGGGGCCGGAGCGGATTCTGCGCCGATCAGGTCTCCCAGCACGTTCAGGTCAGTCGACAGCGCCGACACCGCCCGACGGTGGTCTTTGCCTGGCCGGTCGACCAGGCGCCAGCCGTGCGGCTGCAGATCTACCGGCAGTTCCACCAGGATGGCGGCGGTGCGCCCGACAGCGTCGCTGCCCACCCCGCGCTGCGGCAGGGAGACCAGGTGGGGCAGGTGAGGGTCACCGAGTTCGCCGCGGACCACCCGCGCTGCTTCCAGCGGGTCGGTTCCCGGCCAGTCCCCGAGGCCTGTTGCGGTGACCTGGCCGGCGCTACGCTCCACCGGTCTCCCCGGGTGTCCGCCGGTTCTCGGACAGCGCCTGATGGTGGCGGATCACCTCGGAAATGATGAAGTTCAGGAACTTCTCAGCGAAGGCCGGGTCAAGGTTCGCCTCTTCGGCCAGCGCCCGGAGCCGGGTGATCTGGGCTGCCTCACGGTCAGGATCCCCGGCCGGCAACTGGTGCTCGGCCTTCAGCACTCCTACCCGCTGCGTGGCTTTAAACCGCTCGGCCAGAAGATAGACGAGGGTCGCATCAATATTGTCGATGCTGCTCCGCACTGACAGCAGTTCAGCCATGACCCCAGGCTGGACCTGCCCGGCGAGTGAGCTTGCCGCCGGGTTGTAGCCGCTACTCGATTCAGTCATGCACCAAGTCAAACACCAGTAGCGGAGAGCCGACTAATCCGGCGTCGACACATTCACGGTGCTGGCTGAAGTTCGGGGCGTTCCAGCGAGCGTGCCGAGTCGAGAGTCGCCTGACCGAGGACCCGGCTCCCCTGGTACAGGACCACCGTCTGGCCGGGTGCCACGCCGCGCATCGGCTCGGTCAACCGGACCACAAGTTCGGCCTTGCCCTCGGCGTCGTCCTCCATCCAGGCCACAGCGTCCACCGGATCGCCGTGGGCCCGTACCTGCGCCATGCAGTCGAACTGCACGCCGTTGACGACGGCGTCGATCGGCAGTCCGGCCCAGGACACCTTGATGCCGCGAAGCTGGTCCACGGCCAGCATGCGCTCGGGGCCGACCACCACGGTGTTCTCCTTCGGCCGGATTTCCAGCACGAAGCGGGGCTTGCCGTCGTCGGCGGGGGTGCCCAGTTTCAGGCCGCGGCGCTGGCCCACGGTAAACGCATTGGCGCCGGGGTGCGTGCCGACCTGCTCACCATTGGTGTCGACGATCGCCCCGTCGGTCATCTCGATCCGCTCGGCCAGCCAGCCCCGGGTGTCGCCGTCGGGAATGAAGCAGATGTCGTGGCTGTCCGGCTTGTTCGCCACCGACAGGCCGCGGCGCTCCGCCTCGGCACGGACCTCAGCCTTCGACGGGGTTTCGGCCAGCGGGAACATTGAGTGCTTCAGCTGCTCGTGGGTGAGGACACCGAGCACGTAGGACTGGTCCTTGGCCCAATCGGCGGCGCGGTGCAGTTCACGGTTGCCGTCGCTGTCCTCGATGACCTTCGCGTAGTGGCCGGTACAGACGGCGTCGAAGCCCAACGCCAGCGCCTTCTCCAGCAGCGCCGCGAACTTGATCCGCTCGTTGCATCGCATGCAGGGGTTGGGGGTGCGTCCGGCGGCGTACTCGGCGATGAAGTCGTCAACCACATCCTCCTTGAACCGCTCCGAGAAATCCCACACGTAATAGGGGATGCCCAGGATGTCGCAGGCCCGCCAGGCGTCCCTCGAATCCTCGATGGTGCAACACCCGCGGCTACCGGTCCGCAGGGTTCCCGGCATCCGGGACAGTGCCAGGTGGACGCCGACGACGTCATGTCCCGCCTCGACGGCGCGTGCTGCGGCGACGGCGGAGTCCACTCCACCGCTCATTGCTGCGAGTACCTTCATGAGTTGTCCTTCACGATCGAAAACCTGTTCCAGCTGTCTGAATAGTTGAGGCATGGCCGGCCATGCCGGCTTGCCGTGCCCGGTGGTAGGCCTCGGGCAGGGACGCGCCAAGAGCGTCAACGTCCGCGGTGGTCGAGGTATGCCCGAGGGAGAAACGCTGGGCTCCCCTCGCCTCGGCTTCGGTGAGCCCCATGGCCAGCAGCACGTGGGATGGCCGTGGCACGCCGGCGGTGCAGGCCGACCCGGTGGAGCACTCAACGCCGGCCAGGTCCAGGAGGAACAGCAGCGAATCCCCTTCGCAGCCGGGGAAGGTGAAGTGGGCGTTCCCCGGCAGTCTCAGGGTCCGGTGCCCGCGCAGGACCGCCTCCGGCACCGCCGCCCCGACGACGTCGATCAGATGATCCCGCAGGGCGGCAATGCGGGTGGCTTCCTCGGCGAGGGTACCGGTGACGTGGCCGGCGGCGGCCGCGAACGCGGCGATCCCGGCCGTGTCGAGGGTCCCCGACCGGATATCGCGCTCCTGCCCCCCGCCGTGCTGCACGGGGGTGAGCGCGACGGCGCGCCCCACGAAAAGCGCCCCCACCCCTACCGGCCCGCCGATCTTGTGGCCGCTGACCGCCATGGTGGCCAGGCCCGAGCGGGCAAACGAGACAGGGAGGGAGCCGAAGGCCTGGACGGCATCCGAGTGCACGGGGATCCCCTGTCTGGCCGCCGCAGCGGTGACCGCCTCGATGGGCTGGATGGATCCCACCTCATTGTTGGCCCACATCACGGTGATCAGCGCAATGCTGTCGGGATCGTCGTCGAGTTCGGCCTGCAACGCGTCGAGGGAGAGAATTCCGTCGGCGTCGACGGGGAGCCAGGTGACGAGCGCTTCCTCATGCCTGGCCAGCCACTCGACGGTGTCCTGCACCGCCGGGTGTTCGACGGCGGAACACAGGATTCTCCGCCGGCGCGGATCCGCTGCGCGGCGGGCCCAGTACAGGCCCTTCACGGCCAGATTGTCCCCCTCGGTGCCGCCGGAAGTGAAGATCACCTCTGAGGGGTGTGCGCCGGCAGCGGCAGCGAGCAACTCCCTCGAGTCCTCAACCACCCGGCGGGCACGACGACCGGAGCCGTGCAGCGACGAAGGGTTGCCGCTGCGGCTGAGTTCAGTGGTGAGTGCGGCGAGCGCGGGCGCCGAAAGAGGCGTGGTCGCCGCGTGGTCCAGGTACACGGGCATCAGCCAATTCTAGCGGCTTCGGCGTGCCACGACACATTCCCCCGTTCTGCTCACCGCTCACGCCTGGACAGGGCAGCCGGGGCCAGTACTCCCAAGGCACCGGGAACGACGTCGATCTGCAGGGGCGCGGCGCCCACCGGCTCACCGTCAGCAAACGCTGTCACCCCTTCCACCCCCACCGTGACCGACCGGACCCTTTCGATCCGCACCGCCGGGTGCGTCACGTGGGTGCCGGCGAAGAGGCGGGGCAGCATCGCTATCAACCTGACGCGTGAAATCGCCGCCACTACCAGCAGGTCAAGCGCTCCGTCGTCGCACAGGGCATCAGGGGTGATGGTCATCCCTCCGCCGATGGACCGCCCGTTGGCGACTGACACCAGCATGGCGGTGGTCGACTCCGCTGCCCCGTCAACCACCAGCCGGTAGCTGAGGGGCCTGAAGACCGCCAGTTCCCTCAGGAGCGCCAGCGTGTACCGGCTTTTCCCTTTCGGCCAGGACCAGGAGTTGGCCCTGGCATTCACCACGGCGTCGAAACCTGCCGAGCAGGCGCCGGCGAACCAGTGGACCTCACCGAACCCCGCACCCCGGCGGATTCGCCCCAGATCGATGCGTTGCGGCGGTGCCAGCAGCGCGTGGTCAATGAGTTGGGCGGCGGCCAGCGGGTCTTTCAGCGGCAGCCCCAGCATCCGGGCCACATCGTTTCCGGTGCCGGTGGCCACGATTCCCAGGGGCACCGCCGCTCCCGCCAGCACGGTGGCGCCCAGCCGCACCATTCCGTCACCACCCACCACGATCAGGGCGTCGACCCCGACGCTGGACACCGCCGACCGGGCCAGCTCAAGGAGCTGCCCGTAGGACGATTCCAGCAGAACGACGACGTCGTGGCCGCGGTCGCGGAGCGCTTCCACAGCGATCGTTCCTGCCTGCTGCGCGGATCCGGCGCCCGCCGCCGGGTTGATCGCAACCGCCAGTTTCACTGGATCACGGCACCCAGGGCCTCGGCAATGGTCATGGCCTGCGCGACGTCGATCACCGCGCCCCGCAACTGCACGTTATCCATCGATAGTTCGCCCAGTTCGCTGCCGCGCAGGTCGGCATCGCGCAACCGGGCGCCGCCCCACTCCACATTGGAGAGCCGGCAGTTCCTCAGCGCTGCTTTGGTGAGATTCGCTCCCGTGAAGTCGGCCTCGGTCAGGACGACGTCCGAGAATTCCGCCGATGTCAGGTCAGCGCGCACGAAGGACACGTAGGACCAGTTGCCGGCGCTGACCTTCAACGGCACCAGCGTTGAGTTGACGAAGGTGCTGCCGGTCAACCGGCACCCGATGAAGGTGGAGTCGAAAAAGCTGCAGGACTCGAACCGGCAGCCGTCGAACGCGCCATCGGTGTGGGTCGACACATTGAACTTGACGTTCCTGAACACACATTTACTGAAGGTGGACCCGGTGGTCTGCAGTTCGGTGAAGTCACAGTCAACGAACTGCGACCCAGCGTAGTCCTCCCGGTCGAGGGCTTTGCCGTACCAATCTCCGCCGCTGATCATCATGGTGAAGATGCTACCGAACGGTTTGGCCTCTTCCGCCGTTGAAGGTACAGCGGCCATTTGGTCGCCAGCCGGGAGACCGTCTACAGTCTTGCCCTGACGCGCCACCGCCTGTCAGCCGCACCTGCACTATCCTGCACGCTTGCCCGTCGACACTGAAAGGCCCCCATGGCGAACCCGTCCGACCGGACCTATTACGGCGTCCTGGGGTTGTCTCCGGAGGCGACTGCCAAACAGGTGAAGGATGCCTATCGCCGGGCCGCCCGGTCGACCCACCCGGATGCCGGCGGCACCGCTGAACTGTTTCACGAGGTGGCGGTCGCCTACGAAACACTGGCCGACCCCGAACGACGCCGCCGCTACGATCAGGGCATCGGTGGAGGCACCGCGCGGCGCGCACCAGAGGCCGCGCGAGCCCCCTCCCGATCGGCCACCCCCACCCCCGACCGGACCTCCGACGATGAGGCCTTCGCCCGGCAGCCGGTCTATGAGCCTCCGTTCTCCCCGCAAAGTCCGCCGATCATCCCGCTGACACTGGCAGGCAGCCAGCTCCACGGCACCGCCCGACAGCCCGGATTCTTCGCACGGATGGGGGCCGGCAGTGGTGCACGGTACGACGGCGAGCGTCGCACCGCAGCCCTGCTTGAGCACCGCTTCCTGGCCGGGTTTCCCGCGGCCCGGCTCGTCAACGGGCTCCAGGTCGGCGACGACGCGGGCACCGAAGCTGGCCACGCGGTGCTGGCTGGCTACCGTCTGGCGGTGATCGACTCCCTCCAGGCCCCACCAGGAAACTACCGGTGGGATGGTCAAGCGCTGCGGCGCAACGGCCGGATCGCCGGCGACGTGCGCATCATCGAGTCGGTCCGGCGGGTGCAGGACCTCTTCCCCGAATGCAACGTCCAGGGCTGGCTCGTCCTGCATGGCGGGGAGGGGAACCCGTTTGAGCCGATCGTCGACTACCCGCCGTCGCTGGACAAATCAGCGTTGACCAGTGTCCATGTGGCGAACCCCGGCACTCTGCTCCGCGAGCTGAAAAAGTTCCTCGCCAGCGGACCCCAGCCGTATGTGGTGCAGCTGCCCGTGCTGGGCCGGTTGCTGCACTACGCCGAACGATAGGATTGACCCGTGTTCCGCATCCTGTTCTATACCCCCGAGATTCCCGGCAATACGGGCAACGCCATCCGCCTGGCTGCGGTCACCGGAGCCGAACTTCACCTGGTTGAACCGCTCGGGTTCAGTTTCGACGACGCGAAGCTCCGTCGCGCCGGACTCGACTACCACGATCTGGCGGTGCTGCGGGTCCACCAGGACCTTGCGAGCGCCTGGGCTGCCCTTGCACCGGAACGGGTGTTCGCGTTCACTTCGGATGGCGAGGAATCCTACGCCGACGTCAGCTACCAGCCCTCCGATGTGCTGCTGTTCGGGCCCGAGTCGGTCGGTCTCCCCCAGACGGTCAAGCAGGACCCGCACGTCACTGCACGGGTCAGGTTGCCCATGCTCCCCTCGCGCCGCTCACTGAATCTCGCCAATGCTGCATCGATTGTGCTCTACGAAGCCTGGCGGCAGCACAGCTTCGACGGCGCCGCCCTCTAATGTCATCCCCCCAAGGAGCCTCCATGCCAGCACGCCCCACCGAAAAAGTGTTTCCCCCCGGTGCCACGGATTTCGAACGCCTGGCTCCTGCGCTCTGGAATCCGATGGGGAACGCTGTCGCCGCGGCAGCCGATATCGCGCTCGGCGACCGTGTCCTTGACGTGTATTGCGGCAGTGGCGCCAGTACCGTCCCTGCGGCCCAGTCGGTGGGGCCAGAGGGACTGGTGGACGCCCTCGACCCGTCCGCTGAGCTGCTTGATCTGGCCCGGGCGAAGGCCGACGCGATGTCCTTGACCACCATTCGGTTCGACACGGCGCCGGTGTCCGGGTGGGCCACCGACACCCCCTATGACGTGGTCCTGTGCTGTTACGGCCTGGCCCATTTCAGTGACCTGGCGGCGGGCACCGCGGGCTTAGCCCACCAGTTGCGTCCCGGCGGGCGGATTGCCCTGAGCACCTGGGATGATGGCGCGCACGCCGGGTTCCGGCAGCTGCTTCAGGACGCCTGTTCCACCGAGGCACCCGGCCCGGGCGTACCCCGGTTCGAGCAGGAAACCGCCAATATCGACCGGTTGGCGTCAGCCGGAAAGCTTGGCGACTGGTTGCTCGGCAACGGGTTCAGCACCGCCGGAGTCGATGCCATTCCGATTGACGTCCCCCTGGACCGTGAGACCGCGTGGTCGGTGGTACTCGGCACCGTGTTCCGCCACCTGCTTCCCGCCGACCCAGCCGCCGTCGAGCGGGTGCGGGGCCAATTCGTCGACCGGATCGGCGACGGGTTCGTCCTCGACGGACGCTCCCTGGTGGCTGTTGCGGAGACCGCCGCCTAACGGCCCGGCCGGAACTTTCAGCACCCGCTCCCATCCCCGGCACCGCCTGCTCCGAATGATAAGTGACAGCACAACCTGATCTGTCGATGTTGCTGAGTCAGCAGCGTCGGCGGCGGGGGCCCTGTCGTCGGAACACAGATCAGGACGGTGATAGGGATGAGCAGGCACGCAGGAGGCACTGACCAATTGATCCGCGCCGGGCGGTCGCATGCACAGGTTCGCACTCGGGGCGCTTTATGCTTGGAGTATATGGAAACGCCACGAGCCAGCAGAATTACCTCAGCCGGTTCAGCAGCGAGTGGATTCGCCGTTGAACCCGACGCCGCTGCAACCCTGACCGACCTCCTGCTCCGAGTTGCAGCGAAGGACCAGGAAGCGTTTGCCGCGTTCTACGCGCAAACCTCCCGACGTGTGTACGGCCTGGCACGTCGGGTCCTGATCGATCCTGAACTCAGCGAGGACACCACTCAGGAGGTTTACCTCCAGGTGTGGAATATTGCCGACCGGTTCCGCCCCGAGATGGGATCACCGATGGCCTGGCTGATGACCCTGACCCACCGGCGGGCTGTCGACAAGGTTCGGTCGGAACAAAGCTCAACGGACCGTGAGGCACGGTACGGCGCCGCCATGCAGGACATCGATCACGACGACGTCGTCGACACGGTGACCCAGCGTCTGGAGGCGGAGACGGTCATCAAATGTCTTGGCACGCTCACCGATACCCAGCAGGAATCGGTGAAACTCGCCTACTACGGCGGCTTGACCTACCGCGAGGTCGCCGAGAAGCTCGGCGTTGCAGTACCAACCATCAAATCGAGAATCCGTGACGGATTGCTCCGACTTAAAACCTGTTTGGGGGTGAACTGAGATGCAGGACCACAGCACGTTTGACGAATTGTCCGACGATCTTGAGCAGGACCTAGCCAACGGCCGGGTACTGGATTGGGCAGAAATGTATGCCCTGAACGCGTTGGGTGACGCGGAGCAGACCGCGCTGGAGAACTTCATCTCGGGCGCCGATCCGGCACAGCGGGAAGCCTTTGACGAACGCGTTCGCGGCGCCCGGGAGACTCTTGCCCGGACCTACGTGGTCGATGACATCGCACCGCCGCCAGCCCTCCTCCACCGCATCCTTGCCCAACTGCCAGCCGAACTGGCGGCGTCAGGCTCACCTGCCGCGACCGTCGATAGCGGCGAGCCGGCTGCCCTCAACGAACTGGACGAACGGCGCAACAAACGCCGCCGGACCACGCCCGTAGGGCGCTGGCTGGTCGCTGCAGCGGCAGCGGTGGTGATTACCGTGGGGGGCGTCAGCGTGGCGCAGAACCTGCAGCCCACTTCGGTGGAGCAGGAAGTTCTGCGGGCACAGGACCTCCAGTCGACTACCTTCACCATCCCGGCGGGGGGCACCGCCGAGTTGAGCCTGTCGCGTGACGAGGACGCCGCAGTGATCACGCTCAATGAGGTGCCGGCGCCGCCAGCGGGGAAGGTCTACCAGATGTGGCAGGTACCCACCGACGGTTCCAACCCGGTATCCATCAGCACCATGACCGGCGACGACGTCGAGGACTCCCTGGTCACCACGGTTGAAGGACTCGGCTCGTCGATGGGATTCGCCATCACCGTTGAGCCGGACGGTGGATCCGAACGGCCCACCCTTCCGCTCGTCGCCGAAATTCCTTTCGAAGCCTGATCTTTCTTCCCGGGAATCAGAACCCGGCAATGGTCTGGTCGGAATTGACCGGCACCACCTGGAACACTTCAGCGCTGCGTCCGGCCGGAAGACCGCCGCGTGCAGCATTTTCCTGAAGCAGCTGACGGACCATCTGGTCCATCCGGCCGGCGTCGGGGTGCTGGCTCGTGTGAAAGTGCAGGGCACGCAGCTTGTCGTCGACCGTATCGGTGACGTCAACGAAGTGGTTCTCCAGCTGGGTGGGACCGGCGTAGAGCCACAGCCACGCCACCTTGTGGCTGGCCAGCCCTGCGGCCTCCAGTTCGGGAAAAGCAAACGGGTTCTCCGCCGCGGGATACACCGCGCGGGTCACCAGTTCCCCGCAGGCAAGGTGGTCCGGGTGGCTCTTCTGGATCCTGTCCCAGTTGCGCTCGGGATGCATTGACATGACGACGTCGGGGCGGACCCGGCGAATCACTTCCACCACCCGCCTGATCAGGTCGGAGGACACGGCAAGGAACCCGTCGCGCTCCCCGAGATAGTGGAGGTCATGAACCCCCACTATCTCGGCGGCGGCCCGCTGCTCACTGCGGCGCAGGTCCACCATCGCGTCACGCTGCGCAGCGTCAAAACCGCCCGCGTCGCCGTCGGTCATGATGCAGTAGTCCACCTGGATGCCTGCTGCAGTCCACTGCGCCACCGTCCCGGCGGCACCAAAATCGATGTCGTCGGGGTGGGCCGCGAAACACAGAACACGGGTGATCCGGTGCCTGGCGGGGTCGAAGATGCCCGGCACCGCAGTCAGGACCTCCGCTTGATGATCTCGGCGGTGGCCTGGGGCAGGACCTTGAACAGATCCCCCACGATACCGAAATCAGCGATCTCGAACACCGGCGAGTCGGCGTCCTTGTTGACGGCGATAATGACCTTCGCGGTCTGCATACCAGCCTTCTGCTGGATGGCCCCCGAGATTCCCGCCGAGATGTAAAGCTGCGGGGAGACGGTCTTGCCGGTCTGCCCCACCTGCGCGGAATGCTCGATCCAGCCAGCATCGGTCGCTGCACGGGATGCTCCGACAGCACCACCCAGAGCGTCGGCCAGGTCCTCGACGGGACCGAAATCGCCGTCGACGCCCCGCCCGCCCGCAACGATGACCCGGGCCTCGGTCAGCTCGGGCCGTCCACTGGCCGGTTTCGCCGTCCGCCCGGTGATCCGGGCGGCGTGGGCCGGGGTTACCGACTCCACGGTGACGACGGCGGGGAGGTCTCCTTCGCCCACTGGGGGAACCTCGACTGGTGTGACCTCAACGATGTTGGCTTTCACGGTGATGAGCGGCGTACCGGTGGTCACTTGTGCCTCGACGGCGTAGGAACCGGCCAGCACCGATTTGGTGACAGTCAAATCTGCACTGATGGCGACGGCGTCGGTGATGACCCCCGACGACAGCCGGATGCCGGCTCGGGCCGCGATCTCCTTGGCCTCGACACTGTTCACCAGCAGCACGGCCGCTGGCCCTGCAGCCTGCACGGCTGCGGCAAGGAAGGCGGCCTTGCCGGCAACGAGGGACTCGTCGAGATCCGGTGCCGTCGGCCGATAGACGGTGTGGACTCCGCGGGCACCAAGCTCCTGCGCAACCGCCTCCGGAAGGTCACCGATAAACGCCACGGCGGGCTCGCCGATGGTGCCGGCGATGGACAGCAGTTCCCGGTGGCTCTTATGCAGGGCTTCACCCGGGTGATCGATCAGTACAAGAACTGTAGCCATGACGCTGGCTCCTTCGCGGTAGTCGAGGACGACATGATGGTGCTTGCCTAGAGCAGCTTCTGTGCGGCGAGGAAATCAACCAGCCGGACTCCGGCGTCGCCGTCGTCGCTGATGATGGTTCCCTGGCTGCGGGGCGGGCGCGGGTCCGCGGCGTGCACGGTGGTCCAGGCCCCGGCCGATCCGACCTCGTCCGGATCCACCCCGAGGTCCTGCAGGGACAGGGTGGTCAGGGGCTTCTTCTTGGCGGCCATGATTCCCTTGAAGTTGGGGTACCGCGGCTCGTTGATTTGGTCAGTCACCGACACGACGGCGGGCAGGGTGGCCTCAACCGTTTCGGAGTACACGTCCCCGTCCCGGCGCGCGGTCAGGGTCCAGGTGCCCTCCTCCTGGAGCAGATCAAGCGAGGACGCGAACGTGACCTGGGGCAAGTCGAGGCGTTCCGCCAGTTGCGCGGGCACCAGCGAGGTCTCACCGTCGGTGGAGGCCATCCCGGTGATCACCAGGTCAACGGTGCCGAGATGGGCGACGACGGCGGCGAGCGCCCGGGACGTTCCTGCGGCGTCGGATCCGGCAAGGGCGTCGTCGCAGAGGTGCACCCCCGCATGGGCGCCGATCTGGAGTGCTTTCTTAACCGCGTTGACCGCACCGGACGGGCCCATCGTCACCGCGGTAATCCGGTGGCCCGCGGGATCGCCGCCGTGCGCCTCAACCAGTTGCAGAGCTGCCTCGAGAGCGTACTCGTCCAGTTCGGAGAGGATGCTCTCCTTTCGGTCGGTGGTCCGGTCCTGACCATTGATGTGCCGGTCGAACTGCGCGTCTGGCACATGCTTCACCAGGACCACTATGTCCAAGCCTGCGTGCGATGCGTCTTCCATTACTGCCTTCCTCGTCTTCGGATCTGCCCTAGCCCTAGCTAACCATATCGGCGGGCCCCGAGGGGCGCCCCGATCCGCAGCAGGGCGGCCTTCCCAAGGGAAAGACCGCCCTGCTCCACGTCACTGGTCCGTGGGGTTAGCCTTCGGCCTGCGCCACAGTGACATCAACTGTCTGCGCTTCGCCGTTGCGCTGGAATTCGACCGGGACAGTATCCCCCTCGGCCTGCATCCGCACCGCAGCGGTCAGACCGCGCGGGTCGCTGATCGGCCGACCGGCAACACTGGTGATGATGTCACCCGGCTGCAGCCCGGCAGCCGCGGCGGGTGATCCTTCAGTCACCTCGCCCACTTCAGCCCCGACGGAGAAGGAAGTTTCCCCGTCGCTGTTCTCGGAGGCCGACGGTGACACCGCAACACCGAGGAAACCGTGCGATGCGCTGCCGTCGGCGATGATTTCCTGCGCGACCCGCTCCGCGTAGTTGATCGGGATGGAGAACCCAACACCGATGTTTCCGGTGCTTTCGGCCGATCCGGCCGAGGCGATCGCTACGTTGACGCCGATGATGCTGCCGTCGGCGTCAACCAGCGCACCACCTGAATTGCCCTGGTTGATGGCGGCGTCGGTCTGGATCACGTTGAGGTAAATGGAACCCTGCGGCTGGGCCTGCGGGGTTTCGGTGCCCTCCGGGGGCAGGAAGTTGAACCCATCGCCCTCCTCCTCGGCCGGGGCGTCGGAGAGTTCCTCGGGCACTGCCGACGACGCAACGCTGATCGTGCGGTTCAGGGTGGAGATGATGCCGTCCGTGACGGTGCCGCTGAGGCCCAGGGGTGCACCGATGGCGATCGCGACGTCGCCGACGTTCAACGCATCGGAGTCGGCGAGGGTGGCTGGCTGCAGATCGGGGGCGTCAACCTTGATCACGGCGAGGTCGGACAGCGGGTCGGTCCCGACGATCTCTGCGGGGAACACCCTGCCATCGCTGGTCCGGATCTCCACCGCTGCGTCACTCACCTGACCGCCGAGGGTCACCACGTGGGTATTGGTGAGGATGTGGCCTTCGTCATCGAGGACGATTCCCGAACCTGAGCCGCCCGACCCGGCTCCACTCACAGCGATCGTGACGACGCTGGGAGAAGCCTTCACTGCTGCGCCGGTGACTTCGTTGACACTCTCGGTGTCGTTGACCACCACGGACTGCGGTTGGCTCGTTGAGGCCGGTGTAACGCCCTGTTCCCCGACAAAATGGTCCACTCCAGCTACGACTCCGCCGCCCAACAGACCGGCCACCAGCATCCCGCTGACCAGGGTGGCTGTTCCCACGCGCTTCTTGTCCCGTTTCTCCGGGAGGGCCGCCGGCGGCAGTGCCGACCCGTAGAAACCGCCGCTTGAGTAGGAGCCGTCGTCGTAGGCTGGAGTGCCGCTGTGCACATCATCCGGACGAGAGGAATCCTGCCAACTGTGGGATGGGGGCGTCTGGGGGCGGGGTGGGATGTTCCGCTCGAACCCGTGCGTGTTGTCTTCAGTCATCGGAAAGCCTTTCGTCTCGATGCATCGAACTATGCCAAACCATTCTGAACCTTTAACGGATGTTCGCTGAATGAATACTGTGAGCCAACCGGACGTCGTGCTCTTCAGACATTCTCCCCGGGTGTGCCGCGCCCCGCAAAACATCAGTGGCCTGATCGAGGCGTTTCGCTAGGGGCAGATGCAAGTAGGTGGACTGCCCCACTAGTGCGCCCTAGACTTCAAAATGGGCGTGTGAACGTGTTGGCCGCATTGGCTGTCGACCGTTAATCCACGTCAACGGGAATTCCGGGGAAACTTCTGAAGGGTATTGAATGCGATCGAGCACCAGGCGCCTTGCAGCAGCAGTAGGCGTCAGCGCCACACTGCTGCTGCCCGTAACCACACTTCCTGGAGCGTATGCCGCACCTCCGGTGGATTTCGGTGCCGAGAACGTGATTGACGACGCCGGTGTCCTCGACGCGGCGGGCCTGGCCGAGGTTGAGGACGCCATAGCCCAACTTGAGGAGGACGAAGGTTACCGACTCCGCGTCGCCTACGTCGATACGTTCACCGATCCGACCGACCCGGATGAGTGGACCGCCGAAACCGCGACAGTGAGCGAACTCAACGATGCCGATGTTCTCCTGACGGTCGCGGTCGAGGATGGGCAGGCCCGGTTCTTTGCCAGCGAGTCCAGCCCCGTGCGTCCCGAGACAGAACCCCGTTTCAACTCGGATATCCTGCCCGAACTCAGAGACGGCGACTGGGCGGGAGCAGGTGTTGCCGCAGCGGGAGCCGTCAGCGATATTCTCTCCGGCGAGTCGGGTGGATCCGGGGGCGGCAGTGAGAACGAATCCGCCGGCGGCGGCAGTGGCTTCGGCGCGGTCATTCTGGTGGGTGCCCTCGTTGCGCTGGCCGGGATCGGCGGTTTCTTCTTCCTGCGGTCCCGCGGAAAGAAGTCACTCACCTCTGGACCAGCCGAGTCCAAGGACTTCGGTCCCGGCCGCGGGCCGGACGGCGAGGTCCTCGACCCGCTGGCAGCCTTCAGCGTGGAGGAGCTGCGCAAGAAGGCCGGCAGCCTCCTGATCGCCGCCGACGACGCCATCAAGTCCAGCGAGCAGGAAGTCGGTTTCGCCCAGGCCCAGTACGGCGACGCAGCCGTCCAGCCCTTCGTCGACGACATCGCTGCAGCGAAACGGCACATGAGCGAATCCTTCAAGCTCCAGCAGCAGCTCGATGACCACATCCCCGATACGGAGGAACAACAGCGCACCTGGCTGGGCGACATCATTCGCCGGTGCGAGTCAGTCAACGGGTCCCTGCAGGAGCACAAGGCAGATTTTGATGCCCTCCGCGAGCTGGAACGCAACGCGCCCGCCGCCTTGGCGGCGGCTCAGGCTTCAGCCAACGGGGTTAAGACCAGCGTGGCCGACGCGGAGCGGACGTTGGTGCAGCTGCAGCAAAAGTACGCCGATTCTGCTACCTCGCAGGTGCGGGACAACGTCGAGCAAGCCAACGAGCGGCTGAAATTCGTAGACAGCGCCGCCGAGTCGGCCCAACAGCACCTGAGCGCCGGGGATACCGGATCAGCGGTGATCGCTGTCCGCGCGGCGGAGGAAAGCGTCCACCAGACCACAGTCCTCCTCGATGCAATCAGCAAGCGGGCCGCTGAACTGGATGCGGCCAAGGAGGAACTGGACCGTTCAGTAGCCGACACCAGCCAGGATCTCGCCCAGGCCCAGGCGATGCTCGCCACTGGTCAGCACCAGGACCTCGCCGGCCCGGTCGCGTCGGCTGAAGCGGCTCTCACCACCGTCAGGACTGAATCGTCCGGTGGCAGGGTTGACCCTGTGGCGCTGCTGCAACGCACCGAAGCGGCACACGCCCAGCTCGATGCCGCCCTTGGCGGCGTCAGGAACCAGACTGAGCAGACGCAGCGCGCCCGCGAGGCCCTGCAGCACGCCATCATGGCTGCCCAGTCAAGGATTTCCGGCACGTCCGACTACATCCGCGCACGTCGCGGCGGTGTGGGCAGCGAAGCACGCACCCGCCTCGCCGAAGCAGAGCGAAACCTTGAGTACGCAGTGCAGATCCAGTCTGATGACCCGGTGGCGGCGTTGTCCCACGCCCAGCAGGCAACTGCTCTTGCCGAGCAGGCGGCACAGATTGCCCAGCAGGATGTTGACGGCTTCGGTGGCGGCATGGGCGGCTTTGGCGGCGGCGGCATGTTTGGTGGCCGGGGCAACCAGGGCGGCGGTATGGGCGGCGCACTGCTCGGCGGCATCCTCCTCGGCGGCATCCTCAATGGTGGCGGCGGTGGCGGCGGTCTCTTCGGAGGTGGCGGCGACGGCGGCGGCTTCGGCGGCGGCGGGGGCGACACGTTCGGCGGCGGCGGTTTCGGCGGCTTCGGCGGCGGGGGTGGCGGTTTCGGCGACTTCGGGGGCGGCGGCGGCGACTTCTAGACCACAGCACCACAGCACCACAGCACCACCAGCACCACCAGCACCACCAGCAACTTTCTCACCCGCCACGGGTGAGAGCAGACCAAGAGCATACGCGAATCGAAAGGCAACCCCATGGTAAAACAGTCAATTTTCGGACGTATCACCCAGCTGGCCAAGGCCAACATCAACTCCCTGCTGGATCAGGCAGAGGATCCACAGAAGATGCTGGACCAGATGGTCCGTGACTACACCAACAGCATCGCTGAGGCTGAGAGCGCTGTCGCACAGACCATCGGCAACCTGCGGATGCTGCAGGAGGACTACAAGGAAGATCAGGACAACGCCCGCAACTGGGGCAACAAGGCACTCGCCGCGTCCAAGAAGGCTGATGAGTACCGCAATGCCGGGGACACCGTCGACGCCGAGAAGTTCGACAACCTGGCCAAGGTCGCGATCCAGCGGCAGATGACTTCCGAGAACGAGGCCCGCGGCGCTGAGCCCACCATCGGCTCGCAGGAAGAAATCGTTGAGAAGCTGAAGACCGGTCTTAACCAGATGAAGGGCAAGCTGAACGAGCTCACCAGCAAGCGTGATGAGCTGATTGCGCGGTCCCGGACTGCCCAGGCCCAGCAGCAGGTCCACGACGCTGTGAAGAGCATCGACTTCATGGACCCGACCAGCGAGGTCGGTCGGTTTGAGGAAAAGATCCGCCGCGAGGAAGCACGGGTGCTGGGTCAGGCCGAACTGGCCAATTCCAGCCTCGACTCGCAGTTCGAAAGCCTTGAGGACCTGGGCGAACAGACCGAGGTCGAGGCACGACTGGCAGCCTTGAAGTCCGGTGGCTCCAGCGGCCGGACCCCGTCAGCTATCGGGCAGGGAAACGACACAGACGAGTACCAGCCGGGCCAGTAACAAACCCGCATCACAGGACCGCACGCCGGCGTCACCCCCTTCGGGTGGCGCCGGTTTTGTGTAGATTGGCCTCCATGGCACCCACACTTGTATGGCTCCGCGATGACCTACGGCTCAGCGATAACCCGGCACTTTCAGCAGCGCTCGACGCCGATACCAAAGACCTCATCATCTGCTTCGTTTTCGATGAGGCAAGCGACGGCATTCGCCCGCTGGGTGGCGCAACCCGGTGGTGGCTCCATCATTCACTGACCGCCCTGTCCGGCGCCGTCGAGAAGCTCGGCGGGCAACTCGTCCTGCGCTCTGGCCCAGCTGAGGATGTCATCCGGGGTCTTGTTGCGGAAACCGGGGCGGAGCGGGTGGTGTGGAACCGTAGGTACGCGCTCCCCGAACGGACCATCGACGCCTCGGTGAAATCCTGGTGCTCCGACACCGGGGTGGAGGCGACCAGCTATCAGGCCAACCTCCTGTTCGAACCCTGGCAGGTCACGACGGGTGCTGGCGGCCCCTACAAGGTGTTCACTCCCTTCTGGCGGGCTTGCCGGGACCAGCCGGAGCCGCGGGCACCCCTGCCCGCCCCTGAACGCCTGACGGGGCCCACACTGCCGTCGGAGGACCTCAGCTCGTGGAAGCTACTGCCGACCGCCCCCGACTGGTCCGGCGGGCTACAGGACCAGTGGACTCCCGGCGAGGCGGGTGCCTGGGAACGCCTTGACGGGTTCCTCGACGGATCAGTTACCGGGTACGCCGGAAACCGTGACCTGCCGGGGGTGGAGGGCACCAGCCGGCTGTCACCCCATCTGCGGTTCGGTGAAATCAGCCCGTTCCAGATCTGGCATGCATCGAAGTCGGCAACCAACGGGTCGGTCGCCAAGGACATTCAGGTCTTTGGTTCGGAGGTCGGCTGGCGGGAGTTCTGCTGGCAGCTGCTCTATCACAACCCCGATCTGGCCACAGAGAACTACCGCCGGGACTTTGATGGGTTCGCCTGGCAGACACCGACACCGGGCGAGCTGGGAGCCTGGCAGCACGGCCGCACCGGCTATCCCCTCGTCGATGCGGGGATGCGGCAGCTGTGGGACACCGGGTGGATGCACAACCGGGTGCGGATGGCGGCCGCCTCTTTCCTCATCAAGAATCTGATGGTGGACTGGCGCGTCGGGGAACAATGGTTCTGGGACACCCTGGTGGACGCTGACTCAGCCAGCAACCCAGCCAACTGGCAGTGGGTCGCCGGTTCGGGGGCCGACGCTTCACCCTATTTCAGAATCTTCAACCCGGTCACCCAAAGCAAAAAGTTCGACAAGGAGGGTAACTACCTCAAACGCTTCGTTCCCGAGCTGAGGGGCGCCGGTAACGTCCACGAACCGTGGAAGGACGCTGAGGCCCCGGACGGGTACCCCTCCCCAGTGGTCGACCTGGCAGAAACCCGTGAACGTGCGCTCTCCGCCTATCAGGATCTGCGCGACACCTCGGCCTAACACCCCCGGGGTGAGTCAACACTTATGACACGTTTCCGGTGCAAAACCCGTCATAAGTGTTGACTCACCCCATAGGTGTGGGCGGGTGCTGCACCGGGCACAAAAAAAGATCCTGACCAGTGAATCACTGATCAGGATCTTTCTCTCGTTGCGGGGACAGGATTTGAACCTGTGACCTCTGGGTTATGAGCCCAGCGAGCTACCGAACTGCTCCACCCCGCGGCGTAGACTCAACGTTACGGCCCCGGGGTGGATAGTGCAAATCGGCGGGAATCGGGCGGCTATTCGCTGCCCTATTCTCCGGCTGGCGCGGCCCCTGACTGCCGTTCCTCGGCGTCAAGAGCACGTGCCAGCGCATCGCCCAAGCGGTCCTGAGCCTCACCGTAGGCTGCGAAGTCGCCGTCGGCGAGGGCCTCCTGGCCATCAAGGATTGCCGTGTTAGCGTCCTCAAGGGCTGCCCTGAGGTCCGCTGCCGGATCGTCGGTGCCGCCGGTCGCTGGCTCGGTGGGCGCCTCAGTCGGCGCCTCGGTGGGCTCGCCCTCGGTGGGCTCCCCCTCGACGGGCGGCGCAGCGGGATCGACGGGGGTTTCCCCGACGTTGTCACTGTCACCGGTGACCGCTCCCGAGTCGCCTCCAAAGACCTGGTCAAGCGCCTCGGCCAGGGTCGGCGCGAAACCGACCTCCTCACCAAAGCTCACCAGCACGCGCCGGAGGACCGGGAAGGAAGAGTCGCCGGACGACTGCACGTAGACCGGCTGCACATAGGCGACGCCGCCGCCAATCGGCAGGGTCAGCAGGTTACCGCTGATCACCTCGGAGGCACCCTGCCGCAGGAGGTTAAGTTCCTGCGAAACGGTGGTGTCCGAGTTGAACAGGTTGGCTGCCTGGCCCGGTCCGACCGCCGAGTCCTGACCGGACGAGTCCAGCAGCCTCAGCGTGCCGTAGGTATCAGCCTTGACGCCAGCCTCGCCGGTACCGGCGTCGCCGTCGGCGGCAAGGAAGCCATAGAGAACGTTTCGCGCTTCCTGGCCCGCAGGGACGAACGGGATGAACGGAGTGGTCAGCGAGAAGCTGGCACCCTCCTGGTCGGGCATCTGCAGTGACAGGTAGTACGGAGGCTGCGGAACGCTGATGTCGTCGCCCTCGAGCGTCGGATCGTTGGGAACGCTCCAGGCCTCGTTGTTGCTGTAGAACGGCTCGGTCTCGGTGACGTGGTACCGGGCGAGCAGTTCACGCTGCACCTTGAAGAGATCTTCCGGGTAACGGACATGCGACATCAGGTCAGCTGACATCTCACTGAATGGCTGCAGCGACGTCGGGTAGATGTTCTGCCAGGCCTTGAGGATCGGGTCTTCCTCATCCCAGGCGTACAGGTCGACCGAACCGTCATAGGCGTCAACGGTTGCCTTGACGGCATTGCGGATGTAGTTGACCTGCTCCGCGGGAAGCGGTGTGGCAAGACCCTCGGCGGTCAGGGAATCCTGGGTTGCTGACGCCAGTTCCTGCTGCGTCGAGTAGGGGTAGTCGGAGGTGGTCGTGTAGCCGTCGATGATCCACTTGACCCGCCCGTCGACAATCGCCGGGTAGCTGTTCCCATCAAGGGTCAGGTACGGGGCAACCTTCTCCACCCGATCCACCGGATCCCGGTCATAGAAGATCTGGGATTCGCTGTTGACCTGATCCGACAGCAGGAGGTCAGTGGACTGGAACTTCAGCGCGTACACCAACCGGTTGAAGATGTTCCCGACGTCGGGGCCACCGCTGCCCTGGAACGTGCTGCGCGACTGCTGATCGGATTCTTCGCTCTGCGGACGGTCGATCTCGATGGAGTTGGCTCCCTCGGGGGCTCCCACCACCGAGTACAACGGTGACGATTCGCCGAAGTAGATCCGGGGTTCGTAGGTGCTCTCGTCACCGAGGGCGCCCGTGGACGGGATCCCTGACTGGATGAAGGACGGACGACCATCGGGTTCGGTCGAGGAGCCGGCGGCGGCGACGATGCCGTAACCGTGCGTGTACAGGACGTGCTCGTTGATCCAGCCTTCCGGCACACCGGCGGTGTTCAGCTCACGGACAGCGATCACCGTGTCCTCGATTTCCCCGTCGATCTCATACCGGTCGACGTTGAGGGTCTCAGGGAACTGGTAGTACTGACGGAACTGCTGCAACTGGCTAAACGCGTCGCTCACCAGGTTCGGGTCAAGCAACCTGATGTTGGCGGTGGTCTCGCCGTCCTCGTTGAGTGCGCCGGTCTCGGGAATGTCGGTGGGGTTGTAGGGGCTCACCTCAACCTCGTCCAGCCCGTAGGCAGCACGGGTTTGATCGATGTTCCGTTCAATGAACGGCTCCTCCCTGCTGAACTCGGAGGGTACCACCTGGAAACGCTGGATCACCCAGGGGTACACGCCGCCGGCGAGGATCGCCGTGATGATGAGCATGGCGGTGCCGATGATGGGGAGCCGCCAGCGCCCGATGACCGCTGAGACGATGAACAGAACAGCGACGATGATCGCTGCGGCGGCGAGGATCGCCTTGGTGGGGATGACCGCGTTGACATCGGTGTACAGTGCTCCATCCCAGCGTCCGCCAGTGCCGGTCAGGGTGGCATACCGGTCCAACCAGTAGTTCACACCCTGGAGCAGCAGGAACAGCGCCGCGAGGACAGCGATGTGGATGCGTGCTGCCTTGGAGGTGAAGAGTCCCTTTTCCTCCAGGCGGATGCCGCCGTAGAGGTAGTGGGTCAGTACTCCGGCGATTGCGCTGATGATGACCACGCTGATCAGGAATCCGATCAGGAAGGTCAGGAACGGCATCGTGAAGACGTAGAAGGCGATGTCGAGGCCAAATTCAGGGTCGGTCTCGCCGAATGGTTCCTGGTTGAAGAACAGCAGCACGGGCTGCCACTGGGAGGCCGCGGCGGTTCCGGCGAACGCTGCCAGCACCACGGGAATCCCCAGCATCAGCAGACGGCGGATCGGCTCCAGTTGGGCCTGGTAGCGGTTCAGGTTGTCCTGGACTGCACTGTCCGGCGCGTAGATAGGGCGGGAACGGTAGGCCAGCCGCAGGCTGAAGTACACGCTGATTCCCATGATGAGGAATGCTGCGGCGAACAAGCCGATGCGTGACACGTTTTCGGTGACGAAAACTTCGAGGAACCCGAGCTGGTTGTACCAGAGGACATCCGCGTAAACCTGTGAGACGTAAACGAAAGCGATGACCAGGACGGCCAGCACCACCAACGTCGGGATCAGCGGGCTACGTCTTTTGGCGCTGGTGGAATTGGTTTGGTTCGGCCTGCTGCCGAACGGCCGGTCTGGTCCGGAAGTCACATTTACCTCATCGTTGGATCCGTTGGATCACGGAAACCGTGGCACGCACCGCCCAAATCGGCAGCACGGCACGGCAATTCCATGCATTTCCATTCTGCCCTGAACACGTCTGGGCAGCCCAATTTCGTTCCAGTCCGAGCCCTCAGACGCCAGATCGACACCAAACTGTGTCCAAAATCGACCCAGCGGTCCGCCGGGGTGCACGCGGTGTGGCTGGCTTAGCCGGCGTCGCAGGTGGGGAGGGCGGAAGCATCGTCGCCCGCACCGATCGTCTGGACAGCTTTAACCGCATCGTCGAGAGTTTCTACCCGCACTACCTGGAGGCCGTCCGGGACGTGTCCCACTACTTCGCCGCAATTGGCTGCTGGGGCGAGGAACACTTCGGCCCCCGACTCCCGGGCGCCGGCTAGTTTCTGCCGGATCCCGCCGATGGGTCCCACCTGGCCCGCCGAGTCGATGGTTCCGGTCCCGGCGAAATGTTTTCCACCGGTCAGCTCGCCCTCAGTGAGCAGATCGATGATCCCGAGGGCAAACATGGACCCCGCCGATGGCCCTCCCACGTTGTTCAGGGCGATGGTGATGTCGAAGGGGAAGGTGAAGTTGGCGACCAGCCCCACCCCGAGCTGGAAATCCCCGCCCGGCGATTCCTTGGGGGTCACCGCTTCGGTCACCTCGCCGCCGTCGCGCACCAGCCCAATATCAACCGGGTCACCGTTTGCGGCATTCAGGGAACTCCTGAGGACGCCGATGTTGGTGACGTCGGTCCCGTCGACCGAGGTGATGACGTCCCCCTCTTCGAGAATTCCCGCCGCGGCGGCGTCGTCGACCAGCCCTGCGACCGAGAGTTCCTCCTCGAAGTCGATATCCAGGTGTGCCAGCGCGGCAGCAATCGCCGATTCCTGCGAGGAGGTCATGGCAACGGCATTTTGTTCCTGGATGTCTTCCTGCGTGACATCGGGCGGATACCGCAGCTCGCGTGGCACCACCGATTCGGTTGGATTGAGCCAGGCCCTGAACACCTCGAAAATGCCGAGCTGGGTCCCCGGCCCACCCGTGACGTACACCGTGGTGAGGTCAAGGTCGCCAGACGTGGGGAAGGTTTCCCTCCCCTCCACCTCGATGAGCGGCTGGGAGTCGATCTCGCCGATCGTATTGAAAGTGGGCCCCGGGGACTCGACCACGTAGGGAGCGGGCAGCAGGACCGCCGCGGCGCCCAGCAGCAGCGCCAGGAAACCGGACACCACCATCACAGTGAAGCGGGGATCCCGTTTCGTCTTGGTGGGCGGCGTCGAAAAGTCGGCGGGCGTGGGCTGGGTCAACTGGAAACCTTCTGTTGGTCAAACACTGCGCAGGTGCTGCTGGTGCGTGGCGATGCCATGTCGTCCGCCCGGCCACGCGCCCTTGAGCTTTTCCAGCGTACTTCCTGAGGGCCCCGGAGGCACCCATCCGGGCCGCCTTTGTCGCTTTGCCCTCAGCGAACGGTTCAGCGGGTCAAGGACATCCTCACTGGACGGCGGGTACCGTGGGAGAGCCAACATAAGTTGTGTGACGGCTGTCGGCGCAGCCCACGTAGTGCGACGACAGCAGCCCATCCCAGCAGCCAATTCCAGGACCGGTGGTAGCAGTGACCTCCAACCCGTCAGATCCGTCGAACGACGACGACACCCCCAAGGACCCCCTGTCCGAGATGCTGGCGCGCCTGATGGGTGGTGGCGCGCAGGGAATGGATCCCCAGGAGCTGGCCAAAGCTGCCGGCCTCCCGTCCGACCCGCAGGCGATGGCAATGATGATGCAGCAGGTCCAGGCGATGTTCGCTTCCCAGAGCGAGGGTCCGGTGAACTGGAAACTCGCGCATGAGCACGCCCGCCGGGTGGCCGCCGCCGACGGCGACCCCTCGGTGACCCCGCAGCAGCGACGAGACGTTGATGAGGCGTTGAGGCTTGCTGAACTGTGGCTCGACCCGGTCACTGACTTTCCGTCCAGCAATACACTGGGCCGCGCCTGGTCCCGTGCTGAGTGGGTCGAGGCGACGATGGACACCTGGAAACTGCTCACCGAACCTGTGGCGGTGAGCATTGCGAAGGCGCTCTCCGATGCCATCACCGAGCAGTTGCCCGAGGAAATGAAGACCATGATGGGCGGCGCGTCGTCGATGCTGCAGAATCTCGGTGGCGCCATGTTCGGCATGCAGCTGGGGCAGGCGGTGGGTGCCCTGTCGAAGGATGTGGTGAACTCCACCGACATCGGCCTGCCGCTGGCCGAAGGACAGATGGCACTGCTCCCCGCCAACGTGACGGCGTTCGGGGAAGGCCTGGACATCCCGGAGCAGGAGGTCAGGCTGTTCCTCGCCGTGCGGGAAGCAGCCCACACGCGGCTGTTCACTCAGGTGCCCTGGCTTGCGGGTCATCTGCTGGCTGCCGTCGACAGCTACGCGCGGGGCATCCACATCGATATGTCCAAGATTGAGGAGGTGGCGCGCGACATCGACCCCTCCAACCCTGAGTCCCTGCAGGCAGCGCTCTCCGAAGGCGTGTTCATGCCCGGCCGCACCCCCCAGCAGGACGCCGCGCTGATCCGGCTGGAAACAGCACTCGCCCTCGTCGAGGGATGGGTCGACGAACTGACCGCTGCTGCCACCGCCAACCTGCCGTCGTCGGCGGCGCTGAGGGAAATGGTCCGGCGGCGGCGGGCCACCGGCGGCCCCGCCGAACACGCGTTCGCGTCCCTGGTGGGACTGGAGCTGCGGCCGCGGCGCCTCCGCGACGCCGCCGCACTGTGGTCCCATCTGGAGGCCGAACGGGGCGTCGCGGGCCGCGACGCCGTGTGGGAACACCCCGATCTGCTGCCCACCGCCGAGGACCTCGACGATCCCCAGGGGTTCAGCAAGCGTCGCCAGCTCGCCGAGTCCTCGGAGTCCGAAGTTGATGAGGCGCTGCAGCGGTTGCTCGACGGTGGGTTCGATGAGGTTCCCGACGCCGATAAGCCACCCGCTCCCCCACTGCCGGAGGACGACCAGTCCGACGGCGACACCCCCACTGACGACACCGATCCAGGAAGCAGCAAACCCCATGGCTGAACCGAGCACGTCCCAGCCCACCACCCAGCTCGGCCGGACCGGGGTTGAAGTCAGCCGTCTCTGCCTGGGCACCATGATGTTCGGCGACTGGGGCAACAAGGATCACCAGGATTCCGTCAGGATCATCCGCCGCGCCATCGACGCGGGTATCAACTTCATCGACAGCGCCGACATCTACGCGTACGGCGAGTCGGAGGAGATCCTGGGCAAGGCGATCGCCGAACACGGCCGGCGTGAGGACCTGGTGATAGCGACCAAGTTCTTCAACGGGATGAAGCAGCAACCCAACTACCGTGGTGGATCCCGCCAGTGGATCATGCGGGCCGTTGAGGACTCGCTGCGTCGTCTGGGCACTGACTACCTCGACCTGTACCAGATGCACCGCCCGGATGAGCACACTGACATCGACGAAACACTCGGAGCCCTCGATGACCTGGTCCGCCAGGGCAAGGTGCGCTACATCGGGTCATCAACCTTCCAGCCCTCGCAGGTGGTGGAGGCGCAGTGGGCTGCCCGGCAGCACCATACGGCCCGCTTCGTCACCGAGCAGCCGCCGTACTCGCTGCTCGCGCGCGGAGTCGAGGCGGATCTGCTGCCCACCACCCACCGACATGCGATGGGCACACTGGTCTGGAGTCCGCTCGCCGGCGGATGGCTGAGCGGCAAATACCGGAAGGGTCAGGATCTCCCTCGTACACGGCGCGGGTCGGACAAGGAGCCTTTTGATCTGACTGACCCGGCAACCGCAGCCAAACTTGAGGCGGCTGACCAGCTGGGTGCGCTGGCCGACGACCTGGGGGTTCCCCTGGTCCACCTGGCACTGGCTTTCGTGCTCCGTCATCCAGGGGTCACCAGCGCCATCATCGGGCCGCGCACCATGGAGCAGCTTGAATCACAGCTCGACGCTGCTTCACTGGAGTTGGACACGGCAACCCTGGACCGGATCGACGAAATTGTTCCTCCCGGCACCAACGTTGACCCCAACGACGCTGGTTTCAGCAACTACTGGCTCAGCGCGGAGCGCCGCCGCCGCTAGCTGTCCTGTCTCAGTACAGCTAGCCGGCCCTCGTCCAGCTCAGCGGCCAGCCAGACCATGGTTGGCCGCAAAGGCCACCCCGGAGAGGAACGCTTTGGCCGTCCCGGTGTGCGGGTACGACTCCAACAGCTGCCAGAAGGCCCGGTTGTGTGATGGCTCGATCAGGTGCGCCATCTCGTGCAGGATGACGTAGTCCACCACCCAGTCGGGCATGCCCTGAAGCTTGTGCGACAGCCGGATGGTCTTGCGCGATGGTGTGGCCGACGCCCAGCGGGAGTTCTGGTTGGTGACCCAGCCGATGCGCATCGGCTGGCCGCGTCCACCCAGATACTCCCGGGACAGGACGGCAGCCCGCTGCAGGAGCCCGTTTTCCGGTGCGGCGTCTCCCGGACCGTTCCCGGAGCGGGCGGGCTGCTGGTATTTCGATTGGAGTTTGGTCACCATCCGGTGGACCCAGTCCCGCTCCTGGGCTGCGGTGAAGTGGGCCGGAATGGAAACGACGACGACGCCGTCGCGCAGGTCAGCGCTAACGGTCCGACGACGTCTTGCGGAACGCCTGACCTCAACTGGCGGGTTGGCGCCGAGCAGCGTGGGGGTATTGGGTGCCTGGTCCCTCCCGGTGGGCTCGATCATTGCGGGGTTCCCTTCAGCTATTCACTGTCAGCGATGATCGCCAGGACTGATTCGCCGTACTTCTCAAGCTTCGACGGACCGATGCCCGCCAGACCGCCCAGTTTCTCGATGCTGGTGGGACGCGCCTCGGCGATCGCAACCAGGGTGGCGTCGGTGAACACGACGAACGCCGGGACGTCATTCTCGCGGGCCTGCTCCAACCGCCACGCCCGTAACGCCTCGAAGGTAGCTTCCTGATACGTCGCCGGGCAGTCGGTGCAGCGCCCGATCTTGCGTTCAGACCCGGAACCCAATACCTTCCCGCAGACCCGGCAGGTAGACGGCGCCGACACTTTACGGCTTGGCCTGGCCCTCGGGGTTCTGAACGCCTGGTCGCCGTCGGCCGCCGGGCGCAGACCGTCGAGGAAGCGGGTCGGCTTGCGGCTGGCCCGTCCCCCGGGGGTGCGCGCCGTGGACCACGACAGCGCCAGATGCTCCCGCGCCCGGGTGATGCCGACATAGAGGAGCCGGCGTTCCTCATCCACTGCCTCAGGGGTATCGGCGAACGAGATGGGCATCAGGCCTTCGCTGAGCCCCACGAGGAATACTGCATCCCACTCGAGCCCCTTGGCTGCGTGGAGTGAGGCAAGAGTGACGCCCTGCACCGTCGGCGCGTGCTGGGCTGTGGCCCGTTCCTCCAGTTCTGCCACGAAGTCCTGCAGGGTGAACCCGTCGGCTGCGCGGGAAGCGCTCAACTCATCGGCCAGCGCCACCAAAGCGGCGAGGGACTCCCACTTTTCCCGCACGGCACCTGAACTGGCGGGTGCTACCGACGTGTACCCGAGACTTGCCAGAATGTCCCGCACCAGCTGGGGGACATCGTCGGATCCGGCGGTCCGCGCCCCGGCGCGCAGTTGGAGCAGGGCATCCCTCACCTCTCGCCGGGTGAAGAACCGTTCACCGCCGCGGAGCTGGTACCCGATTCCCGCAGTGGCCAGGGCCTGCTCATAGGCCGCCGACTGCCCGTTGGTGCGGTAGAGGATGGCGATCTCGCTGGCCAGTACCCCGTTGTCCAGTAACTGGGTGATCCGTCGTGCCGCCTCAGCCGCCTCGGCTTCATCATCGCTGCACTCAGTGAATGACGGTTCCGGGCCGGTGGGGCGCTGCGCAATCAGTTCCAGCGGGGTGGACCAGCTGGTCGAGCCAGGGTGACGGCCGGTCTCCGCGGTCCGGGCGGCGAGCAGGTTATTGGCGAGCCGGACCACCTGCGGCGTTGACCGGTAGTCCCGGACCAGGCGGACCACCTGGGCGCCCTCGTAGCGCCCGGTGAAGTCCAGCAGATGCCGGGACGTGGCCCCGGTAAACGAATAGATGGTCTGGCTGGCATCACCCACGACGCACAGCTCGTTCCGATCCCCCAGCCACAGGTCCAGCAACCGCTGCTGCAGCGGTGACACATCCTGATACTCATCGACCACGAAGTGGCGGTACTGGGCCCGCACCGTCGCAGCGACTTTTTCGTCTTCCTGCAGGATCCCCACGGTGATCAGCAGGACGTCCTCGAAGTCGATGACGTTGCGGTCAAGCTTCAAATCCTCGTAGCCGGCGAAGATGCGGGCCACTGTGGTGAGATCCATTCCGGCTGGTTCGACCCGGCCCGCCGCGGCAGCCGTGTACCCCTCGGGGGTCAGCATCGACACCTTGGCCCATTCAATCTCGGCGGCGACATCCCTGATGGCCGCCCGGTCAGTCGACAGGCGCAGCCGCCGGGAAGCCTCAGCGATGAGCTGGGCTTTGTGATCCACAAGAGCCGGCAGTGGCCCGCCCACGGCTTGCGGCCAGAAGTACTGCAACTGGCGTAGCGCTGCCGCGTGGAAGGTGCGCGCCTGCACACCCTGCGCCGACAGGTCACGAAGCCGGGTGCGCATCTCGGCGGCGGCGCGGGCAGTGAACGTCACGGCAAGCACCTGCTGTGGTTTGTACACACCCGTATGCACACCGTAGGCGATCCGATGAGTGATGGCCCTGGTTTTGCCGGTTCCGGCGCCGGCCAGCACGCACAAAGGCCCGGACAGGGTTGAGGCGACGGTGCGCTGTTCATCGTCGAGGCCTGCCAGGATCCTCTCTTCGAGAGTAGTTTCCATGCCTAGGCCCGGCCCTCCGCGGGAGCCTTATCGAGTGGTCCGCCGTACCAGTGCTCAATCAGGGCCCTGGACACCGAAGCCCCCGTAGGGACCGTTATGTCGCCGTCCCGCACCGCGACCGCGAGCTCAGCCCGGGTGAACCACCTGACGTCCATGATTTCCACGCCGTCGGGCACCTGGTTGGTGTTCACCGCTGTGGCGATGAACCCGAGCATCAGGGACGCCGGGAAAGGCCACGGCTGCGATCCGAGGTACTGCGGTGAGTGGACGACGATTCCCGATTCCTCGGCGACCTCACGGATGACCGCTGCTTCCAGCGACTCGCCGGGTTCAACGAAACCGGCGAGGGTGGAGAACCGGCCCTCGGGCCACGCGGCAGCGGATCCCAGAAGGAGCCGGTCGTCGTCGTCGACCACAGCGACGATGATGGCGGGGTCGGTCCTGGGGTAGTGGTCGGATCCGTCGGCCGGGCATCTGCGCACCCAACCCCCCTCCACCACCTCGGTCAGTGTGCCGCAGCGGGGGCAATGCGTGTGCTTGTCGTGCCAGTTGGCGACGGCCGCGGCCTGGACGAAAATGCCGGCGTCCCGGCCCGACAGAGCTGTCGCCGCGTCGCGGAGCCCCAGCCAGACCCCCTCCGGGTAGCTGGCCGTGTCGACCGTCTCCAGGATGGCAAGGAAAATGTGACTCCCGGCGGGAACGCCGCCATGGTCAGGATCGTCGGCGAGCGTCTGCCCCAGGTAGATGGGTGCTGCAGGGCGATCGACCGTAGCCGCCTCCACCAGCAGCAGGGACCCGTCGATGACCGGTGACCGCCCGTGGGCGATGAACATCACATGGGTGGCGGGTGCCTCCCACAGCTCATCCAGAAGCTCTGGGTTGGAGCGCAGGGCTCCTCCCCGGTCCAGCGCCACCCGCGCCATGGGCAGCGATCCGAACGACTGAAGGGCGGGGATCCGGAGGGTTTCACTCATGGTTCTACGGTACGTTCTCCCTCCCCCAAAACACATTTCAGTACCCGGCGTTCGAGGGGCATGCGGGCAGCTTCTGACGACTCGCCGACCGGCAACAGCCCATTCCGGGAAGGACAGCCCTACCGTTGAGGATGTGAAACGGACTCCCATGGAACTCGCCGCGATTGCCAGCGCCGCCGTACCCGGGCTTACCCCTACGGGGGTGGCGGGCGTCCCTGATGATGCCGCTGACTTTGAATCGGCGCTCCTGGTCGATGATTCGGGGAAGCAGTGGCGCGTGCGGTCCCCCCGGCACCCCGACGCGTCGATGAGGCTTGAGACCGAGCTGCAGGCCCTGAAGGCGTTCACTCCGGCGATCAGGGCGGAATTGCCCTTCCTCGTGCCCCACATCGCCGGGACGCTCCGACAGGGCGAACTGTGTACTTTTGTGTACGCCCACCTTGAAGGTTCCCCCCGTGAACTGGATGACCTCGCCTCCGGCGGCGGCCGGCTGGCAACAGAACTGGGCAGGATGCTTGCCGCCATCCATGAATTACCACCACTTTTGGTCCACAACGCCGACCTGCCGAGCTATGAAGCAAACGAGTTCAGGCAGCGCAAACTGAACGAACTGGACCAGGCGGCCATTACAGGCCGGATCCCTGCGCACCTCCTGCGGCGATGGGAGCATGCGCTCGAGGATGTCACCCTCTGGCGGTTCCATCCGACGGTGGTCCACGGAGACCTCCACGAAGACAACCTGCTGGTTGCGGCTGGACGGGTCACCGCCGTGACTGGCTGGACCGACCTGCGCGTGGGTGACCCTGCCGACGACTTCGCCTGGCTGCTGGCCGCCTCCAGCCCGCGGTTTGCCGAGGACGTGCACCAGGCCTATGTTCAGGCGCGCACGGACGCCGCAGACCCGCACCTCATGCGCCGCGCAGCCCTGGCCGCCGAATTCGCCCTGGCACAGTGGCTGGTGCGGGGGGTGGCACTGGGCAACGCCGAAATGATCGCCGAAGCCGAGGACATGATGACGTCCCTGGACCGGGATCTCCAGACCGAGGAAGCAGCCCTGGCCGAGTACCGGGCCGCCCACGCCGATGCTGACGACGACGCGCACCACGCCGACCGGGGCCCAGCACCCGCGGAATCCGAAGAGTCGGCCGTCGAATCCGAAGAGTCTGCGGAATCCGCTGAGTTCGTCACTCACAGCGTCGACGAAAGCGCCGACGACGGTGATGTGAGCACAGACGACCACGGTGATGTAAGCGTTGACGACGGCGCTCCTGCTGACAACGCCGTCGATCAACCAGCGGATCAGGGGACGAAGGCCGGGGACGGCAGGACGTCCGGAGCTTCGTCGCAGCGGTTCTCGGTGTCACCGGTTCCCGACGACGATACCGAGACCTCCTCGCTGCCCATCATCAAGTCCAGCTGACCATTGGCTGGCCAGTTGGTTCGATCAGCTGTCCCGATCAGTCCCTCGCTGAAGCGGTCGCCCTTCTGATGATCTCCTCCAGTCCGGCTTCGGTAGCCAGATTGTGCGGCCGGATCACTGTGTCGGTGCTGGCGTAGTAGAACGCGGCCTGTACTGAGTCCAGTGGAACGTCCTTCAGCCGGGCCCAGGCCAGCCGGTAGACGGCCAGCTGAACAGACCGCACAGCGAGCTTGTCGCGCGACGGCGGGGTACCGGTTTTCCAGTCGACCAGTTCCCACCTGCCGTCGCCATCTGTGAAGACGGCATCGATGCGCCCGCGGACCACCAGTGGGCCCACCCTCGTTTCGATGGGTACCTCCAACTCCACTGGAACACGGTGAGCCCAGACCGACCCCTTGAACGTCTCAATCATGCTCTCGAGATCAAGGGCTTCGTCGATATGGGAGTCTGCCCCCGGGCTTTCGCCCAGATCAAGCATCCCGCTGGTGCCGTAGTATTCCTCGATCCACGAGTGGAAGGCGGTGCCACGACGTGCCGCCATGCCGGGGCGCCGCGGCACCGGCCGGCGGAGCTGGCGGGCCACGCCGTCGGGATCGTCGGAGAGCTCAACGAGGAGGGATGCCGAGATGTGGGCAGGAAGCTCCACCTCCGGGTTCCCAGCGCGCCGGGCATGCCGTGCCAGCGCGAGCCGGGTTTCCTCATCCCACCGTCCGCCCTGGGCGGCTGCCGCATCGGGTTGCGGGGCGTCGGGCCCGGTGTCGACATTCGCCGCTGCGGTGAGGACTGCTGCCGCGGCCGCCTCGATACCCGGACGGCGGGCGTGCAACGGGTCAACCGGCCAGGCAGCGCGGGCCTCGACGGCGTTGGCCGGGTTGGTGTCCCCCTCGTGCTCCTCCGGTAGCCACTGCAGGACGGTGTAGCCCGGTTGGTGCTGCTCAGCGAGCGTCCTCAGCTCGGTCAGGTAGGTTGACGCCCGTGTCGGCTTTGTTCGCCCACCGCCCCAGGCCGATGATGTGCACACCAGTACATGTTTGGCCCGGGTGAACGCGACGTAGGCAAGACGGCGCTCCTCCCGCTCAGCGTGATAGCGGGCCTCCGAGGTAAAGGTCTTCTCGCTGGCAATCCAGGAAACCTGATCCGGCTGCTCCCAGTCCCATTGGGGAAGCTCGCCGGCATCTCCGCGCAGGTTCCAGGGGATCGCCGAGTCGCCGCTGCTCCACCGGGAGTCGGACCCGCTGGGGAAGGCTCCTTCGTTGAGTCCGGGGACCGCGACAATGTCCCACTCCAGCCCTTTCGCCGCATGCACGGTCAGGAGCTGGACAGCGTCGCGGTTGGTTTCCAGCGCGGTCACCGGGAGCCCGTCCTCTTCGGCGTCAGCTGCCTCGAGCCACGCCAGGAACGCTGCAAGGTCCACCCGCTCGGCTGTGGAACTGAACCCGGCTACGGCATCCACAAACGCGTCAAGGTTCCGCCTCGCCTCATGGATGCCCACCTTTGGTTTGGCCGCCACCTCAATGTCAAGCAGGATCCTGCGCTCCACCTCGTTGATCAGCGTGGTGAGGTCATCGCCGACGAAATCCCTGAGCACCCGCAGCTCATCCCGGAGCCTCGTCAACCGGGTCCGCCCTTCATCGCTCAGGCCACGGCCGCTCCTGGACACCCAGTCCCCCGGCGGCAGCTGGTCGACTGCCTCGACCAGGCTGCCCGACTCTACCGTGTCAGGCAGGATCGCAGCCGGCGCCGCCGGTGCGGCCGGATCGGTCTCCGACGCGTGGCCTGGGGATGACGCTGACCCGGAATCCGGCCACGCTTCCCGCCCCGGTCCGGTCCCGCCGCCGGATGCCAGCCACGCCCTGCGTTGGGCCAGGTGCCGCGACCAGTCACCCAGCGCCATGATGTCCGCCGGGCCGATCCGCCACCGGGCGCCCGCGAGCAGCCGCAACAGGGAATCGGACCGGTCAGGGTCGCCGAGCACTCTCAGGACAGCAAGCAGTTCGACAATTTCGGGGGTTCTGAGCAGGCCGCCGAGACCCACGATCTGCACTGGGATGCCCCGCTGCTCAAGTTCCCTGCGGATGGGTTCAAACTGTCGCCTCCCGCGGCACAGCACTGCCACAGTCGGTTTGAGCCGCCTGCCGTCCGCGCCACGCTCGAAACCCCGCCGCCGATGCTGCTCCACCTGATCCGCCAGGATCGCTGCCTCACCCGGAACGGTGACGCCGTCTCTACTGACAGTCGATTCACTGAGGAAACGTCCAAGGTAGACCTCGCCGACCCCGGCCCGGGGTTTGGGTTCGAGCGGTGGAACGATCAGTTCGGTGGTCCGGAGCCAGCCCGGCGGCCGATTGAGCTCCCCTGCAACGATGTTGGCTGCGGCGAGGATGCTGGTGCCGTTCCGCCAGGCAATCGACAGGTTGGCGACCGGCGAGGGTCGCAGGCCTTCCGCGAGGGTGAGAGGGAACGTGGTGCGGAAAGTGCCAAGCTGCCCGGCTGATGCTCCCCGGAACCCGTAAATCGATTGGTGCGGGTCCCCCACCGCGGTGACTGCCCGGCCATCGCCGAAGAGTTTGGAGAACAGCACCATCTGGGCGAAAGAGGTGTCCTGGAATTCGTCGAGGAGGACCACCCTGTACTTCCTTCGCTCCAGTTCCACCGCTTCGGGGACATCGCTGACAATTCGTGCTGCGAGCGCAACAAGATCACCGAAGTCGAGCTGCCGGCGCGCGTGTTTGGCGTCGGCATAGTGTTCCACCAGTTCCGTGACGGTGACGCGGGTCCGTAGTTTGTCCAACAGCTTGGCCACGGCCTGCGTTGGGCGACGCGATGTCCCGGCAGCGTACTCCAGGTCGCTGACCGCTGACAGGTGCTCCCTGAGGACCGCCCGAACTTCTGCCGGGGTCACCAGGTGTTCAGCACACTCCCCCGCCATCGTCAGGACGGCCTTCACCAGGGTGGACTTCGCCGCACTGAAATGCTCCCACTCGCCTTCGTAGGCCTCAACGACCGTGCTGGAAAGCTGCCACGCCTGTGCGGCCCCCAGCAGCACCGAATCCCGTTCGACGCCGATCCGCAGCCCGTAGTCCTGCACAATGGCGTTCGCGTAGGAGTGATAGGTGGATATGCTCGGGTCCAGCCGGTCCCCGGCCTCCGCCCCGTGTCCAGCGGCCGCCAGGGCCGGGTACAGGCCGGCGAGCTGCTGCCGGATCCGGCTGGAGAGTTCCCCGGCGGCCTTCCTGGTGAAGGTCACCCCCAGAATCTGCTCCGGCCGGACCAACGCGTTGGCCACCAGCCAGACCACCCGGTCGGCCATGGTTTTGGTCTTTCCCGACCCCGCACCCGCAATCACGAGAAGCGGCTCCAGCGGAGCCTCAATGATGGTGATCTGGTCCGCGGTGGGGTATTGGACCGGGGTCGACGGGTCGCTGTGCAGAAGTTCGGCGAGTTCGCGCGCGGAGAACCGCGGAGCCGGCGAGCCATCTATCGGTAGGGCCTCTGCGGTACCGGATGCTGACGTGGTGGTCATTCGGTCACCTGCCGGCCCTCTGGGCATAACGGACAAATCTCTGGAAGCCGACACCCCGACCCGCCATGCCCGGAGCGCTTCGGATCATGGACTGTGTCGAACTGTGCTGCTGACATCAGACGGGCCGCCTCCTCAATCATGTCCCGCGCCCACCGGTCGTCGGTGGCCAGGGGTGGTTGCTGCTGGACTCCTGCTTCCTTCCGGGTGGTTCCGAGCTGCACCAGCGCTGCTCCACCCGATCCCGCGGGCTGCCCATCGGTCAGCGCCCCCTCGGCCACCGCCACCTGGTAGGACGCCAGTTGCGGATGCTGATCAAGGTCTGCCAGGGATGGCGAGGATCTTCCGGTTTTGAGGTCGACAATGACCAGCCGGCCTTCGCCGTCAATTTCCAGTCGATCGATTTGCCCGCGGAGCCGTGCCACCCGCGGGCCGTCAGACGTCGACACGTCAAGGTCCACCTCGAAATCAACCTCGGTGCCGACCAGCGACCGTCCCTCCTGCCGCATGGAAATCACGTACCCTGCCAGTTTTCGGACCATCAGCTCGGCACGCTGGAAATCAATCAGACCTTCCCAATTCTCCTTCATCCCCAACGAGGGCCAGCGCCGTTGCAGCTCCTCCACATACTGGCTTCCCGTGGCGTCGGGAAAGTCCTGGGCAATGCCATGCACGAGCGTCCCCAGGGAGCGGGCAAAGTCCGTCGTGGGTTCACCACCCACCGCTGACACAAACCAGTTCAGCGGTGACTTCAGGACCGCATCAACCTTCGACGGTGATACCGGAATGGGCTCCTCCAGAGGCACCACTGCCTCGCTGGAGGAGAGCTCCTGAAGGCCCCACCAGCCCTGTGGGTGAGCGCCCGGCACCTCGGGCGTGTGATTGGCCATGGTGCCGAGGTGCCGGGTCGCCTCGCGGGACAGTTCGGGGAACGTGGCTGCCTGCTGGGCGTATTTCCTGAGCTCAGCCACCAACGCCCGGAGTGTCAGGGGCCGCTGCACCTCGGTCCGGACGCGTTCCAGCTGACCCGGCGGCAAGGGGTCCACCAGATCGAGGAAGGGTGATGGCTGAGCCTCATCCGATGCGACGGCGCAGCAAATGAGTTCCTCGCCCGCCCGTGACACTGCGACCGAGAAACTCCTCAGTTCATCGAAGCGGATGTCCTGCATCAGGATCAGCGGGTCACGATGGCGACGGAAGTCTGCACCGTGGTCCATGAGGGCGGTGAGCTCGCTTGACCCCAGGAGCTCCCCACGGAGACGCAGGTTGGGCCAGATCCCTTCCTGGATCCCCGCCACAATGACCACCGGCCATTGGCGGCCGGAGGCACTGGCCGGGGTCATCAGGGCCACCGACTCCTGGTGCTGGGCCCGAGGCGCCAGGGTATCCATGGGCAGTTCCTGACTGGTCAGGTATTCCAGGAACCGGGCGGGCGGTGCCCCCGGGACCTGGTCGACAAACCTCTCCGCAGTCTGGAACAGGGCGACCACCGCATCAAGATCCCGGTCGGCCCGCACCGACGAAGCGCCCCCGGCGACGGCCGAGTCGGCCCATTTGGCCGACCACCCAGACGCCTCCCAAAGCGCCCACAACACCGTCTCGGGGTTGGCCCCTGGTGCGGTCACTGCCACTGCTCCTGCCGAGATCATCCGGGCTATCCGGCGTGCCGCGCTGCCGCCCTGCATTCCCGTCCCGGTCAGGGACGGGTCGGTGAGAGCCTCCACCAACAGTTCGTCGCTGGTGCGCCCGCGCCCGGCGGCCAGTTCAGTCTGCCGGAGGCTCTGCCGCAGACGGCGGAGCTCCAGCGTTCCCGCGCCCCCCATCCTCGACGACAGCAGCGACACGGCCAGCCCGGCGTCCAGGGTGACCTGGCCCAGGACGACGCCGAACAGGTCGAGCAGCGGCTTCACGGCCGGTTCATCACGGATGGCACGTTCGGCCACCGGAACATTGACGGCGATGCCCTGTCCCGTCAGGTAGCGCTGCAACTCAGCCACCTGGGCGCCGGTCCGAACGATCACCGCGACATCGGCAAGGCTGCGCCCGCCGAAAAGCTGCGCTTCGAGGATCCGCTGGGCCACGTAGCGCAACTCGTGGAATGACGAGTCCACCAGGTGCGCTGTGACGACGCCCGCCGGCGGGGCGGGATCCGGGTTGTGCTCCGGCGGCTCAAGGGCCCGGTAGACGGGGGCTAGCCCCACCACAGAAATCCGCGCTGCCACGTTCTGCCAGGCATCGGCCAGGGGACCGGATAGGCGGTAGGACGTGGTGAGGGCGACGGTCAGCAACTCCGTGGTGACCGCGAGCTCCCGCTCCAGCCTGCCCGTGAGCTCCGGCCGGGCGCCCCGGAACCCGTGAACCACGGTGTCCGGGCAGGACGCCACCAGGACGTCCCGGTCCCTGCCCAACAGGGTCAGTAGCGCGTGGACTGCCGCATTGGATTCCTGATAGTCATCCACCAGGATCAGCTGCAGACGGGACCGCTCCTGAGCCAGAAACTCTTCATCGAACTCCAGGAGGTGCCGCGCGGCGGTCAGGACCCCGGCAGGGTCGAAGGCCTCGGGCATCCGCAGATCCAGCACATCGCGGTACTCCTGGTATAGCTGTGCTCCAGCGGTCCAGTCAGGACGGTCGAAGCGCCTCCCCAGCTCAGCCAGCTCGGTGGGGTGCATTCCGTACTCGCTGACCCGGTCGAAAAGCTCCCGCACTTCCTGACGGAAACCGCGGGTTCCCAGGGCAAGCCCCAACCCCTCGGGCCAACCAAGCGGCGTAGCGCCGGGCCGGTGATGCCCGTCCAGGAGTTCCTTGATGATCAGGTCCTGTTCCGCGCCGGAGAGCAGACGGGGACTGCGGACCAGCTCGGGCATCCGCCCCTCGATCCGTGCCCTGCGGATCAGGTCGAACGCATAGGACGCCCAGGTCCGTGCCGGCGCTGCGCTGAGGCTTCGGTTCAGCCGGGTGGTCAGGGCGTCGCGGAGCCGGGCCGCGCCAAGCCGTGATGGCGCCAGTACCAGGACATTTGACGGGTCGAGGCCTTCGTGGTTGATGCGCCGCACCGCCGCCTCAATCAACACAGTGGACTTCCCGGTTCCGGGGCCGCCCAGGATCAGGACCGGTCCGCTGCCCGCCCCCAGCTCCACCACGGTCCGCTGCCCAGGGCTGAGCTTCGGTGCGGAGGGAACGGGCCGCCCGCCCTCAGGTTCAGCTGCAGTGACCAAGCGTGGTTTCAGACTCATGCCTCAAGACCATCATGGGGCTCTGACATTGTGCCCGGGAGCCACGAAACCCCGGCCAGCCGCGAACGAATCCCGTCGAGGGCCACCCGTTGCGCCGCCGTAGGATTCCAGCGCGCCGCACCCATATCGATCGTGTACCCGTCTTCCGGAAAGGTGCCATTCGGGGTGTGACCGGTGGTCCGCCGGGGTGTTTCCTCAGCATCGTAGAAGGGGGCTGCCCGGACGCTGAGACCCGCCGGTGGCAGTCCGCTGGCGCGCACCACCCGCCACCAGGGTGTTCTGTCGCCGGCGAGGGACATGGCCGCCCCAACCTGGCGCGGCCCCGACCATTCGAGGATTTCGGCAATGTCCCCGTAGGACAGGACCAGACCGCTGGGGATCAGCCCCGCCACCTCATAAACCGCCTCGGCGAAATCTTCCCGCATGAATTCCAGCCTAGCCGGACCGACCTCCCGCGAAATGTCGGAGCCACCGGATAGCGTCGATGTCATGGACAGTTGGCATCATCACCCCCGTGCAGCCTTCGACCTTGAGACCACCGGCCGGGACCCGTTGGAGGCCCGGATCGTGACCGCATCAGTCCTCCTTGTCGACGCCGATGGCACTGTCCTCGAGCAGCACGAGTGGATTGCCGACCCGGGAATCGACATCCCCGCCGAGGCCGCAGCAATCCACGGTGTCAGTACTGAACAGGCCCGCCGTGAGGGACAGCCCGTGGACCGAGTGGTGCGCGAGCTGGCCGCCGTCCTCGGCCGGCTGTTCGCAGCGGGGATTCCTGTCCTCGCGTTCAACGCGCGCTACGACTTCACCGTGCTGGCCAGCGAAGGTGCACGGCACTCGGTGCCGGTGCCTCACCCGTTCCCCGTCCTTGATCCGTACATTATGGACAAACAGGCAGACCGCTTTCGGCGCGGCAAACGGACCCTGACTGCCATGTGCGAGCACTACGACGTCGTGTTCAACAACGCCCACACCTCAGCCGCCGATGTGCTGGCCACCCTGCAGGTTGCTGCAGTTCTCGCCGAACGGTTTCCGCACCTGCAGCATCCGGCGGGGGTGCTGCACGCATCGCAGGTGGTGTGGGCGGCACGGCAAGCGGAAAGTTTCCAGGAATACCTGCGCCGTGAGGACCCGGCGGCAGTCGTGGAAGGGCGCTGGCCCGCCATCGCGTCCTGATAAGCCCTCCAGGCGGGGCAGGTCGCAGATTCTTCGATTTACTGGCCGAGAACGTCCCCGTGACACCCACGGCGTGATGCTCAGCACTAAAGTTCAGTCACTTCTTTCATGCGTGTGAAGATGGCTTGGGCGTAGGCCAGTGCGCCCGAGCCGTGATGCGTTGAACCATCCGGCCGGCTCCAGCAACCGTGAGGGACCATGATCACCGTTTCCGACCTGCGCAAAACCTATCGACAGGGCGCCCGCACCATCACTGCACTGGATGGCGTGAGCCTGACGGTCCCCCGCGGGTCGATCCATGGCATCATCGGCCACTCCGGAGCGGGAAAGTCCACGCTTGTCCGCTGCCTGACGCTGCTCGATCGCCCCAGTTCGGGATCAGTCACCATCGATGGTCGGGAGCTCACGGCTGTCAAGGATTCGGAGATTCGGACGGCACGCCGACGGATCGGCATGGTGTTCCAGCACGCCAACCTGATGGATTCCCGGACGGCCGCGCAGAATGTCGCCCACCCGCTGGAGCTGGTGAAGACAGCCAAGGCGGACATCACGACGACTGTGGCACGGCTCCTCGACCTGGTGGGCCTGGCCGGGTTCGCTGATGCGTATCCCTCCCAGCTCTCGGGCGGCCAGAAGCAGCGGGTCGGTATTGCCCGCGCCCTGGCCTCGGATCCCGATGTGCTGCTCTGTGATGAACCGACGTCGGCACTGGATCCCACCACCACCGACGACATTCTGGACCTGATCCACAATCTCACCGACACGCTGGGGCTGACCGTGCTGATCATCACCCACGAGATGAACGTGGTGAAGCGGATCTGCGATTCGGTGTCACTACTGGAGGACGGCAGGGTGGTCGAACACGGCCGGCTGGAGGACGTCGCCGCCAGGTTGGACGGCAAGCTGTCCCAGGCGTTGCTGCCGCTGCCCGCCCACATCCCCGGGCCACTGCCGGCCCTCGAGCTGCTGCTCGCGGGGGACGTCGCCTCCGGCCCGGTCCTCTCCGATCTGGGACGCCGCTTCGATCTGAGCATCAACGTCCTCGCCGGCAGCGTCGAGCACCTTGCGGATAGCCGGTTTGGACGGCTGCGCATCGAGGTCGGGGAACTGGCACCGGTTGATGACATGCTGCAGTACCTGCAGTCCCGCGGCGTAGCGGCGAAGGTGGCGTGATGGATTTCCTGGACCAGCTGTTCACCAACCCCGGCATCACCCGCGCGTTACCCGAAGAGTTTGCCGCGACCCTGCAGATGGTTGGCATCTCGGGCCTCTTCACCCTGCTGATCGGTTTGCCGCTGGGAGTGTTCCTCTCCACCAGCGCCCCGGACGGGCTGCGCCCGATGCCGGTGACCAACAAGGTGATCAGCGGCGTCGTCGTCAACATCACCCGATCCATCCCGTTCGCCATCCTGATGGTGTCCCTGATTCCCCTGGCCCGGCTCCTGACCGGCACCTCGATCGGGCCGGTTGCCGCCTCGGTATCCCTGAGCATCGGTGCGATCCCGTTCTTCGCCCGACTGGTGGAAACCTCCCTCCGCGACGTCAGCTCGGGCAAGGTTGATGCCGCCCTGGTGATGGGTTCCACCCGGTTACAGGTGGTCACCAAGGTGCTGCTCCGTGAAGCACTCCCCGGCCTGATCGCTGCCTTCACGACGACGCTGGTCACCCTGGTGGGCTACTCCGCCATGGCTGGCATCATCGGGGGCGGCGGGCTGGGCCGGCTCGCCTACAACTACGGTCTCCAGCGGTTCGACACGACGGTCATGGTGGTGGTCATCATCATCATCGTGCTCATCGTGCAGGCGATCCAGCTCGCTGGCGACTGGGCCGCCCGCCGGGTGGACCACCGGTCGGCTGCTACCGCCGGGCGGGGCCGTGGGCTCCGCCGCCGCACCACTCCCCAGGTGGTTGGCAGCTAGCCGCCCCCGCACGGCGGCCACCAGCCGGATCACATTTTTGCACCCTCCCGAAAGGAAACCTGTTCTGTTGCGCAAGCTACTTACCCTCGCCGCGACCGGTGTCGCTGCTTCCCTGGCCCTGAGCGCCTGCGGCGGTTCCACCGCCCCCGCCGTCGTCTCCTCACTGGATCCGGCAAACCCGGAGACCATCACTGTCGGAGCGAGCCCCCAGCCGCACGCGAGGATCCTCGAGTTCATCGATGAGAACCTTGCCGAACAGGCCGGGCTCGACCTGGAAATTACCGAGTTCGATGACTACACCACCCCCAACATTGCCCTCAGCGACGGTGACCTGGACGCCAACTACTTCCAGCACCTTCCGTACTTCGAGAGCCAGGTCGAAGGCCAGGGCTACGAGTTCACCCACGGCGAGGGCGTCCACATTGAACCCTATGCAGCCTTCTCCGAGCAGCACCAGGACGTCTCCGACATCCCTGAGGGCGGCCGCATCGCGATCACCAATGACCCCTCCAACCAGGCCCGCGCGCTGACCCTGCTGCAGGATTCCGGGCTTCTTGAGGACATTGCCGACGACGCATCAGTGCTAGCCCTGTCCCCGGAGCAGAACCCGATGGGACTTGAATTCATCGAGAACCAGCCAGAGCTGCTCCTCAACGACCTGCAGGATCCGAGCGTTGACCTGGCCATCATCAACGGCAACTACATCCTCGACGCGGGCCTCAGCACCACTGATGCCCTGGTCGTGGAGACCCTGGACGGCAACCCGTACGCGAATTTCCTGGCCTGGAACACCGCCTCCGACGGCGACGCCCGGATCGACAAGCTCGAGGAGCTGCTGCACTCCCCCGAGGTGGCCGCCTACATTGAGGACCAGTGGCCCAGCGGAGATGTAGCCCCCGCCTCCTAGCGCAGCCGCGTCGCACGCTGCACCACGAAAGAACCCCGCACCGGAACGGACATCGTTTCGGTGCGGGGTTCTTGTGCGTCGGGCCTCAGGTGGACGGCGTGGTGGTGGTGGTGGTGGCGGTGGCGGCGGCCGCAGCAGCTGCCGGCAGGGCGTCGTAGATCCGGTTCATGGCCGTGTCGTCGTGGGCAGAGGACAGGAACCACGCCTCAAAGACCGACGGCGGCAGGTACACCCCGGAATCCAGCATGGAGTGGAAGAACGGCGCGTAGCGGTAGGACTCCTGTGCCAGCGCGTCAGCGTAATTGCTGACCCCTGTCAACGACGTCCCAAACGCCACGCTGAACAGGTTCCCTGCCCGCTGGATCGAATGGTCGACGCCGGCGCGGTCCAGTTCGGTGGACAACGCACCTGACAGTGCCAGTGAGGTGGCGTCGATGTGCCGGTAGACGTCTGCCGTTGCGTGGGTCAGCTGCGCCACTCCCGCGGCCATCGCCAACGGGTTACCGGACAAAGTCCCTGCCTGGTAGACGGGGCCCAACGGAGCGAGATGGTTCATGACATCCTCGCGTCCGCCGAGAGCCGCAGCGGGCAGTCCGCCGCCGATCACCTTCCCAAACGTCAGCAGGTCCGGCGTCCAGGCCTCCTCGGCGCCTGCCGCTCCGCCGGTGAGGCCCCAGTACCCCCCGGGGCCCACCCGGAAGCCGGTGAGGACCTCGTCGACAATGAGCAGCGCTCCGTGGGCGGCGGTAATCCTGGCCAGTCCGGCGTTGAACCCGGGGCCGGGCGCAACCACCCCCATGTTGGCAGGTGCCGCCTCGGTGATGACCGCGGCAATGGCATCGCCGTGATCGGAGAACGCCGCTTCCACGGCGGCGAGGTCGTTGTAGGGCAGAACCAGTGTTTCAGCGGCTGTTGCAGCGGTGACCCCGGCGGAGCCTGGGAGGGCCAGCGTGGCCACCCCCGAGCCTGCGGCGGCCAGCAGGGAATCAAGGTGCCCGTGGTAGCACCCGGCGAACTTCACGATCAGGTTGCGGCCAGTGAAACCCCGGGCCAGCCGGACGGCGGTCATGGTCGCTTCGGTCCCGGTGGATACCATCCGGAGCCGTTCAACGGCGGGCACCCTGTCCTGGACCAGCTGGGCCAGATCGGCTTCGGCGGGGGTCGACGCCCCGAAGGACAGCCCCTTGTCGGCCGCGCTGTGCACAGCATCGAGCACCGCCGGGTGGCCGTGGCCCAGCAGGGCCGGCCCCCAGGAGCAGACCAGGTCAACATACTCCCGGCCGTCGGCGTCCGTGACATGGGGGCCATTGGCCGATACGAGGAAGCGGGGGGTGCCGCCCACCGAGCCAAACGCCCGGACCGGTGAGTTCACACCGCCCGGCATCAGCGTCTGTGCGCGGGCGAAAAGGTCTTCTGAAACGGTCATCGGTGTTACTCCTTCAGCCAGCCGGCAAGTTCGGCGGCCCAATAGGTCAGGATGATGTTCGCCCCGGCTCGTTTGATGCCGAGAACTGATTCTTCGATGGCCCGACGCCGGTCGATCCAACCGTTGGCTGCGGCGGCTTCGATCATGGCGTACTCCCCCGAGATCTGGTACGCACCAACCGGTACGGGTGACAGCGCTGCGACGTCGGCAAGGATGTCGAGGTAGCTCATGGCCGGTTTGACCATCACCATGTCGGCGCCTTCCTCCAGGTCCAGTTCCACCTCGAGGAGGGCTTCCCTGCGGTTCGCCGCATCCATTTGGTAGGTGCGGCGGTCGCCGGTCAGCTGGGAGTCAACGGCCTCGCGGAACGGGCCGTAGAACGCCGAAGCGTACTTCGCTGCGTAGGCGAGGACCGCTGTCTCCTGGTGTCCTGCCTCCTCCAGCGCCTGCCGGATCACCGCCACCTGGCCGTCCATCATGCCCGAGGGGCCGAGGACATGGGCTCCAGCGTTGGCCTGGGCCACCGCCATCTCGGCGTACACCGTCAGTGTCGCGTCATTGTCGACGGTGCCGTCGGCCGCCAGCACACCGCAGTGCCCGTGGTCGGTGAACTCGTCAAGACACACATCGCTCATGATCACCAGGTCGTCGCCCACCTCGGCCCTGACATCGGCGATCGCCCGGTTCAGGACACCGTCCGGGTCCAGTCCTGCGCTACCTGTGGCATCGCGGTGCGCAGGAATGCCGAACAGCATGATCCCGCCAACGCCCAACTCCACCGCCTCAGCGGCGGCGCGTTTCAGCGACCCGGTGGTGTGCTGCACCACGCCGGGCATCGAGGAAATCGGGTGCGGGCTGGTGAGGCCTTCCCTGATGAACGCTGGCAGGACCAGTTCGGCAGGACTGAGCCGGTGCTCGGCGGTCAGGCGTCGCAGTGCGGGAGTGGTCCGCAGCCGGCGGGGCCGGTGGTGGGGGAAACTCATGGATGCTCCTTTTCTCTTGCGTTTAGCCTGTCACGATCGTGGGTGGTCCCGCACCGCCGCGGCGATGGCGTCGGCGATACCCACCGGGGTGGGCTCGACCGCGACCGTCCCGCCGCGGATCCCGTACTTCGCCGCCTCATCTGCGGTGGCGGCCCCGATCATGACCGCAGCCAATCCTCCGGGCAGGGTTCCCTGCCAGGGTGCGGGTGAGCCGTCCGACAGCTGGCGCACTGTGCTCGGCGAGGTGAAAACCACCGCGTCGACGGCGCCGGCGCCGGCTGCCGCCCAGAAGCCCTCCCGATCCAGTTCGGTGCCGGTCGTGGCCCCGGCGTGGCCGGACCCCAGGGGGCCTACCCCCGACCGATCGGGTGCACTCCCGGCGGTGATCCGCCGGGCCGGATCCGCCGGGTGGGTGACGGTCTGGTACGCGGTGACCCGCAGCACATCCCAGCCCTGCCCGACCAGCGTTCGTTCGAGGGTACCGGCCGCCAGATCTGTCTGCGGTAGCAGGATCCGACCGTCTGGGGTGAGCCTGGCGAACGCAGCGGCCAACCCGGCCGCCGACCGTCCCTCGCCCGCCCTTTCGGGCACCAGATCGACGCGAATACCTTCGGCGGCCAGGGCGCCGGCCGTGGCGTCGCCGACCGCAGCGATCCGGGTGCCGGGGTGAAGAGCTCCTGCGAGGGCTCCGCCGCGTGCCTCCGAGCGCTGTTTCAGTGCGCTGACGGTGGTCGAGCTCGTCACCAGGAGCCAGGCGAATCCGCCGTCGCTCAGTAGGTCCAGGGCCGTGTCAAGGGGCCCGCCGTCCTCGGGGGTGACGAAATCGATCAGGGGCAGCAGCAGGACGTCAGCTCCCCGGGACCGCAGCTCCCTGACCATTGGTCCCGATCGGTCAACGCTGCGGAGCAGCACCACCCGGACACCTGCCAACGGCAGCGGGCGTGGGATCGGGTCTGGGGTCATCCGACGGCGAGCGGCGCAATGGCCGCAGCCCCGGCGTCGAGCAGATCCTCTGCCAGTCCCACGCCCAGGGCATCGGCGCCGTCGGCTGTCAGGTCCCGGCCGGAGCGCGCCAGCCGGAGCAGTTTCGTTCCGTCGAGGCTACAGACCACTGCCTGCAGCCCGAGGACCCCGTCGATGACTGTAGCGAGGGCGCCGATCGGGGCGCTGCAACCTGCTTCGAGCCGGCGGAGCACCGCCCGTTCAGCGGTGACCGCCAGCCGGGTGTCGGCGTCGTCGTAGTCCTGCAGGGCGGCGGCGAAGGGTGAGCCGGCGGTGTCGCCTGTCCTGCACTCGACGGCAAGCGCCCCCTGTCCGGGGGCGGGCAGCATGACGGCCGGGTCGATGAATTCGGTGATGACGTGTTCCCGGCCCAGCCGGATCAGGCCGGCCGCGGCGAGCACCACGGCGTCAAGGTCGCCCGGACCAGTATCCGTCAGGCCGGCGACCCGACCCAGCCGGGTGTCCACATTGCCCCTGATGTCGATGACCTCGAGGCCCGGCCTTGCGGCCCGGAGCTGGGCGGCACGGCGGGGGGATCCTGTACCGACGGTGGCACCGTCAGGCAGGGTGGCCAGGGTCAGACCGTCCCGGGCGCACAGTGCATCCCGCGTGTCGGCCCGCGCCGGGATGGCAGCCACCGTCAGTCCCTCGGAACGAGTGGTGGGAAGGTCCTTCAGTGAGTGGACGGCGAGGTCGCACCGGTCCTCGAGCAGGGCATCGCGGAGCGCCGCCACAAAAACGCCCGTCCCGCCGATCTGGGTCAGCGACCCCTTGTGGACGTCTCCCTCGGTGCGGATCCGGACCAGCTCGTGGGCGGCTCCACTGAGCTCACTGACCCGCTCGGCGACGGTGGTGGTCTGGGTCAGCGCCAGCACGCTGGCCCGGGTGCCTACCCGCAGCGGTGGGGTCACGACGCCGGGACCGTCCCCGGCAGACCGACGGTCGAGTCGGCTGCGGCCACAGTGGGTTTGGGGCCGCGGCGGTTGGCACAGCAGTTGGGCCGGCACACATCGAACCAGGGTCCCAACTGGGTCGCTGAGGGACGGTCGGCAATATTGTTGTCCACCGTGCGTTCGCAGACCAGGTCGATCAAACCGGAGACGAACTTTTCGTGCGTGCCCGGGGTGGGCACCCGCTCGGCAAGAATACCCAGCTCGGCGCAGGTCTCGAGGGCCTCAGTGTCTAGATCCCACTTCACTTCCATGTGGTCACTGACGAACCCCAGGGGAACGATGACGACGCCCTTGGTTCCGGCGCCCGCCAGGTCCTTGATGGCATCGTTGATGTCCGGCTCCAACCACGGCACATGCGGGGCGCCGGACCGTGACTGGTAGACCAGGGACCAGTCGACGCCCGCCGATTCCGGCACCCGGTCCAGGACGGCCTGCGCCGTGGCGAGGTGCTGCGCCACGTAGGCGCCCTCGGCGTAGGCGGGGCCGCCGTCGACCGCGCCGTCGACGCGGGGGCCCGCTGCCTCGGCGTCGCCCGTGGGAATCGAGTGGGTGGCGAACAGGATGTGGATGGGGGCATCGGCGTCGCCGCTGTCGTTCAGCTTCTGGCGCAGGGCGGACAACCCGTCGGTCACTCCCTCGACGAAGGGCTCAACGAAACCGGGGTGGTCGAAGTACTGCCTGACCTTGTCCACTTCGAGTTTTCCGTCGAGGCCGGTCTCGACAAGGGCCATGCCCAGGTCTTCCCGGTACTGGCGGCAGCTCGAGTAGCAGGAGTAGGCGCTGGTGGTGACGGTCAGGACGCGGCGGTGCCCGGCGTCGTACGCCTCCTGCAGGGTGTCGGCAATGAAAGGCGCCCAGTTACGGTTGCCCCAGTACACCGGCAGGTCGATGCCGCGGCTGGCCAGTTCAGCTTCCATGGCCGCCTTGAGCGCGCGGTTCTGAGCGTTGATGGGGCTGATCCCGCCGTTGGCGCGGTAGTGATGGGAGACCTCCTCAAGCCGCTCATCGGGGATTCCCCGGCCACGGGTGACGTTCCGCAGGAACGGAAGGACGTCTTCCTGGCCTTCGGGTCCGCCGAAGGACGCGAGCACGATGGCGTCGTAGTTCTTGGGCGCCATCCGCCCGTTGTCGTCCACACCGTCGAGCGGGTGAAATGCCTGAGCTGTCATCGGAGCACCTCTGCAATCTCGGCGGTATCAATCCGCCGTCCGGTGTAAAAGGGAATTTCGTCACGGACATGCCGCCGGGCCTCGGTCTCCCGCAGGTGGCGCATCAGGTCGACCAGGTCGACCAGCTCTGGAGCCTCCAGCGCGAGGATCCATTCCCAGTCGCCAAGGGCGAACGAGGAGACGGTGTTGGAGAGGACCTGCGGGTAGTCGCGGCCCTTCATGCCGTGGTCGTAGAGCATCTCACGGCGCTCTTCCGACGGGAGGATGTACCAGTCGTAGGAGCGCACGAACGGGTAGACGCAGACCCATTCAGCCGGCGCCACGCCGCGGGAAAAGGCGGGGCTGTGGCTCTTCGAGAACTCGGCGTCGCGGTGGACGCCCATGGCCGACCAGACGATCTCGGCGTTGGCGAACTCGGCCGTCCGCCGGATTTTCCTGACCGAGGCCTGCAGGACCTCCGGCCGGGAGCCGTGGAGCCAGACCATCACATCGGCGTCTTCGCGCATCGCTGATACGTCGTAGAAGCCGCGCAGCGTTGCGCCGTCAGTATCGAGGGAGGCCAGGACGGAGTCGAGGGATCCGGTGGCCGAGGCCTGGGCGGCAGCGCTCCGTTTGAACACTGTCCAGAGGGTGAAGAACTGCTCAGCCGCGGCGTCGCCTGCGGTGGCTGTTGAAGGATTCTGCGTGTGCTCCGTGCGGGTTTGCTCACTCATGGTACTAGTCTGCCCCTCAGGAAGGAGCAAACCGAAATTTGAGCTTCTACTGCGCGTAGAAAGTTGCGAAGATCACAAACCTGTCGGGTCGCTGGGCCGCGGAACGAGCCGGTCGGCGAGTGCCGCGGCACGCACCCGGGCGTCGTCGATCACGGCTACCAGCCCGGTTCCCGCCAGCCAGGCACCGGTGATCTCCAGGTTGCGTTCGGCCGCTGCTGCGGCCCGCACCCGTGCCACCAGGTCGCGGTGTCCCACCGAGGCATGAGGGAGGGACCCGTTCCAGCGGACCACTGTCCAACCCACCACATCGGCGTCGTCGATGGTGGTCTCCAGCAGCGTCGAGGCGTCGGCGAGCGCCGCGCTGTAGAGTCCGGCGTCGTCGGCCACCTCGTCGCCCAACTGTCCGGCGCGGCCGTAGGACAGCCGCAGTACGTGGCTGCCCGGTCCGGCCTGATCCGCCAGCCAGGCCCACTTCGCTGTGGCGTGGGTGAGCGCTTTGGCGCTGACCCCTTCAGCTCCGGCCGCGACCAGGACCCCGGTCCCCCGGGGGTGGGCGTCAAGTTCCGGGACGTCGACGACGAGCGTCACCAAGGCCACTCCCGGCACTGCCTGCGGGCGGTCGGCGACCAGACGTGGCAGGGCAGGGCCAAGGAGGTCAACCGCGCCGGGCCCGTCGACTGCCATGACCAGTGCATCGGCGGTGAGGGACCCGTTCGCTGTGGTGACGGTCCAGCCGGTTCCCGCCCTGGCGACGGAGAGCACCTCGCTGCCCTGCCTGAGGTCCGCTCCGCCGGCGCGCAGTTCGGCGGTCAGGACGCGGGTGAGTTGGGCCATGCCCCCGCTCAATCCTCCGACGGCGGAGCCGGCTGGGGCCGACGCCCGCATGGCACCCACCGCGGCGCCAAGGGATCCGTGCTTTTTCATCATGGTGCGAAGACCCGGCGCCACCGAGTCGACGTCGAGGTCGTCGGGGTCTGCTGAGAACACTCCGCCGACCACCGGCGCGACCAGGCGGGTCAGCACGTCGATGCCCATCCGGGCGCGCACCACCTCACCGAGGCTGATTCCCTCGTCCTTGTACAGGCTGCCCAGCGGGAGGACCTTGTCCAGTGATGCCCTCAGCGCCCCTGCCCTGCCAATCGCGCGCACAATGTCGGGGTCCAGGACGTCGGCGGGGATCCCGAGGATGCCGCTGCGGGGCAGCGGCATGGCACTGTGCTGGGGGTCCTTGCCGGGGAAACGGATCCAGGCGCCCACCGGGTTGGGGGTGACGAGCAGCTCACCGAGACCGAGTTCACGGGCGAGGGCCGGAACCGTATCGGAGCGGGTCGAATACGACTCTGCACCGCTGTCCAACCGGAGCCCTGCCACCTCATGGTCGGCCACGCAGCCGCCGAACGCCGTCGACCTCTCAAGGATGGTCACGGCCAGGCCGCGTTTGACCAGTTCGCGGGCTGTCATCAGCCCGGCCATGCCACCGCCGATCACGACCACCGAGGGAGCCGGCGTCGTCTTCCTGGGCGTTGGGCTGCTGCTGCGGTGCGGCATGGTTACGGTTCCACCGAGTGGATGAGGTCAACGATGCGGGTCAGCACTGCGGGGTCAGTTTCCGGCGGCACGCCGTGCCCCAGGTTGACGACGTGTCCGGGGGCGCCCGCACCAGCCTTGAGGACCTCAAGCACGTGGGCCTCGAGCACCTCCCACGGTGCGGAAAGCAGTGCCGGGTCGATGTTGCCCTGCAGCGGTACGGTGCCGCCCAGGCGGCGGTTGGCTTCGTCGAGGGGAAGCCGGTAGTCGACTCCCACCACGTCGACGCCGACGTCGTGCATCGCCACCAGCAACTCCGAGGTCCCGGTACCGAAGTGGATCAGCGGGGCTCCGAGGCCGCGTACGAAATCGAGGGCGCGGCCGGACGCCGGGGCGACATGGGCAACGTAGTCGGCCAGGCCGAGGGACCCGGCCCAGGAATCGAACAGCTGGGCGGCGCTGGCGCCGGCCTCCAGTTGGGCCCTGAGGAACTTGCCCGACGCGTCGGCGGCCCAGCGGGTCAGAGCCCCCCAGGTTTCGGGATCCGAATGCATCATGGTGCGCGGCCCGAGGTGGTCACGGGAGGGCTTGCCTTCCACCATGTAGGCGGCAAGGGTGAACGGTGCACCGGCGAAGCCGATGAGCGGGGTGCTCCCCAATTCCGCCACCGTCAGGGCTACTGCCTGCCGGATCGGTTCGAGAGCTTCGTCGGTGAGCTCGGGCAGGGCGGCGACGTCGGCGGCGGTCCGGATCGGAGAGCCCAATACGGGCCCGGTCCCGGGAACAATATCGACGTCGACCCCGGCGAGCTTGAGCGGGATGACGATGTCGGAAAAGAAGATGGCGGCGTCGACGTCGTGCCTGCGGACCGGCTGGAGGGTGATTTCGGAGGCCATCGCAGGGTCAAGGCAGGAATCCAGCATGGCCGTGCCCTGCCGCAGCTGCCGGTATTCGGGAAGGGATCGGCCGGCCTGGCGCATGAACCACACCGGGCGACGGCTGGGCCGCTCACCGCGGTAGGCCGAGATCAGCGGCGAGGAGGATGTCCGGCCGTCTACTAGGGGGTGTGTTGCACTCAAAGTCATATCTCGATTGTGCCCAAGTTCGGCCGGTTTGGGTTAACCAGCCCGGTGGCGGGCGCCACCCCGCCACCGGCTAACCGGCGGCGGGGTGGCGAATCTCACCCCTGAGCGGGAGCAGGGATCGGCCGAAAACCGGTGAACTTAGGCATACCTATTCGGGGTCAATCACCGGGTTTCGCTATGCTGATGGGGCTGTGGTTTTACTATCTCTGGTTGCAACCCATTCCGATGTGGATCTGGAAACCGTCGCCCGACTCAGCGTCGGCGCCGACCAGGTCGCATCCGCAGTGCTCGCTGACGGACCAGCCGTCTCGGGGGCCGTCACCCTCGCCACCTGCAACCGTCTCGAAATCTACTGCGACGCCGCCACCACCGACGATGTGGAGGCTGCACGCTCAGCAGTGATCACCCGGATCAGCGGGCTCTCAGGACTTCCCGAAAGCTGGGTCTCCTCAGCCTTCACCACCCGCACCGGAGAGGACGTGGCCCGTCACCTCTTCGCTGTCGGCGCCGGCCTCGATTCGGCCGTGGTCGGAGAACGCGAGATTGCCGGCCAGGTGCGGCGCGCCCTGATCGAATCCCAGGCGAATGGCACCACCAGCGGCCCCCTCGTCCGGCTGTTCCAGGAAGCCTCCCGCACCGCCAAGGATGTTGGCGCTCAGACGGCGCTGGGCAGCCAGGGCCGGTCCATCGTATCGGTGGCCCTCGAACTCGCCGCGGACCTGTCACTGACCCGCGATTTCACCGACAAGTCGGTGGTGGTGTTCGGCACGGGAGCCTACGCCGGTGCCACCATGGCGTTGCTCAAGGAAAAAGGGTGCACCGGGATTTCGGTTTTCTCCTCGTCCGGGCGGGCCGAAGCGTTCGTGTCGACCCGTGGCGGCGTCGCCCTCACCCCCGAGGACCTTCCCGCGGCGCTGGCCACCGCCGACATTGTGGTGGGCTGCAGCGGCAGCGATAACCGGGTGGAGGCCGACGACGTCGAGCGGGTCCGCGCTGGCGTGGACAAGCCGCTGATCATCGTCGACCTGGCGTTGAGCCACGACTTCGACCCGGCCGTCGGATCCCTGGCCGACGTGGAACTGATTACCCTTGAATCGGTCAGGCTCGCCGCGCCCAGCGAGCAGGCCGCGGCCCTGAGCCAGGCGAGCACCCTGGTGGCCGACGCCGCACGCACCTTCCAGGAACGGCAGGACTCGCGGGCCATGGACACGGCGATTGTTGCGCTGCGGAAGCACACCCAGCAGGTACTCGAATCGGAGATGCAGAAGGTCAGGGCCCAGCACGGCTGCACGGCCGCCGCTGAAGAGGTCGAGTTCGCGCTCCGCCGGATGGTGCGCCAGCTCCTCCACGTTCCCACGGTGCGCGCCCGCGAACTGGCCGCTGAGGGCAGGCAGCAGGACTACGCCGCGGCCCTTGAGGCGCTGTACGGCATCGACCTTGAGACGCCGGGTGAGCGCCGGGATGAGGCGACCTGCCCGGTGCGGCAGGACCCGCCGGCAACCGGCACCGCCTGAACCCCGCTGACTCATTCCGCGGCGGTCCTGGCGCGAGACCATCGTCGCGCGGTCCCTCCACCTACCGCAGCTAGGCCCGGTCCTTGCAATCAGCACTGGCTTGGGGCGCTGAAAGTAATGTGCAGCACTGGCGGGTGGCCAGGAACAATTGTGCAGCACTGGCGGGTGCGAGCCCCGCTCACTCACCACAGCTGCACACAAGATCCCGACGCCGCCGCCCGCGCCAACCCACCACAGCTGCACACAAAATCCCGACGACGCCGCGACGCTGTGGCTCAGTGGCCTAATAGACCGGCTTGTCGGGCTCGATCTGCCTGACCCACTCGAGGATTCCGCCGTCCACGTTGTACACCCGTGGATGGCCCGCCGCGCGGAGGTGTTCCACCACATCGGCTGATCTGGTCCCGGCTTTGCAGTGCACATAGACGTCACGGTCAGTGGTGACGCGTACGCCCCCGGACAGAATCGAATTCTTGGGCATCAGGGTTGCTCCCTCAATGCTGACGATCTCGTACTCGCCCGGCTCCCTGACATCGATCAGCTCAAAGTCCACGTCACCGTTCTCCCGCTGGCGCAGCAGATCCTCCAGCTCGGTCACGCTGACCGAGGGGACAGGTGGCGCAGGGCTGGCGGGCACACCGCAGAACGCCTGATAGTCGATCAGCCCGGTCACGGGTGCCGCCTCAGGATCCCGGCGGACCCTGACCTCCCGCCACGTCATCTCCAGCGCATCAAAGATCAGCACCCGTCCCAGCAGGGACACCCCCGTCCCGGTGATCAGTTTGATTGCCTCATTGACCATCACCGAGCCGATCTGCGCGCACAATACGCCCAGGACTCCTCCCTCGGCGCAGGACGGGACCGTCCCGGGAGGAGGCGCATCGGGGTAGAGGTCCCGGTAACTGGGTCCGTGCTTCGCCCAGAAGACGCTCACCTGGCCGTCGAACCTGAGGATTGAGCCCCACACGTACGGTTTCCCCAGAATTTCCGCTGCGTCGCTGACCAGATAGCGGGTGGCGAAGTTGTCGGTGCCGTCCAGGATCAGGTCGTAGTCGGCGAAAATCTCCAGCGCATTGCTGTTGTCCAGCCGCACCTCATGCCGGCGAACAGTCACCAGCGGATTCAGTTCGGCGATGCGCTGCGCCGCCGACTCGGCCTTGGACTGGCCCACGTTGGATACGCCGTGGATGATCTGCCGCTGCAGGTTGGAGAGGTCGACGACGTCGTCGTCGACAATCCCGAGGGTCCCCACCCCCGCGGCCGCCAGGTACAGCAGGGCAGGTGAGCCCAGCCCCCCGGCGCCGATCACGAGGACCCGCGCGTTTTTCAACCGCTGCTGGGCGGTGAGGCCGAACCCGGGGATGATCAGGTGGCGGGAATACCGCTCAGTCTCCTCCCGGGACAGGTCAGCATCGGGAGCAACCAGGGGGGCGAGCGGCGCTAAAGGTGAGCTCATGCATCCAATGTATGCCCGTTGAAGTCGTCGATACCAGCCGTACACCCCGCCAGGTTACCCGTGGGTAAACTGGAGGCTAACCGCCAGGGATCTCCTCCTCACCGGAGGCGGTCCATCCTGCAACCGAAGGTCAGAAGAAGCGTGAGCTCAGAAGCACCGACAGGCGGCAAAGCTACGCGCCTCCCGCGGGATGAGCGACGGCGCCAGCTGATGAGCGCCGCACACGAGGTCTTCGTCGCCAACGGGTATCACGGCGCGGCGATGGACGAGATCGCCGAAGTAGCGAAGGTCAGCAAACCGGTCCTGTACCAGCACTTTCCCGGCAAACGCGAGCTCTACCTGGCACTGCTCGAGAATCACCTGGCCGAACTGACCGCCCTCCTGGTCGACGCACTGCAATCCACCACTGATAACAAGCTTCGGGTGCACGCCACCATGCGGGCCTACTTCCAGTTCATTGCCCAGGACAGTCAGGCGTACCGGCTCGTCTTCGAATCGGACCTGTTCAACGATCCCGATGTGAGCGGCCGGCTCGAGGAATTCAACGCCCGGTTCGCCAGCGCCATCGCCGGGGTGATCGCCGAAGACACCCACCTGTCCCATCTGGAGGCCACCCTCCTGGGACACGGTCTGGCCGGCATGGCGCAGGTCAGCGCACGGTACTGGCTGGAGACAGACGGCACCATGGACATCGATGCCGCCAGCGAACTGATTTACCGTTTAGCTTGGCGCGGAATCAGTCGCTTCCCCAAGGAAATCTAGAGTAGGTTCCAATGAGGACTTCACCCACTGACCGCAACACCAGGAGGAACCGCCGTGGAAATTAAGATTGGTATCCAGAACGTCAACCGCGAGATCGTGCTCGAGTCCGAGCAGACCGCCGACGAGGTAGCTGACATTGTGGCAAAGGCCATGAATGGCGGCTCCGAGCTTCGGCTCGCCGACAGCAAGGGACGCCACGTGATCGTCCCTTCGAACGTCCTGGGTTACGTCGAGATAGGTGCCGAAGAATCACGCCGGGTAGGGTTCGGGGCGCTCTAACCCGCACGCCCGGGTAGGGGGAAGCATGCTCACGCTGCTGGCCGTCACCGTGGTGGCCCTGGTGATCGGCTGCGCTGTACAGCTCATCGACCGGACACACCAGCGGCACAGTGTGTTCCTCCTCCCCGGTGTTGCCCTTCTCACCGGCCTTCTCGGCTGGGTGGTCATGCAGTTCACGGGGTTGGGGTACCACCCTGAGTTGTTCTGGCTCAGCTGGTCCCTCCCCCTGGTGGCTACCGTCCTGGTCACCGTCGGCACCGCCTGGTGGTTGGGACGGCACCGGGAAACCGAGGATGCTGAGGCACTCCGGCGGGTGACGGACACCTGACGCCAATTGTCCTACGCGTCAGGAGCCCGCCCGCTGTACGCTCGATAGATGAGTGTGACACCCCAGCTAGCCCTCACCCTTGACAACCGTTTCGCCCGGGAGCTCAGCGAGATGGCAGTCCCGTGGCAGGCCGACGACGCTCCCCGGCCGCGCCTGCTCGTCCTCAATGAGGTCCTCGCCACGACGCTAGGCCTGGATCCTGCAATGCTGCGCAGCCCTGACGGGTTGCGGCTGTTGACCGGCACATCCCTTCCCGACGGCGCCGCCCCCGTGGCGCAAGCGTACTCAGGGCACCAGTTCGGTGGATTCTCTCCCCGGCTTGGCGACGGCCGCGCGCTGCTGCTCGGCGAGCTGACTGATCCCACCGGCCGGCTCCACGATCTTCATCTCAAGGGCTCGGGGCGCACCCCCTTCGCCCGGGGCGGCGACGGGCTGGCAGCCGTAGGCCCGATGCTCCGCGAATACCTCATCAGTGAGGCAATGCACGCCCTCGGCGTGCCCACCACCCGCGCCCTGGCGGTCGTGGCGACCGGCCGGTCGGTGCGCCGCGACACCGAGTTGCCGGGAGCCGTGCTCGCCCGGGTGGCGGACAGCCACCTGCGGGTGGGGAGCTTCCAGTACGCCCAGGCTACCGGCGACGTCGGCCTCCTCCGCCGCCTCGCCGACCACGCGGTGGCCCGCCACTACCCCGCCGCTGCCCAGTCCGAACAGCCCTATCTGGCCCTGTTCAAGGCGGTCCTGACCGCCCAGGCGTCACTGGTGGCACAGTGGATGCTCGTCGGTTTCGTTCATGGCGTGATGAATACCGACAATATGACCATCTCTGGTGAGACCATCGACTACGGGCCGTGCGCCTTCCTGGAGGGGTTCGATCCGGCGACCGTCTACAGCTCGATCGATGAAAGCGGCAGATACGCGTACGCCAACCAACCGGTGGTGGCCGAATGGAACCTGGCGCGCCTGGCCGAGGCGCTCCTCCCCCTGCTGCACGACGAGCAGGATCAGGCCGTGGCCCTGGCCACCGAGGCGCTCAGCGGGTTCCGCCAGCAGTACGGAGACGCGTGGTCGGCCGGTATGAAGACCAAGCTCGGTCTGTCCGGCCCTCAGGATGAGGCAGTGATCCTGAAGTTGATCGATGATCTCCTCACCCTCCTTGAAACGGACCGGGTCGACTACACGTCCTTCTTCCGCCTGCTGGGTGCAGCAGCAGGGGGCGACGCCGGCCCCATGCGTTCCCTCTTCGCCGACCAGCAGGGCGTGGGCGACTGGGTCGAACGGTGGCGTGCCCTCAAGCCTGACGCCGCGCTCATGGCCGGCACCAACCCTGCCTATATTCCCCGCAACCATCTGGTGGAGGAGGCGCTGAACGCCGCCACCGCCGGGAACCTCGCACCCTTCGAGCGGCTCCTGGAGGCCATCGTTTCCCCGTACCAGGAGCGGACCGGCCTGGAGCGCTACGCCGCTGCAGCGCCAGCGGACTTCGGCGTGTACCGGACGTACTGCGGCACCTGAGCAGTCAGCGGCAGCACAACGAGGGCCGCATCCGATCAGGCGGTGAGGCCAAGGAGGCTCATCCGCCGGGAATGGTTGCGGGTCAACTGCGAAAACAGCAGCAGTGTCTCCTTCTCCTGGTCTTCCTCAGCCCCGGCGAAGAGCAATGAGCCCAGGAAGGCCCGTTCAATGCCGATGCGCTGCGCCTGGGTGAGCGCTTCGCCGACCAGGCGGCGTCCCCACAAGGCCAGCCGGGACGCCAGCCGCGGATCGTCGGACAGGGCGGCCCGCAGGCGTTCCTGCAACAGGGGACCCCGTGCATCGTCGGCCTGGATCCTGCCGATCAGCTCGCGGGTGGGTTCGTCCAGCCGGCCGGCCAGGGCGGTGTAGAAATCGCCGGAAATTGCGTCGATGACGTAGGCCTTCATCAGTGACTCGTACCAGTCAGCGGGCCGCGTCCGCTCATGGAACGAATCGATGGAGGGCTGGAACGGGGTCATCGCCGTTTCCACGTCCACGCCCAGGGCGTTCAGGTGGGCACTGACCATTTCAAAGTGTTCAAACTCGATCACGGCAAGCCGTCCGAGCGCCGCCCGGTCATGCAGCGTCGGCGAGAAGCGTGCGTCGGAGGACAACCGCTCGAACCCCGACAGTTCACCGTAGGCCATTACCCCGAACAGGTCGACGATGAACCGTGCGTACCGCGGGTCAGCAGGCAGTCGGGGCTGCTCACCCACCGGGTGCTCGTCGGAGGCCTGCTCGGGGAGGGAGGACTGCATTGAACTCATGGGGTTAAGGGTACCGGTGCAGGCCGGTCGGGAACCCGGCCCCGCTCCCGGCCGATCCGGCAACCGCCCGGCCCGGTGTATTACGGTGGGTGATGTGCCGTACTCGCATCTTGATTTGTCGAACCGCAACTCGCAGCTGCAGCTGACCCGTTCCCTTCAGTCGCTGCGCGAAGAACTGGGTCTTGAGGCGACTTTCCCGCCCGAGGTGCTGGCCGAAGCCAGCCAGGCCATCAGGAACCAGCCCCGCCCGGCGACTGACCTCAGCGACCTGGGTTTCATCACCATCGACCCACCCGGGTCCACGGATCTTGACCAGGCAGTCCACCTCGAACGGAAGGGGTCCGGTTACCGGATCTGGTATGCGATCGCCGATGTGCCCGCGTTCGTGACCCCGGGCGGAGCGATCGATCGGGAGGCCCGCCGCCGCGGCCAAACCGTTTATGCGCCGGACGGCAGGATTTCCCTTCATCCTGAAACGATTTCCGAGGACGCTGCCAGCCTGCTCCCCGGCAAGATACGCCCTGCCTACGTGTGGCAGTTTGATCTTGACGCTGCCGGGGAGGTCCAGAGCACCGACCTGCGGCGCGCCCTGATCCGCAGCCGCGCCCAGCTGACCTACGACCAGGTGCAACGGGATATCGATTCGGGTGGGGCACCCGAGAACCTGATCCTGCTCCGCGAAGTGGGGTTGCTGCGCATCGAACTGGAACGGCTCCGCGGTGGGGCCAGCCTGAACCTCCCGGAACAGGAAATTGCCAACGACGGCGACAGGTACTTCATCCTCACCTCGCCACCACTACCGGCCGAGGACTGGAACGCCCAGATTTCCCTGATGACGGGGATGGCGGCCGCCCAGCTGATGATTGACGGAAAAATCGGCGTCCTGCGCACCATGCCTCCGCCGGCTCAGGAGTCAATGGACCGGTTCCGCCACCAGGCGAGGGTGCTCGGCACACCCTGGCCGGAGGGGATGGCCTATGGGGAGTTCCTGCGCAGCCTCGACACCACCGAGCCACGGCAGCTATCTCTGATGCATGCGGCAGCGTCACTGTTCCGGGGCGCCGGCTACACAGCGTTCGACGGCGACCTGCCCACCGCCATGACCCAGGCGGCGATCGCCGCACCCTATGCCCACACCACGGCGCCGCTGCGGCGGCTGGTGGACCGGTTCGTCCTGGTCATCTGCGCTGCCCTGTGCTCCAACACTGATGTCCCGGGGTGGGCACGCGACGCCCTGCCCGAACTTAACTCGCTGATGAACTCGTCCAACCAGCTCTCCTCACGGCTGGAGCGGGGGGCGCTCGACGCCGTCGAGGCTGCACTGCTCAGTAATCTGGTGGGCCAGGAGTTCGACGCCGTCGTCATCTCGGGTGCAAAACCTCCCAATGGCAACAACGGTGCCGGCCACACCCCGGTCGGCACCATCCAGCTCGCCAACCCGGCCGTCGAAGCGCGGTGCGAGGGGGAGCTGGTGGCGGGCGAGGAGGTCCGGGTCCGGCTGGTCCGGGCCGATATTGATGCGCGTGTCACCCGCTTCGAACTGGTCACCGGTCAGGCCAGTCCCGGCGTGTCGGGCACCCCCGCCGGGGCAGGGTAGAGTTTACTGCGTAGTAATGGATGCCCGGTCGTACTCATCATTTCCTGATTAGTTACCCCTGACCCGCAAGTACCTACGCGATCTTGAGTTCTTCTTAGCCGGCAGGATTCGCTCGAATCCCCGGCCTGCAGTTGTAAGCCCGCGATCGGCTTCCACTGGACGCCATGCGCCTGTTCCTCCGGGCTGACCACACGTCAGCCACCCGTCGAGATCCAGCAGCCGTACGGCCTAAATGAACGGTATTTAATTGAACACTGAAGACACCCAGGTGACCGACACCCACCATCTCCACGCTGACAACAGCGACGACGAAATCTTCGTCGAGGAGACGCTGGTAACCACCGAGGAGCCTCACAAAGAGGCGGTAGAGACCTTCGCGGATTTCAACGTCCGCCCCGACATTGTCGAGTCCCTCGCCGACGCCGGGATCATCCACCCCTTCCCCATTCAGGCCATGACCCTGTCGATCGCCCTCGGCGGCCACGACATCATCGGCCAGGCCAAGACCGGCACCGGCAAGACCCTCGGGTTCGGCATCCCCGCCCTCCAGCGCGTCGTCGCGCCCAAGGATGACGGCTACGACCGTCTTCCCGTCCCCGGCGCACCGCAGGCCCTCATCGTGGTCCCCACCCGCGAACTCGCCGTCCAGGTGGCCGGCGACCTGACCACCGCCGCCAAGAAGCGTCACGCCCGTATTGTCACCATCTACGGTGGCCGCGCCTACGAACCGCAGATTGAGGCGCTGAAGAACGGCACCGAAATCGTGGTGGGCACCCCCGGCCGGCTCATCGACCTGTACCGGCAGAAACTGCTCTCCCTGGCCAACGTCAAACTGGTGGTGCTGGACGAGGCCGACGAAATGCTCGACCTCGGGTTCCTTCCTGACGTTGAGACGCTGATCGCCGGAACCCCAGCGGTCCGCCAGACCATGCTGTTCTCTGCGACCATGCCCGGCCCGGTGGTTGCCATGGCACGCCGCTACATGACGCAGCCCACACACATCAGGGCAGCTGATCCCGAGGACGAGGGGATCACCAAAAAGGACATCCGCCAGGTCATCTACCGCGCACACAACCTCGACAAGGCAGAGGTGGTTTCCCGGATCCTGCAGTCCCGCGGCCGCGGCCGGACCATCATCTTCACCAAGACCAAGCGCACCGCCGCCAAACTGTCCGAGGAACTGATTGACCGTGGCTTTGCTGCCGGGGCCATCCACGGCGACCTGGGCCAGGGCGCCCGGGAGCAGGCGTTGCGGGCCTTCCGCGGCGACAAGATTGACGTCCTGGTGGCCACCGAGGTGGCAGCCCGGGGCATCGACGTCGAAGACATCACCCATGTGATCAACTACCAGTGCCCCGAAGATGAGAAGGCGTACCTGCACCGCGTCGGCAGGACCGGACGCGCAGGCAAGAAAGGCACCGCCGTCACGTTCGTCGACTGGGATGACATGCCACGCTGGGGGCTGATCAACAAGGCCCTGGGCCTGGATTCCGCCGAACCGGTGGAAACCTATTCCTCCTCACCGCACCTCTATGAGGAGCTCGACATTCCCGAGGGCACCAAGGGCAGGTTGCCCCGCAACAAGCGCACCCTGGCCGGCATCAATGCAGAGACCCTTGAGGATCTCGGCGAGACCGGCAAGAAGCACCGGGGCGCCTCCGAGGCGCAGGGTTCGGGGCGTTCGCGCGGCGGGGACCGCTCAGGCGGCGGCGACCGCTCGGGTGACCGCGCACGCGGCGACCGCTCAGGTGACCGGTCACGTTCCAGCGATCAGCGTGGCGGCCAGCCAGCCGGGGACGGCTCGGGCAACCGTCGTCGCCGGTCGGGCGGATCATCCGAGGGGTCGAGCCAACCACGCGAGGCAGTAGCCACCGCTCCGGCGTCGAGCTCCGACGGTGCACCAGCCGCCGACCGTCCACGCCGGAGCCGTTCACGGACCCGCAGCCGCAACGGCGAGGTAGTCAACAAGCCCGCCGCCGGCACCGAGGGCTAAGCCCGGCATGCCGGTTCCCGGTCCGGTGCCGCTGTGGCGCCCGGACGGCAGCAACCTGGTGGTGCACGCGGACAACGCCGAGTACCTCCCCACGCTGCCGGACAAGTCCTTCACCATGATCTACGTTGACCCGCCCTTCAACACGGGGCGGGCTCAGCGTCGTCAGCAAACCTCCATGGTGCGCAACCTTGATGGCACCGGCGACCGGGTCGGGTTCAAGGGGCACAGCTATTCGACGGTCAAGGGGATGCTGGCGAGCTACGACGACGCCTTCGAGGACTACTGGGACTTCCTTGCCCCACGACTCGCCGAGGCGTGGCGGCTACTGACCGACGACGGCACCCTGTACGTCCATCTGGACTACCGGGAGGTGCACTATGTCAAGGTCATGCTTGACGCCCTGTTCGGCAGGGACAGTTTCCTCAACGAAATCATTTGGGCCTATGACTATGGCGCACGGGCGAAGAGCCGGTGGCCCGCCAAACACGACAACATCCTGGTGTATGTGAAGGATCCGTCGAACTACTATTTCGACAGTGCCGGCGTGGACCGGGAACCCTACATGGCGCCGGGGCTGGTCACACCCGAGAAGGCCGCCCTGGGCAAGCTGCCCACCGACGTCTGGTGGCACACCATCGTCTCCCCCACAGGCCGGGAAAAGACAGGGTACCCCACCCAGAAACCCGAGGGTCTGCTCCGTCGGGCGGTGACCGCGAGCAGCCGTGAAGGCGACTGGGTGCTGGACTTCTTCGCGGGGTCCGGGACCATCGGTGCCGTGGCAGCGAAGCTGGGCCGGCGCTTTGTCTGCGTCGACCAGAACCCCCAGGCGATCGATGTGATGACCGCCCGGTTGGGTGCCTACTGCTGAGCCGTCCGGCTGCTGCTCAGCGTACCGAGAGCGTGCCGCTGGCCAATGCTTCGATCTGGTCCAGGACGGAGGGATCCGTGAGGTTCTCCCCCAGCCGGTTCGGTTTTCCTTCTCCGTGATAATCGCTTGACCCGGTCATCAGCAAGCCGTGCCGTGCCGCGATCCGCCGCAGTTCCTGCCGCCCCGGCTCAGGGTTGTCGCGGTGATCCACCTCAAGGCCCTGCAGACCGGCGTCGATCATCTGCCCGATGACGTCGTCGCCCACGATCCGCCCGCGCGCCGAGGCGACGGGGTGCGCGAAAACGGCCACGCCCCCGGCCGCGCGGATCAGCTCCACGGCCTGGGCAGGGTGCGGTGCGTAGTGGCCCACCCAGTAGGGCGATGCCGCTGTCAGAATGTGAGTGAACGCCTCGCTGCGGTTGGCAACAATACCCAGCGTCACCAGGGAATCGGCGATATGGGGACGTCCGACCGTCGCACCCTCGGCAATGTGCTCCTGCACGTCCGCCCAGGTGATCGGATAGTCGGCACCCAGGCGCTCCACCATCCGCTCGGCGCGTGAGAGCCGGGCATCCCGCGACCGCTGGATCTGGGCCACCAGGCCGGGATGCGACGGGTCGTGCAGGTAGGAGAGCACGTGGACGCTGATACCTGTGTCGGTCCGGCAGGAGACCTCCATGCCGGGGATCAGTGCCACCCCGTGCTTGCGGGCTGCCTCGGCTGCGTCAGCCCAGCCGGCCGTCGAGTCGTGGTCCGTCAGGGCGATCACATCCAACGCAGCGTCCCGAGCCGCTTTGATCAGGACGGCAGGACTTTCGGTGCCATCGGAGACGGTCGAATGGGTGTGCAGGTCGATTCTCACCCACCCAATCTACGCCCGCCCCACCGTTCCGGCTGACAACTGTTTGGTTGCCTCCGGTACCGGTGAGACCATGGAGGCGTGAGTACTGCAGAGAACAAGACCCTGTCCCAGACCGCCGGCGCGCCCTCCACTCCTGAGGAGCAGCCCCTCGCTGCCCGCAACGAGAACCGTTCGCAGCGCCCCGATTCGGAAGCCTTCAAGGCCTTCATGGCCCAGCAGTGGGCGCCCAGGCACACCGAACTCCCCGCTGAGACCGAGGTAGCGCCACACGCAGCGAAGCGTCGCCGGACCATCTCGGACCAGTTCCCGGGCGAACGCCTCGTCATCCCGGCCGGGCCGTTCAAGGTCCGCTCCAATGACACCGATTACCGCTTCCGGCCGCACTCCGGCTTCGCCCACCTCACCGGTCTCGGGCTGGACCACGAACCGGATGCCGTGCTGATCATGGAACCGGTTGAGGCTGGCCAGGGCGACGACGGCGGCCAGCACCACGCCACCCTGTACTTCAGGGAACTCGCCGGACATGACAACCCCGAGTTCTACGCCAACGCCCGCTACGGCGAGTTCTGGATCGGCTCCCGGTTGTCCCACGCCCAGGTCAGGGCTCTCCTCTCCATCGAGACGGCCGATCTTGCCGAGCTCGAGACGGCGGTCACCAAGGACGCTGGAGTCCCCGAGGTCGGCGGCATGCGGATCCGGCTCCTGCGTGAGGTCGACATGAACGCTGATGCGCTGGTCGACACTTCCCGGATCAACACGGGCGTGGATCTGGAGAAATCCGATGAACTGGACGGCAAACTCGCCGAGGCCCTGTCCGAGCTGCGCCTGATCAAGGATGCCTGGGAAGTGGAGCAGATGAAGATCGCCGTCGCTGCGACGGTCAACGGGTTCCACGAAGTGGTCAAGGAACTCCCCCGTGCCATCACCCACCCGCGCGGCGAGCGCGTGGTCGAAGGAGCATTCTTCGCCCGCGCCCGTGAAGAAGGCAACGACCTGGGCTACGACACGATCGCCGCCTCCGGCAACAACGCCACGGTGCTGCACTGGATCCGCAACAACGGGCAGGTGCACGCCGGGGAGCTCCTGCTCCTCGATGCCGGCGTTGAGGCCGACAGCCTCTACACCGCTGATATCACCCGCACCCTCCCGGTCAACGGCAAATACACTGACGTCCAACGGAAGATCTACCAGGCAGTCCTCGACGCCGCAGACGCCGGGTTCGCTGCCGCACAGCCGGGACGCAAGTTCAGGGACGTGCACCAGGCAGCGATCACCGTCCTCGCCGAACGCCTCGATGCGTGGGGCCTGCTCCCCGTCTCCCTCGAGGAGGCACTGTCCCCGGACGGGCAGCACCACCGCCGCTGGATGCCGCACGGCACCAGCCACCACCTCGGCATGGACGTGCACGACTGTGCCCAGGCCAAGCGTGAACTCTACCTCGATGGCATCCTCACCGAGGGCATGGTCTTCACCATCGAACCGGGCCTGTACTTCAAGGACGAAGACCTGGCCGTACCCGAGGAATTCCGTGGCATTGGGGTCCGGATCGAAGATGACATCCTGATGACCGCTGACGGCCCGGTGAATCTGAGCGCCGCGCTCCCCCGCGAGGCCGACGACGTCGAGGCGTGGATGGCAGGCATCTACAGCCCCACCGGCGAGTAGCCGATGACCGCTGCTACGCCCGCGCCGACCCCTGACCAGGTGGTGGCCCTGGCGTCGCGGCATGGTCTTGACCTCACGGTAGGAAGCCTCAGCTTCAACGAGGCCGGCCTCGACTATCGGGTGGTGTTCGCGAGCGGTCCGGACGGCTCGCGGTGGGTGCTCCGCCTACCGCGCCGGCCCGACGTCGCAGCGACGCTCGGTGAGGAAGCCAAGATCCTCGACTTCCTCAAGCCACGGCTTGACGTGGCGGTCCCGGACTGGAAAATCCAGTCCCCCGAGCTGATCGCCTACCCGTTGCTGCCCGGCAGCCCGGGGCTCACCCTGGACCGGGCCGGGCTACCGGTCTGGCATTTCGATCAGACATCGGAGCACTACGCCACGTCCCTGGGACGACTCATTGCCGCCTTGCAGACCCAGGATGCAGCGGCGGCTGCAGCCGCCGGGATTCCGGCCCGCAGCCCGGATCAGGTGCGGGAAAAGTGGCGCGCAGACATCGCTGCGGCGCACGCGAACTTCACCGTCGCCAGCACCCTTTCAACGCGCTGGGCGCAGTGGATTGACGACGACGCCCTCTGGCCCACCCGCACGGTCCTCACCCACGGTGAGCTGTACCCGGCGCATCTGCTCCTCACCCCGGATGCCGGGATCGAGGGGGTCCTGGACTGGACCACTGCGGCAGTTGCCGACCCGGCGGTCGACTTCATGTTTCAGCAGCTAAGCGCCCCGCCCGGCGCGTTCGCCCGGACCGTTGCCGCCTACCGTGAGGTCACAGGCTGGGATGAGCCGCGACTCGCCGACCGGTGTGCCGCGCTGATGGCGGCGGGACCCGTGGGCTATGCCACGTATGCAATGCAGACCGGGGAGCCGGACCACCTCACGGCGGCGGCCGCCCTGCTGGCTGGCGGCCCGCCGGGCGAGGGTGGCTAGGACTGTTTGTCGGTGGGCCGGCCCGGCTCTCCGGAGCCGTCTGCGGGGGTTCCCTCAGTGGCGGCATTAGTGTCCGGCTGGGTCACCCGGACACCGTACTGGGGACGACCATCCGGCAGGTCGGGGAACTGGCCGCGCCGTGGTCCGGACTGTTGGCCCTGGGCCGAGGCGTTGGCACCCTCTTCGGTTGCGCTGCCAGGGGCTGGGGCGGGTTCGCCGGTGCCGGGCTGTTGGGTGTCCCGGATCGGCTGGGCGAGGGGGTCCTGCCAGACCGGTGGCCGGTCGGGCTGCTGGCCTGGGTTCTGGGCCCCAGCCGGCCCTTGGGTGCCGCCGGCGGGTGGCCCGGCCGACGGTGCTGCCGGTGGCTGCCAACCCTGTGCGGGTCCGCCCGGATGCTGGGCCTGACCGTTCATCGGCAGTTGCTGGAGCATGCGCCGCGCCTCATTGACCGATTCCGGTTCGACGATGACGTCGTAGCTGGTCGCGATGACCTGGCTGGTGGACGTGAAATCCCGCTTGCCCCGCTGGAACGCGTAGGTGATGACGCCGAACAGCATCCAGAACACTGCACCCAGCGCCATGGCCGTGAAGATGGGGAGGTACGCGCCGCCGTCGCCGAACAGGGTCAGGATCAGGCCCACAAAGAATCCGAACCAGGCGCCGGTGGCAGCGCTGGCCAGAGCCACCCGTGGGTAGCTGAGCCGTCCGGTGACCCGCTCCACGGTCTTCAGGTCGCTGCCGATGATCGAGACCTTCTGCACCGGAAACTTGCTGTCGGCAAGGTAATCCACTGCCTTCTGCGCATCCAGGTAGGCACTGTACCGTCCAACCGTTTCGCCTTTGGGCAGGATGCGGCCTTCATCCCGGGACGCCGTTCGACCAAGCACGTTTGACATGGTCCTATTCTTGCCCACTTTGACCTGCCCGTGGGGCCGTATCGCTCGCAGTGAACGAGACACCGGACTCAACAGCCCGTCCGATAACACAGAACCAGCCGTTCCAAAGTAGCCTAGGCAGGTGAGCACTAACCCCACCCGCGTCTTTGTGGCGCGCCTGCTTGGCCTCGACGTCTTCGACCCCCTGGGGGACCGTCTGGGCCGGCTCCGTGATGCGGTGGTCCTCGACCTCGGGCCCACCACGGCACCCCAAGCGGTAGGCCTGGTGGTTGAGGTACCAGGCAAACGGCGGGTCTTCGTTCCGATGACCCGGGTCACCTCCATCGACTCCACCCAGATCATCTGCACCGGCCTGGTGAACCTTCGCCGCTTCGAGCGGCGCGGCGCTGAAATGCTGGTGGTCGGCGGACTGTTTGACCGCAAGGTGACCCTCCGCGACAGCAGCGGCGAAGCAGTGATTGAGGACATCGCCATCGAAATGGATCGCGCCGGTGACTGGCACGTGTCGCAGGTCTTCATCCGCCGCGGTTCGTCGTCGTCGGCCCTGCGGGGTCTCCGCCGCGGCGAACGCCTGATCGTGAACTGGCTCGACGCGTACCACGGCGATGCCGCTGAACCGCAGGGCGCGTCCCAGTTCGTCGCGCAGCATGAGGACCTCAAACCGGCCGACTTCGCCGACGCCCTGCACGAGATGAGCGACAAACGCCGAACCGAGATTGCCGGGGCGCTGCAGGACGACCGGCTCGCCGACATTCTGCAGGAACTCCCCGACGACGACCAGGTGCAGATCCTCTCCTCGCTGCACCGCGAGCGGGCCGCGGACGTGCTGGAGGAAATGGACCCGGACGATGCCGCCGACCTGCTCAATGAACTCCCCGAAGCCCAGAAGGAAGACCTGCTGGCCCTGATGGAGCCCGAAGACGCCGAGGACGTCCGCCGGCTCCTGCAATATGACGAGGATACTGCCGGCTCCATGATGACCACTGTCCCCGTCATCCTGCCGCCCGAGGCGACGGTGGCCGAGGCCCTCGCCCACGTGCGGCGCGAGGAGCTCACCCCGGCACTGGCCTCGTCGATTTTCGTGTGCCGCCCGCCGCTTGAGACACCGACCGGACGGTACCTCGGCGTCGTCCACATCCAGCAGTTGCTGCGGTTCCCACCGCCGGAGCAGCTCGGCAACATCGTGGACAAGGATCTGGAACCGGTGGGAGACCAGGCGAACATCAGCGAGGTGGCACGCATTCTCGCCACCTACAACCTCAATTCCCTCCCGGTGGTCAACGCCGAGGGACGGCTGGTCGGTGCGGTGACCGTTGACGACGTCCTCGATCATCTCCTGCCCGATGACTGGCGGGCTGCCAACGACTACCCGGGGCTGACGAAGGGAGCAACCAATGGCTGAGCGAATCAAGACCACTGCGACAGGGCTCGACACGCCCCGCGAGAGCCGCAAGCGGTGGCTGCCGCGGCTCCGGCCGAACCCCGACCGGTTTGGCAGTGCCACCGAAAACTTCGCCCGGTTTATGGGGACCCCGCAGTTCCTCTTCTACATGACCGTGTTCGTTGCCGTCTGGCTCGCGTGGAATTCGTGGGCGCCGGGCGGGCTACGTTTTGACAGCGCCGCGATAGGCTTCACCCTGCTGACCCTGATGCTGTCCCTTCAGGCCTCCTATGCGGCGCCGCTGCTGCTCCTGGCCCAGAACCGGCAGGACGACCGCGACCGGGTGTCGTTGAGGGAAGACCGGCACCGCGCCGAACGGAACCTTTCGGACACCGAGTACCTGACCCGCGAGATCGCCGAGTTACGCATCGCCATCCGCGAGGTTGCCACCCGCGACTACGTCAGGTCGGAGTTGCGCTCAGTCCTTGAGGAAATCCTTGACACCGCCGAGGAAAAGGATTCGATCCCCAGCCGGAAAGCACGCCGCAAGGGTGGCGAACCGACCGCTTCCCTTCCGAAACTCCAGCCCAACCGCCCCGACCGCCTGTGACGGTACTGGAGGACATCGACCGGGCCCTGGCCACAGTGATCGACCCCGAACTGCGGAAACCGATCACCGAGCTGGGCATGGTCGCCGGTCGGAGGATTGACGGGGGTGCCGTGACGGTCGAGGTGCTGCTGACCATCTCCGGGTGCCCACTGCGCGACACCATCACCCGTGATGTTGACGCCGCGGTGGCGGGCCTCCCCGGGGTCACCTCCGTGGCGGTGCAGCTCGGCGTGATGACCCAGGAACAGCGGGACCGGCTCAAGGAGCAGCTGAGGGGCCCTGCCGGTGCCAAAGGTATCCCCTTCAACGACGAAGGCTCACTCACTCGTGTCTACGCGGTCGCCAGCGGAAAAGGCGGCGTCGGCAAATCAAGTGTGACAGTGAATCTTGCCGTGGCCATGGCCGCCCAGGGGCTTAGGGTGGGAATCGTCGACGCTGACGTCTACGGCTTCTCGGTCCCCTCCCTGCTGGGGATCAGCCAGCCGCCCACCCGGGTCGATGAGATGATCCTCCCGCCCGTCGCCTACGACGTCAAAGTGATCTCGATCGGCATGTTCATCAGCGGCAACCAACCCGTCGCCTGGCGCGGCCCGATGCTCCACCGCGCGCTCGAGCAGTTCCTCAGCGACGTCCACTTCGGTGACCTGGACGTCCTGTTCCTTGACCTCCCACCGGGGACCGGGGACATTGCGATCTCCGTTGCCCAGCTGTTGCCCTCCTCGGAACTGCTGGTGGTGACCACCCCCCAAACGGCGGCGGCCGACGTCGCCGAACGGGCCGGTACCATCGCCAGCCAGACGGGGCAGAAGGTGTCGGGGGTCATCGAGAACATGTCCTGGCTCGAGCTGCCCGGAGGGGAGCGGATGGAACTGTTCGGCACGGGTGGCGGACCGGCCCTCGCTGGCCGTCTGACGGAGGCCATGGGCTACCCGGTTCCATTGCTGGGCAGCATTCCTCTCGAAATCGCGCTCAGGGAGGGCGGGGACAGCGGGTCGCCGATTGTGGCTGGGGCCAGCGAATCGGCTGCGGCACGGGAGCTCAGGACCATTGCACTGACCCTGGCCCGCCGTCCGCGGGGCCTGGACAACCTCCGGCTGAAGGTGACTCCGAGCTAACACTCCGGCCGTCCCGTAGGTGGGGGACTGAGTGGTCAGGTGGCTTCCAGGTCGAACGGCGCCAGTTGTCCCGCACCCAAATGCGGCGACGTGGCTACCGAGGGCAGCGGTCGGGCACGGGCTGAGGGGTCGGGCGCTGAGGCGGCAGGAGCACCCCCGCTGACCGGTTTGAACGCCTCCTGCACGTCGTCGATCAGGGCTTCCTTGATGATCCGCCGGGGGTCGTACTGGCGGGGATCGAGCTTGCGCCAATCCACATCGTCGAGTTCCGGGCCAACTTCCTCGCGCAGCTGTTCGCGGGCGCCGGTGGCCATCCGGCGGAGGTCCTTGACCAGCCTGCCCAGCTGCGCGGCATACTCGGGTAGCCGCTCAGGTCCGAGAACCATGACGGCGATCACCGCCAGCATCACGAACTCGAGCCCATTGATTCCCAACACGGAAAAAGACTACCGTTCCCCGACGGCAGGAGCTATTTGGCTCACTGGCCGGCGGCCGGCTGTGCCAGCTTGTTGAGCCCGCGGAGGATCCTGCTCACGGGGTCGTGGGCGGTTGGTTCGGTGGGGGCCAGCCGCGAATGCTCGGCGAGGACCAGCTGGCTCACAGCCTGCGGCATCTCGGCTGCCGGCAGGCTGGAGATGACCGTATAGGTCACTGACTGCGAGTCAAGGACCACCTGCCACGAGTGGCCGGGGTGTACCCAGATCTGGCGCTGCATTCCCCCGATGCGTTCAAAGCCGTCGGCGATCACGGTGTTTCCTGTGACCGCGTTGATGGGGGGCGACGCGACGGGTTCCCGGCCGTCGCCCAGTTTTCGCTGCTCGTAGATGGTGACCGAATCGGCACCGTCGTCGAGGACCATCATCAGCGCCGGCCGTCCGGCCACAGTGATGGCTTCGGCGCTCGCCACGGTGAAGCCCATCATCTCCAGATCGGGGCAGTACCACCCGTCGACCCTGAGCTCCTCCAGCTGGCTGTCGTCGAGGAGCGACGGGGTGTTGGGGGCGACCGACTGCCACCCGGCCATCAGGGCGCCGTTCTGTCCACTGCCGGCCAGGACCTCGTTTTCCGATTCAGCACCCAGAGCATACGCACCGGTCAGCGTGGCCAGGGCTACCACAGCAAGGCCGCCGGTAACGGCCATCGGCGCCCGGTGCCGTGAGGCGAACCCGGTCAGCCGGCGCTCCCGGCGATGCTGATGGTCGACGGCGTCGCTCAGGTCTGCAGGACGGGCGGGGGTCCGCCCGGAGGTAGCCATAATCCGGTTAAACAGGTCAGCGTCGGGGCGGGGAACCGCAGAATTTTGCAGCTGGCTTCGAACACGACGATGCGCCTGCACGGTATCCCGGCAGGCGGAACAACGGGCCAGGTGTCTCTCCACTGCCCGGCGGCGACCGGGGAGTAGTTCCCCGTCGACGAAATCAGCTAGCTGCCGCTTCGGATGTCGCATGGCCGCTAACGGGCACCCGCGATCCGGGGCAGTTTCATGCGGGGGCTCTTGGCCGCAGTGAGCGTGGGGTCCCGATGTGCCAGCTTCTCCCTCAGCATGGTGCGCCCGCGATGGATACGGGACCGTACCGTGCCGAGCTTGACGCCGAGCGCTTCTGCCACCTCGTTGTAGGCGAGGCCTTCCAGGTCGCACAGCACCACTGCCGCACGAAAATCGGGCGGAAGTTCTTCAAGTGCTGCCTGGACGTCGATATCAAGGTTGTTGAATTCGAAGCTGCGTTCCGGCCCAGGGTGGTTGCTGGGGAGGCGACTTTCGGCTTCGTCGGTCAGCCCGTCGAATCTGATCCGGCTCTTGCGGCGCGCCTGGTCCAGGAACAGGTTCGTGGTGATGCGGTGCAGCCAGCCGTCGAGGGTGCCCGGCTTGAAGTTGGCGAGCGAGCGGAACACCCTGACAAAGACTTCCTGGGTGAGGTCCTCGGCGTCGAACTTGTTGCCGGTCAGCCGGTAGGCGAGGCGATACACCTTCGGCGAGTGGACAACCACCACTTCTTCCCAGGACGGTGCAACCCAGGGTGCGTCAGCATCTGCTGAACCGTCAGTCACTGGTGAAGCGGCCACCGTTGTATGCGAAGTGGTCATCTTCCTCTCCTCCCACTGTGAGCCGGCTTGTGCCGTCTCCCAAGGTATTCGCGGCCGCTGACGCACCGGATGCCTGGAGCTGAAATACTGCCCTACCAAGCTGGGAGATCGCTGGAAAATCAAGGCGCCGCGGTCGGGCACGGCGGGAGGGACGGCCGCTCCGTTTCCCGGTCTGCGGCCAGTAGGGTACGGGGCCCACACCCAGTAGGCTGGGTAGGGAAACTGACGGTACGCAAGGATGCGGCAGTGCCGGCGCCAGCTTCCCGGTAGCCACACCCACCATGAACGAAAAGACTGAGCGGTATATACATGAGCGCGGACAAACAGAGCAGCTGGTCATACGCCGAGGGACTCCCCGATGAGGACGAAGTCCTCCTGCGTGCACGCGACCGGTCCTACGAGCTGGGCGTGACCCCGGTGAGCACCGGGGTGGCGGCGACGCTGACCGTCCTGGCGGCTTCGTCGAAGGCCCAGACCGTCGTCGAGATTGGTTCAGGCGCGGGCGTGTCAGGCGTGTGCATTCTGCGCGGTCTGGGTCCGCAGTCGGTTCTCACGACCATCGATTCCGACGTCGACCACCTACGTGCGGCCAGGGAAGCCTACGCGGAAGCCGGAGTGCCGGGGAACCGGACCCGGACCATTTCCGGCCGGGCCGCTGACGTGTTGCCGCGCCTGACGGACGCCGCCTATGACCTGGTCTTCATCGACGCGGACAAGGCTGGACTCCCCCTGTATGCGAATCAGGCTATTCGGTTGCTGAAGCCGGGTGGCATGCTGATGCTCAACGATGCCCTGGATCAGGACCGGGTTGCCGACCCGGCCATCCGTGAAGAGTCAACGAATATCCTGCGCCAGGTGGGCAGGATTGTCCGCGATCATGACCAGCTGGTGTCAGCGCTGCTTCCTACCGGCCAGGGCCTGCTGCTCGCCGTCAAGATGCCGCTCGCCCGCTGACATCCAGTCGGCCGGGTGCGGGCACTCCCGCGACCGCCAGTGCCCCGCCGACACCGCCGGCGGGACTGGCAAGTCAGTGTGGGCCAGCTACTCGGTGACGGTCAGGAGGCAGTCCTTGAGCTTGCCGGCTTCCTCCGCGTTAAGTTCAACCACGAGCCGCCCGCCACCATCGATGGGGACCCGCATGATCAAGCTGCGGCCCTCTTTGGTGACTTCCATCGGCCCATCGCCGGTCCGCGGTTTCATGGCAGCCATAAGGAGTATCCCTTCAAATGTGTGCGCCCAGGATCCCCGGCCGCCCGTCAACGAAAATAAATGTCAGTTGCACGACGGCATGCTGGCCCCCGCGCATTGATCCTTGTCTATTATCCCGTACAAGGGCGGACTCGGCGAATCGCGATGCGTTGTGGGTCACATCAGGTCCCGTACCCAACAGTCCCGCAGATGGTCATTGACAAACCCCGTCGCCTGCAGCATCGCGTATCCGGTGGTGGGCCCGACAAACCGGAATCCGTGCCCGCGCAGGGCCTTGGCCAGGGCCACCGACTCGGGCGCCACTGCCGGCACGTCGGTCAACTCTACCGGCGCCGGCCCGGGCGCCGGGCGATGCGATTCGAGGATGCCAGCGAGGCTCTCCCCGGCGGGAAGGCGCAGTAGTGCGCCGGCGTTGTTGATCGTCGCGAGAATCTTGGCCCGGTTGCGGACAATTCCGGCGTCCTGAAGCAGCCGCTCGACGTCGTCGTCGTCAAATCCGGCGACCACCGAGGGATTGAACTGCCTGAACGCGGCGCGGAAGGCCTCCCGCTTGCGCAGGATGGTGATCCAGCTCAGGCCGGACTGGAAGGCTTCGAGGCTGAGACGTTCGAACAACGCCGCCTCGCCGGCGACGGGGCGTCCCCATTCCTCGTCGTGGTACGCCCTGTAGTCGGCGCTTGAGTTGGCCCAGTCGCACCGTATCAACCCGTCCTCCCCCCGGACGGCACCGGCAGCGGTCACGACTGGTCCTGGCGGGTCCGGCGCAGGTCGGCGATGGTGGCGTCCCGGTCCGCGAGCGCTGCCGCCAACGCGTCGAGCACCTCGTCCACCTGGTCCATCCGGTATCCGCGGAGCGCCAGCGCAAAACGGATCTCGCCGACGTCGGCAGCTTCAGGGTCTGCGGGCAGCAGCACCGCCGGCAACGACGGGGTCGGTTCGACCAACCCGGTCAGGGTTCCCGACGCCGGCTCGTGGCGCGCCGTCAGGTCACCCGCCGGCCGCCACCCCATCACGGTGAAAGCTACGGCGCCGAGCACCGCTATTGCCACAAACACCAGGAATATACTCACCAGATTAATGGTGCCAGAGAACTGTCACGGTGACCGGTGGGATGCAGTATCCGCCAGCACCAGACGAACCGCCTCCGCCGGGTCATCCACCAGGTGCACCAGATCGAGGTCCTTGGCGGCAATCATCCCGTTGGCGAGCAGGCTGCCCCGCACCCATTCCCACAGCGGCGCCCAGAACTCGGTGCCGATCAGCACAATGGGGAAGGACGTGACCTTCTGCGTCTGCACCAGCGTCATGGCCTCGAACAGTTCGTCGAGGGTGCCGAATCCTCCCGGAAGCACAATGAACCCCTGGGCGTACTTGACGAACATGGTTTTCCGGGCGAAGAAGTACCTGAAGTTGATGCCCAGATCCACCCACTCGTTCATCCCCTGCTCGAAGGGGAGCTCGATCCCCAGCCCCACCGACACGCCGCCCGCCTCGCACGCGCCCTTGTTGGCCGCCTCCATGGCGCCTGGCCCACCGCCGGTGATCACCGCGTAGTTCGCTTCCACCAGGCGGCGGCCCACCTCTTCACCGATCGCGTAGAACGGTGAATCCCGTGGGGTGCGGGCGGAGCCGAAGACACTGATCGCCGGGCCAAGCTCGGCGAGCGTGCCGAACCCCTCGACGAACTCGCTTTGGATGCGCAGGACCCGCCAGGGGTCGGTCTTGGTGAAATGGTTCCCGCTGGCGGAGTCCAGCAGGTACCTGTCGGATTGGGGCTCCTTGGTCTGCCCGCGGCGCAACTCCACCTGCCCCCGTCGTCGGGACGGCGTATGGTGGGCGCCGCTGCGTGCTGGACCGGAAGCGAACTCATCTGTAGGCATCTTCCGAGCCTATCCGGCCTTCGCAACCCCCACGGTCTTGGTTGCTCTTGAGTCACGATTTGGTCATTCGGAGCCGCGATGTCTTGCCAGCACCGATTCGTTCGCTACATTCATGTCTATGACCAGTGATTTCGAAGCGAACTCGTCCGCGTCCGCTGCACCATCATCTGAGACGCCGCTCGTTCTGCTGAAGAACGTCAATAAGCACTTCGGCGACCTGCATGTGCTGCAAAACATCAACCTCAAGGTTGCCCGGGGCGAGGTGGTGGTCGTAATCGGCCCGTCCGGTTCCGGTAAATCAACCCTTTGCCGCGCCATCAACCGTCTGGAAACGATCGACGACGGCGAGATCCGCATCGACGGCGTCGAACTTCCCGCTGAAGGCAAGGAGCTCGCCAAACTGCGCGCCGATGTCGGGATGGTGTTCCAGTCATTCAACCTGTTTGCCCACAAATCCATCCTTGAGAACGTGACGCTGGGACCGGTCAAGGTCAAGGGAATGAAAAGCGCCGCGGCCAAAGATCTGGCCATGTCCCTGCTGAAGCGGGTGGGGGTCGATAACCAGGCCCAGAAACTGCCGGCTCAACTCTCCGGCGGTCAGCAGCAGCGGGTGGCCATCGCCCGTGCACTGGCCATGCAGCCGAAGGTGATGCTGTTCGATGAGCCCACCTCGGCACTCGACCCCGAAATGATCAACGAAGTCCTCGATGCCATGGTCACCCTGGCCAAGGAGGGCATGACCATGATCGTGGTCACCCACGAGATGGGCTTTGCCCGGAAGGCCGCGGACCGCGTGATCTTCATGGCCGACGGCCAGATCGTTGAAGAGGCCACCCCCGAGGAGTTCTTCACCAATCCCCAGAGTGCCCGCGCCAAGGACTTCCTCGGCAAGATCCTCGCGCACTAGCTCCGGGCTTCCCCTAAATTTTTCAGCAAGTTAGACGAACGCAAGGAGAAATCATGCGCAAGACCCGATACGCTACAGCCGCCATGGCCGCTGTAGCAGCACTCACGCTTTCCGCCTGTGGCGGCGGCGATGAAAGCGGCGATACCGCTTCTGAAGCAGGCTCCGACAGCATCCGCATCGGCATCAAGTTCGACCAGCCAGGTCTGGGCTTCGACGAAGGCGGCGAGTACAGCGGCTTCGACGTCGACGTGGCCAAGTATGTAGCGGCTGAGCTCGGCTACGAAGAAGACCAGATCGAATGGGTCGAGGCTCCCTCGGCCAACCGCGAGAACCTGCTGTCCACTGAAGAGGTGGACATGATTTTCGCTACCTATTCCATCACTGATGAGCGTAAAGAGACCGTCGACTTCGCCGGACCATACTTCGTTGCCGGCCAGGACCTCCTGGTACGGGCCGATGACGACGAGATCACCGGCCCCGAAGCCCTCGCCGGCAAGAACCTTTGCTCGGTTGCAGGCTCCACCTCCGCAGCACGCATCAACGAGGAATTCGGTGCTGACGCCAACCTCGTTGAGCAGCCCGGCTACGCCGAGTGTGTCTCGCTGATGGGCGGCGGTCAGATCGACGCTGTCACCACTGACGACATCATCCTCGCCGGTCTCGCCTCCCAGGAAGCCAACGCCGGCCAGTTCAAGGTTGTGGGCAACCCGTTCTCCGAGGAGAACTACGGGGTTGGCCTGACCAAGGGCAGCGACCTGTGTGAAGACATCAACGCAGCCATCGTCAAGATGATCGAGGACGGTGCCTGGGAAGACGCCATCACCGCCAACACCGAAGGCGCCGACTACACGTTCAACGCCGAGCTGAACCCACCAGAACCTGCGGCCTGCGCCTAGGCTCTCACCGTTTCATGCCTTGGTGGGGCGGCCATGCGGCCGCCCCACCAAGGCATTTCACCACCACGGAAGAGGTGAACCATGGATAATTTCCTATCGCTCTTTGAGACGTACGACGTCGTTGGAGCGTTCTGGGTCAATATCCAGCTGACGTTTTGGGCCGCTATCTGGTCATTCATCCTGGGAACCATCCTTGCGCTGATGCGCATATCGCCGATAGCGAGCCTCCAATGGTTCGGCGCCGCGTATGTGAATATCTTCCGGAACACACCGCTCACGGTCATCATTGCGTTTGGCATCCTCGGGCTCTGGGGGCAGCTGAACGTTGTCCTCGCCGAAGACTTTCAACTGAACTTCCTGCGCCTGGCCATTCTCGGGCTGAGTATCTACCACGCGGCCTTCGTCTGCGAAGCGATCCGCAGTGGTGTCAACACTGTTCCACTCGGGCAGGCGGAAGCGGCCCGCGCCATCGGCCTCAGCTTCCTGCCAGCCGCCCGCCTGATCATCCTCCCCCAGGCCCTCCGCGGTGCAGTTGCGCCGCTGGGCAACGTGCTGATCGCCCTCACCAAGAACTCGACCGTCGCATTCGCAGGCTCGGTGATTGAGTCGTCGAACCTGATGAAGGAAATGATCGAGTTCCGGGGCGACCTGGTGATCCCCATCTTCTTCGTCTTCGCCCTGGGCTTCGTCATCATTGTGGTGCCCGTCGGTCTATTGACTACATGGTTGTCTAGGAAACTGGCGGTGGCACGATGAGCGCGCAACAGGTCCTCTTCGATGCGCCGGGTCCGAAGGGCAAACGCCGCATCATGATCGGCAACATCGCCGGCGTTCTGCTGATGCTCGGCTTGCTCGGCTGGGTGGTAGCAGCCCTCGCCGGTCAGGGACAGTTCGAGCCCGCCAAGTGGACTCCGTTCCTCGAAATGCGCACCTGGGAGTTCTTCATCCTGCCGGGACTGCTCAGCACCCTAAAAGCCGCGGCCGTTGCTGTGGTCACGTCGATCCTGTTCGGCCTGCTGTTCGGCGTCGGCCGTCTGTCCCACCTGGCTCCGGTGCGCTGGTTCGCCGGTCTGGTGGTCGAGTTCCTGCGTGCGGTCCCCGTGCTGCTGATGATGATCTTCCTCTGGCTGGCGCTGGCACAGGTCGATTTCATCGAGGATCCGATCTTCGTCGCAGTTGTCACGGCTCTCACCCTCTACAACGGGTCAGTGATTGCCGAACTGGTCCGGTCGGGCGTGCACGGTCTGCCCAAGGGCCAGCGCGAAGCGGGCATGGCCATCGGCATGACACCCGGTCAGTCGCTCCGGAGTATCGAGATCCCCCAGGCGCTGGTGGCGATGCTGCCAGCCATGGTCAGCCAGTTCGTGGTGATCCTCAAGGACTCGGCCCTCGGCTACATCATCGGCTACGCGGAGCTGCTCCAGTTCTCCCGCCGGCTCGGCGTGGGCGAAGGAAACCTGCTGCAGTCCCTGCTGATCGCGGCAGTAATCTTCATCCTGATTAACTTCGCCCTGTCGTCGGCGGCCAACAAGCTCTCCACCCTGCTGAGCTTCAGGACCGGTCGCAAGGTCAAGAAGGCTGAGGACCCGGAGCTGAGCGCAGCGACCCCGGCCACCTAGCCAGGCCCGTTCCTGGCGGGGACGCCGGTGCGTGGTGACCGATCTGCTGACACAAAAGTGCGGCTACACCCGAGGGTGTAGCCGCACTTTCCATGCCAGCTGTGAGCTAGCTGAGCCAGGTCTTCAAGGCCCGCAGGCACTCACGGATCTCTCCGGCGCTGACATGCTCATTGTCGGAATGTGCCAGCAGCGGGTCACCGGGACCGAAGTTCACTGCCGGGATCCCGAGTTCGCTGAAGCGGGCGACGTCGGTCCAGCCATACTTGGGTTTCGGCTCGGCTCCCACCGCAGCGACGAAGTCGGCTGCCGCTGGGTGGTGGAGGCCGGGACGGGCTCCCGCTGCGGCGTCGGTGCGCTCGATGTCGTAACCGGCGAGCACCGCCCTGACGTAGGCCTCGGCATCCTCGGGGGACTTGTCCGGTGCAAACCGGTAGTTGACCTCGATCACGGTCCGGTCCGGAATGACATTCCCCGCCGTTCCCCCCTTGATCATCACGGCGTTGAGGCTTTCGCGGTAGGCCAGCCCGTCCACATCCACGGTGAGTGGTTCGTGGTCGCGAAGCCGGGCCAGGATGTCGGCCGCTGCGTGGATGGCGTTCTCCCCCATCCAGGCGCGCGCCGAGTGCGCTGCCCGGCCGGTGGTGGTGACGTTGAAGCGTGCGGTGCCGTTGCAGCCGCCCTCCACCGTTCCGTCAGTGGGTTCCAGCAACACCGCGAAGTCGGCGGCCAGCCAGTCCGGGAATTTGTCCACCAACCGGCCGAGGCCGCTCAGCGAGGCTTCCACTTCCTCGTGGTCGTAGAACACGTAGGTGATATCGCGGGTGGGTTCGGTGAGGGTAGCGGCCAGCGCCAACTGGACCGCCACCCCGCCCTTCATATCGGTGGCGCCGCGGCCGTAGAGCACGTCACCCTCCCAGGTGCTGGGCACGGTTCCGCGGGAGCCCGAGACCCCGGGCAGGGGTACCGTGTCCAGGTGGCCGGCCAGGATCACCCGTTCGGCGCGGCCTAGCGAGGTCCGCGCGATGATGGAATCGCCGTCGCGCACTACCTCAAGGTGGGGGAAGCTCCGCACCGCGGCTTCGACGGCGTCGGCGAGCTTCCTTTCGTTGCCCGAGACGCTCTCTATGTCGAGAAGGGATGCGGTCAGGAGTGCGACGTCGGCGGAAAGGTCAAGGCTGACGGGGAGGGTTGCGGTCATGGATCCAGCCTATCGCTCGGTAGACTTGAGGCCATGACTGAACGAGCCGCAGCCCCCACACCAGCCGATCCTGGCCCCCGCTCAGCCCACGGACTAGGTCTTGCCACAGTCGACGCCGGCGGGATCATCCTTGATGTGTGGTTCCCCCGGCCCGAACTCGGCGCCACGTCACAGGAGGATCTGAGGGGTTCCCTCGATGCTCTGACGGGCAACGACGACCTGCGTGGCACCAGCCAGAAGGTCGTCGAGGTCCACAGCGACCTCGACGCTCCCCCGGCCGACGCCGCAGATGCCTACCTGCGCCTCCACCTCCTGTCCCACCGCCTCGCAGCGCCGAATACTCTGAACCTCGATGGGGTCTTCGGGCTCCTCGCCAACGTGGTGTGGACCAACTTCGGCCCGTGCCCGGTCCAGGACTTCGAGACCACCCGGCTGCGGCTCCGCGCCCGCGGCACAGTGATTGTGTACGCGGTGGACAAGTTCCCGCGCATGGTGGACTACGTGATGCCGGCAGGTGTCCGGATTGCCGACGCCGACCGGGTGCGGCTGGGTGCCCACCTCGCCGCTGGCACCACCGTGATGCACGAAGGCTTCGTCAACTTCAACGCCGGCACACTCGGCGAGTCGATGGTGGAAGGCCGGATCTCTGCCGGCGTCGTCGTCGGGAACGGTTCTGACATCGGAGGCGGCGCTTCAATCATGGGCACCTTGTCCGGCGGCGGCAAGGAACGGGTGGCCATCGGAGAGCGGTGCCTCCTTGGGGCCCAGGCAGGAATCGGGATTTCCCTCGGCGATGACTGCGTTGTCGAAGCTGGGCTGTACATCACGGCTGGCACGAAGGTCACCCTCCCCGACGGGCGGGTGGTCAAGGCCGTTGACCTGTCCGGCGAGTCCTATCTGCTCTTCCTCCGCAACTCGGCGACCGGCGTCGTCGAGGCCCGTCCGCGCAGCGGCCACGGGATCGCCTTGAACTCAGTGCTGCACGCCAACTAGGGGTCTTATGGCGTACACGAAGGACGAGGCGCGGAAGCGCCGGCGGGTGAAAACGGCGCTCGTCCTCGTGACCCTGGTGACTGTGCTCTCCGGTGGAATCTATGTGGCCGTCAACCAGGTGACGTCCTCAGAAGTGCTGATCCGGGAACGGTGCACCGCCGTCGTCGGCAACGACACGTACGAGCTGGGTCTCGAGCAAGCGGAGAATGCGTCGCTGATTGTCGCGGTTGCCGTGGCTCGGGGCCTTCCAGCCCGGGCGGCGTCAATCGCCCTGGCCACGGCGGTCCAGGAATCGGGGCTCCGCAACCTTGACTACGGTGACCAGGCCGGCCCGGATTCCCGCGGGCTCTTCCAGCAACGTCCCTCGCAGGGGTGGGGCACCGACGAAGAGGTGCAGGATCCGCTCTACGCAGCCGGCGCGTTCTACGACGCGTTGGTGAAGGTGCCCGGCTACGAGACGCTGCCCATCACCGAAGCGGCGCAGGCGGTGCAGCGCAGCGCGTTGCCCGATGCCTACGCCGACCATGAGGCGGAGGGGCGCGCTTTCGCCTCCGCCCTCACCGGCAACTCCCCCGCGTCGCTGAACTGTGTCCTGCGCGGCGCCGATCAGATCGGCGACCCGGTATCCGTCCAGTCAGCTGCTGAGCGGGTGTTCGGGCCGCTCGGGGTACCCGTGGCCGACGCCGGGTCCCTGTCCTTTGAGGTCACCGGCACCCGTGGCTGGGCTGCCGCGCAGTGGGCGGTCGCCAACGCCAAGACCCTCCACATCGAGTCGGTGGCTTTCGGCGGGTTGCAGTGGACCAGGACAGGCCACGGCTGGGACGCCGCCGAGACCGCTACCGGACAACTGGTCATCCAGCTGGCCGGGGATCCCACGGCACCACCTGAGGCTTAGGCGAGCAGTTCCACCAGCGGGCGAACGTAGCTGGCGAAGGCCTGCTCGTCGTCGGGAAGTTCCTGGCTCATGAGTAGGGTGCCAGGCTCGACAAACCACGCCCGCGGTTCGCTCAGCGGAAGCTCGACCACCTGCAGTGTGAACGCCTGGGCGTCCCTACCCAACTCAAGCTCCCGCTCCTGGATCAGCTCCCCGAACGGATCCGGCAGACTCAACCGCCCGCGACGCCGGGCCAGCGCCGCATAGTCGGAGATCCGGGCGCTTGACCACTCCATGGCCGAGCCATAGTGCGCGTGGGCCAGGAGCTGCAGGGCAGGCAGTGACTCCAGTTCCGGGAAGCGCGGCGGCGTGACCTCCGGTGGCGGGTCGCTGCCCAGCAGCTGACGCCACCAGGTTTCCCATTCAATCCGCAGCACCGTCAGCCCACCGGCGTCGTGCACCAGCCGGCCAGGATCCATCCGGGGCACAGGCGGAACCACCGGGGACACCAGCGGGGCCCCGGCGGCGTCAGGACCGGAATCCAATCCGGCGGAATCCCGCAAATAAAGGGAGAACAACATCACCGGCGATGTGCCCACCACAATCTGCCACCCAGGGTCACCGGAGGGCATCATCCAATCGGACCTTTCCGTCGAATCCGCCCCGGGCGCGCCCCGGCGAGGGTTCGGCATACTTCTTAAGGGTAGACCGATCTGCCGCGACCTTCCAGCAGCGGGCGCCGCGAATCCGCTGACAACAAACTAGGCTTGAGCTATGAAAATTCTGGTTACTGGCGGCAGCGGTTACATCGGCTCCCACACATCGCTTGCCCTGCTCGACGCTGGCCATCAGGTGGTGGTGGTGGACAATCTGATGAACTCCTCCGAGACGGCCCTGCACCGTGTGAGGGAGCTGAGTGGGAAGGACCTGACCTTCCACCAGGTCGATCTTCTGGATGAGGCAGCGTTGACTGCGGTGTTCGACACCGAGGCGGTTGACGCCGTCATCCACTTCGCCGGGCTGAAAGCTGTGGGCGAGTCGGTGGCCCAGCCGCTGCATTACTACCACAACAACGTGGGGGGCACCCTGAACCTGCTCCGGGTAATGGATGCAGCCCAGGTGCGAACCCTGGTCTTCAGCTCCTCGGCCACGGTGTACGGGGCTTCCGAAGAGGTGCCGCTGATTGAGAAGATGCCACTCGACGCCGTCAACCCCTATGGGCGCACCAAGGAGCAGATCGAGGACATCCTGACCGATCTCGGTGCCGCCGACGGCCGCTGGAACATCGCCCTGCTCAGGTATTTCAACCCGGTGGGCGCCCACGAGTCGGGGCGGATCGGCGAGGACCCGACCGGGGTTCCCAACAACCTGCTGCCGTTCGTCGCCCAGGTGGCGGTCGGCCGCCGGGAAAAGGTGATGGTCTTCGGCAACGACTACCCCACCCCCGACGGCACCGGCATCCGCGACTACATCCATGTGGTCGATCTGGCGGCCGGGCACCTTGCCGCACTGGATTACCTCACCACCCACGCCGGGGTGCACCGCTGGAACCTGGGCACAGGCAACGGGTCCTCGGTGCTTGAGGTGCTCGCCGCGTTCTCGACGGCCGCAGGACATGAGGTTCCCTACGAATTCGCCGCCCGCCGTCCCGGCGACGCGGCGGTGAGCTACGCTGACCCGTCGGCGGCGCTGGCGGACCTTGGCTGGTCGGCGCACCGGTCGCTGCAGCAAATGTGTGAGGACCACTGGCGCTGGCAAAAGCACAACCCTGAGGGTTACGCGGGCTAGATCCCTGCCCGACGACTTCCCACCGTTAACAGCAACGGCCGGTCACCTGTTCAGGTGACCGGCCGTCGCAGTTAACGGTGCAGCGCGGGCGCTGCTAGCGCGCCGGGTAGTTGCGGGCAGCTTCGCCCGTGTACAGCTGACGGGGGCGACCGATCTTGGTCTGCGGATCCTGCATCATTTCGCGCCACTGGGCGATCCAGCCCGGCAGCCGCCCGATGGCGAACAGGACAGTGAACATCTTCTCGGGGAAGCCCATCGCCTTGTAGATCAGGCCGGTGTAGAAGTCCACGTTCGGGTACAGTTTCCGCTCGATGAAGTAGTCATCGGCGAGGGCCTTCTCTTCGAGACGCATCGCGATGTCCAGCAGTTCGTCGTTGCCGCCGAGCTTGCTCAGAATGTCGTGGGCCGTGGCCTTGACGATGGTGGCGCGGGGGTCATAGTTCTTGTAGACGCGGTGCCCGAAGCCCATGAGCTTCACGCCGTCTTCCTTGTTCTTGACCTTTTCCATGAAGTCTTCGGGCTTCATTCCCTTGCCCTGGATATCGCGGAGCATGTTCAGGACGGCTTCGTTGGCGCCGCCGTGGAGCGGTCCGAAGAGGGCATTGATGCCGGCGGAGACCGAAGCGAACATGTTGGCGTGCGAGCTGCCGACCAGGCGGACGGTCGACGTCGAGCAGTTCTGCTCGTGGTCGGCGTGCAGGATCAGCAGCAGGTCGAGCGCCTTGACCATCATCGGATCGAGGTCGTAGGGCTCGGCGGGGAGGCCGAAGGAGAGCCGGAGGAAGTTCTCGACCAGGTTCATCGAGTTGTCCGGATAGAGCATGGGCTGACCGATGGACTTTTTGTGCGCGTAGGCGGCGATGACGGGGAGCTTCGCCATGAGGCGGAAGGTGGAGAGTTCAACCTGCTCGTCGTCGAACGGGTCGAGGGAGTCCTGGTAGAACGTGGAGAGCGCCGACACGGCTGACGACAGCACCGGCATGGGGTGTGCGTCGCGGGGGAACCCGCCGAAGAAGCCCTTGAGCTCCTCGTGCAGCAGGGTGTGGCGGCGGATCCGGTCGTCGAAGGCTGCCAGTTCGGTGGGGGTCGGCAGATTCCCGTAGATCAGGAGGTAGGAAACCTCAAGGAAACTGGAGTGCTGGGCCAACTGGTCGATCGGGTACCCGCGGTAGCGCAGGATGCCCTGATCGCCGTCGATGTAGGTGATGGCCGACGTCGTGGCGGCGGTGTTCATGAAGCCGGGGTCGAAGGTGACGGCGCCAGTCTGTTTGAGCAGCTTCGACACGTCGTAACCATTGTTGCCTTCAGCGGCGTTGACCATCGGAAGGCTGAGTTTGCCTCCGTCATAGTGCAACGACGCACCGTTCTGCTCGGACATTGAACTCTCCTTCAGGAGTGGTGGCATGCATCGGCTTACGACACCGTCGCACATTCAGCTAAAACGCTACCGGTAGGGGCACCCCGAGCGCTAATCGGGTAACCGGCGCCCGCGGACCATCGACCTACCGTGCTGCGGAGAGCCGTTCGACTGCCGCATCGATGCGCTCGTCGGTCCCCGTCAACGCCACCCTGATGAAGCCACGGCCGGCGTCACCGTAAAAAGTACCCGGCCCCACAATGATTCCAAGTGCAGCGAACCGTTCAACGGTGGCCCAGGTGTCTTCCCCTGCGGTCGCCCACAGGTACAGGCCGGCCGCCGAGTCCTCGATCCGCAAACCGAAGTTCTGCAGGGCCGGGATCAGCCGTTCGCGGCGCAGCCGGTAGCGGTCCTTCTGGGTCTGCACATGCCCGTCGTCGTTCAGGGCGGCCCGCATGGCTTCCTGGACGGGGAACGGCACGATCATTCCGGCGTGTTTGCGGGAGTTGACCATGTTGGCGATCAGGTCCGGATCTCCGGCTGTGAAGGCGGCCCGGTAGCCGGCCATATTGGACTGCTTGCTCAGGGAGTAGACGGCCAGCAGGTTCGTATGGTTGCCGCCGTTGACGCGGGGATCCAGCACGCTGGGTACCGGTGCGCCGCCGCGTGCGCTGTCCCAGTCTCCCCAGCCCAGTTCGGCGTAGCATTCGTCGGAGGCAACGACGGCGCCGAGCGCGCGTGCCTCGGCGACGATGGTCGCCAGGTCGGCCGCTGCCAGCACCCGACCCGTTGGATTCGCCGGCGAGTTCACCCAGACCAGGCGCACCCGCGACCGGGTGTCCCCGTCCAGGGTGGACAGGTCATCGGCTGCTACTGCAGTGGCTCCCGCCAGCACCGCGCCGATGTCGTAGGTGGGGTAGGCAACAGTGGGGCGGACGACGACGTCGCCCTCTCCCAGCCCGAGGAGGGTGGGAAGCCAGGCGACGAGTTCCTTGGACCCGACCGTGGGCAGGACGTCCTTCGGGTCCAGGCCCGGGACGCCGCGGCGGCGGGAGAACCAGTCGCTGACCGCAGCCCTCAGCTCATCGGTGCCGTGCGTGGTGGGGTACCCCGGGGCGTCGGCGGCTGCCGTCAGCGCCTGCTGGATGACTGCCGGGGTGGGATCGATGGGTGTGCCGATGGAAAGGTTGACAGCGCCGCCGGGATGTTGGTTCGCCTGTGCCACGTACGGGGCCATCGCGTCCCACGGATAGTCCGGCAGCGCGATGCCGAACTGGCGGTCGCCGCCGTGAGCGGTCATGCGTCGTGGTTCTGTGGCGGCAGGGCGGCGATGATGGGGTGGTCCTTACCAATGTTGCCGAGCTTCGCTGCGCCGCCGGGCGACCCGAGGTCGTCGAAGAACTCGACGTTGGCTTTGTAGTACTCGGCCCACTGGTCGGGGGTGTCATCCTCGTAGTAGATGGCTTCCACCGGGCAGACGGGTTCGCACGCGCCGCAATCGACGCATTCATCCGGATGGATGTAGAGGGACCGTTCGCCTTCGTAGATGCAATCTACCGGGCATTCCTCGATGCAGGCCTTGTCCTTCAAATCCACGCACGGCTGTGCGATTACGTAGGTCACTTCCCACGCCTTTCCAGTTGGGGCTGTCGTTCCGTTTCCAGCTTAACGCAACCACCGGGTGGAGCCGCATCGGGCGGTCCGCTGGCCCTATGACCCCTGCCACTCCCTGCCCTCCCACTACGCTGGTCAGATGGACTCCCCCGCACGGCAGCTGATTGCCCTTCCCGTGGGCACCCGGGTGGTGGTGAGGTACCGCATCGACGGCGGTTTCACCGATGCGCTGGGCGATCTGGTGCACGTTGACGGGGAGAGTTGCACGGTCCGCACCCGCCGCCACGGCGACGTCGTCATCCGGCTCGATTCCGTGACGGCGGCCAAGCCCGTCCCGCCGGCACCGCCACGCAGGCCCCGCCGGTTCTAGCCCTCCCCGCCCGCGCTCCTGCCCACCCAGCCCGCTCCCTGCACGCTAGCCGCGCAATTTCCCACTGGGACCGCCCGGTCACTGGGAATGTCTAGACTTTCCCAGCGGTCGGGACTGATCGGTGGGAGCGTATGCATCGAGTGCAAGCCTCACCAGCCGCAGGAACTCGTCCGGGTGATCGACGAGCATTGAGTAGGAGGCGTGGAGTATCGGAACCCGGCCTATCATCAGAATGTTTCCGCGGCGCCGATCCTCCTCGAAATCTTCTGTCCCGCTATGGAACCGGCGGCCGTCGGCCTCAACCCCCAGCACCTTCTCTACCACCAGGTCGATCCGTCCGACCCCCTTGATGTAGACCTGCGACTGGAAGCTGTACCCGGCACGCCGAAGGTGGTACTTGGCAACCGTTTCCAGGATCGATTGGGAAAACGGGTCAATCTGGTCGATGATTTTTCGGAGAGAAACGTCCCTGCGGCCTGTTGTCCGTCGTCGAAGAGCAGGGATACTCACTGCGCCCTGCACTACGGCGGATTCGACGATGCAAAGAGCATCCAACTCGGGAAGACAGCGCATGCTCTGCACACAGATGTCCAGGACCATCAACGGCTTGGCCGAGCGGTGGACCTTGAACGTTCCGTCCAGGGCGTTCCCGTGATCCACACTGACATGAATCAGGACTGGTGGGCGGAGAATCCACAGCCCGCGCTGCTTTGCTTCGCTAATGCAGGCCAGATCAGCGCCGGCGCACAGCGCGGTCAAGAGGGCCTGGTTTGCGTTCGGGAGGCAGTAGACTCCGCGGCTTGGCTTTACCAACCGGCCAGCTGCGATTGCTGCGCTCAGCTGGTGAGCACTCACACCGTTGGACACCAGGTCTTTGCGCCGGGCAGCCCCGCCGCGGGCCGTCAAAAGGCTAAAAAGGTCCATAGGTGACATGGTGCCCGAGGAGGGGCGTCCGATATCCGTTTGCCCGGGTGGATGTGGACAATTCCACTCGCAACCTTCGACCATCCCACCAGCCGCGTCCAGCCACTGGGAGGGTCTAGACTTTCCCGCTGGGACCGTCCGGTCACTGGGATTGTGCGACGCGAGGCTACTGGGCAACCGTGTCGGGGAGCTTCTTCATTCCCAGGAATCCGCCGCCCAACACCGGAATCGATGCCACGACGGTTCCCGCGACCCCGATCCACATGGTGGGGATGACACCGATCTGCTCCCCCAGGACGCCGGCGAGGAGCCCGGCAATCGGCATGACACCCCACACCACGAACCGGATCGACGCGTTCATCCGGCCGAGCAGCCGCGGTGGGCAGACCCGCTGGCGCATGCTGACCTGCATGATGTTGTAGGCCAGCACACAGAAGGTCATCCCAGCTTCGCCGACGATCAGCAGGGCCAGGGCTGCTGGCTTCGACGGCGCGAGCGCAGCCAGTGGGACGAGCACCAGGAACGCGCTGCTGGCTAGTGACGCCAGCGGGATGATGGTGCCCTCGCCGATCCGCGCGGCAATCCAGGGGGTGGCGAGGGCGCCGAGGAAACCGCCCACGGCGGCAACCGACAGGATCAGGCCCAGCGCCGCGGCCCCCAGATCGAGGTCCCGCAGGATCAGGAGCGGCAACAGGGTGAAAACGAGCGACGCGAAGAAGTTGACCCCGGCTGTGCAGGCCGCGACCCGCCGGATCAGCTGGTGCCGCCACACGAAGGCCAGGCCCTCCCTGATCTCGACGGCGAGCGGGCGGCGGTCCGCGACAGGTGACCGCTGCTCCTGGTCCCGGGTCCAGGCAAGGAACACCGCTGACAGCAGGTAGCCCGCCGACTGGCCGATGACCAGCAGCGGCGCGCTGACAAGCTGCAGCAATCCGCCCCCGAGCGCAGGGCCGCCCAACCGGGAGATCTGGGCAGTGGATTCCAGTTTGGAGTTGGCGCTGGGTACCTGATTGCCATTCACGAGGACAGGCACGTAGCTTTGGTAGGCAACATCGAAGAACACCGTGGCAATGCCGACGACGCCAGCCACCCCACACAGGTGCCAGATGGTGAGGGCATCCATCCACCAGAGAAGGGGGATGGCAAGCATCGCCACCATCCGCACCAGGTCTGCGCCGATCATCACCCGGCGTTTGAGCAAACGGTCCACCCAGGCGCCGGCCGGTAACCCGACCAGGAGGAATGCTGCGGTGCCGCTGGCGGTGAGCACGCCGACCTCGAATTCGGACGCCCCGAGCAGCAGCACAGCAATGACTGGAAGGGCCAGATGACCCAATTGGGTCCCGAATTGGCTGATGGCCTGGCCGGCCCAGAACCGGAGAAAGTTTCCGTCGCGCAGCAGGGACGGCGGCGGGGATGCAAGCTCGGTGGTCACCGTCACAGTTTGCGGGTAGTGATTGATTACTGTCAATCACTACCCGCGTCTGACGTATCATTTAGGAATGGATACAGATGAGGATGTACAGGCGCGTGGCCGGGCGCTGAGCTCCCCTGTTCGGCTGCGAATCCTCAGGCTGTGCCTGCATAAGGGCAGAACCAATAAGGAGATCGCTGAGCTCCTTGGCCTCAACCCGGCCACCGCACTGCACCACGTGCGGACACTCCTCGCGACGGGGTTCCTGTCCGCCGAAGAGGCCCGCACTGGAAACCGTGGAGCCAAGGAAATCCCCTACCGCGCCACAGGCCTCTCCTGGCGCAGCCGGATCCCGAATGCTGCGCCGGTCCTGGTGGAGACCTTCCTGCAGGAAATCGACGGGCTGAACCCGTCGGAGATTGATGTCTGGCGCCTGGGCCTCCGCCTCAATGAGACGAACCGTACCGAAATGATGCGACGGATCCGCGAGATCCTTGAGGAATATGCGGTCCGCGACTCGGATACTGACGGAACCGCGACGTCTATCATGCTGGCCCACCATCTGGACCGCAGCGCAGACTAGCGAAGTCTAAAGAGAACGAGCGGCCCGCCGGGGACGCAACACCCACCAGGACAGCATCGACGCGAGCACTGTGACGATGGCCAGGCCGAACACCCAACTGCTTCCCGCGATCGCGACAGGCAACAGCGGGCTCATCCCGAGGTCGGTTAACACGAGGGGTTGGTCCTCGCTGGCGGCGAAGAATCCCACCACCAGGTAGGCCACACCACCCACGACGGGGCTCAGATGCACGTTGCGGGCCCATAGTGCGGCGAAAACCGCCACGCACCCCGCCAGCAGCACTGCAGCCGCGGCACCGATCGGAAGCGTGGTTCCGGGTAGCTCCCAGACCTGGCTATGAAGCGCCGTCCCCAGAATGGCAACCATCAGCCCCAAGACCACTGACACGGTCAGGGCCCACCACAAGGCAACCTTATGGTGGTGCGGCGCGCCCTGAGCAGGGTGCGCCGCGGTTGACGCCTCCCCCGGACCGCTGACGACGACGCCGGCAGGGCGCCGCGCGTCGTCGTCAGTCAGTTCCGGTGGAGTGTTCTGCACAGCTGCCGAGGGCTAGACGCGTGCCCGTGAACGCGCCGCGCGCATCCGCTCGTTGGCGTCCAGGATCAGCTTGCGGATCCTGATCGACTCAGGGGTGACCTCGACGCACTCGTCTTCGCGAGCGAATTCCAGCGACTCCTCAAGCGTGAGCTTGCGGGGAGGGGTCAGGTTCTCGAAGGTGTCCGAGGACGCTGCACGCATGTTGGTGAGCTTCTTTTCCTTGGTGATGTTCACGTCCATGTCGTCGGCGCGTGAGTTCTCGCCGACGATCATGCCCTGGTACACCTCAGAGGTTGGCTCCACGAAGAAGGAACCGCGTTCCTGCAGGTTGATCATGGCGAACGGGGTGACGACTCCGGCGCGGTCGGCGATCATCGAACCGTTGGTGCGGTACTCGATGTCCCCGGCCCAAGGCTCATAGCCCTCGGAGTAGGAGGCAGCGATACCGGCGCCGCGGGTGTCCGTGAGGAACTTGGTCCGGAAACCGATCAGGCCACGGGCGGGGACGATGAATTCCATCCGGACCCAGCCGGTGCCGTGGTTGGACATGTTGGTCATCCGGCCCTTGCGGGTCGCCAGGATCTGGGTGACTGCGCCCAGGTATTCCTCGGGTACGTCGATGGTCATGTGCTCCATCGGCTCGTGCACCTTGCCGTCGACCATGCGGGTGACAACCTGTGGCTTGCCGACCGTCAGCTCGAAGCCTTCACGGCGCATCTGCTCGACGAGGATGGCGAGAGCAAGCTCGCCACGGCCCTGTACTTCCCACGCGTCGGGGCGCTCGGTGGCGAGGACCTTCAGGGAGACGTTACCGATCAGTTCCCGGTCCAGGCGATCCTTCACCTGGCGGGCGGTGACCTTGGCGCCCTTGACACGGCCGGCAAGCGGCGACGTGTTGATACCGATGGTGACCGAGATGGCCGGGTCATCGACGGTGATCAGCGGCAGGGGCTGAGGGTTGTCGATGTCGGTCAGGGTCTCGCCGATGGTGATGTCTTCGATGCCGGCGACGGCAACGATTTCGCCTGGTCCGGCCGAATCGGTCGGCACGCGGTCGAGGGCGCGGGTGGCGAGCAGTTCGGTGATCTTGACTGACTTGAGTTCACCGTTCTGGCGGGCCCAGGCAACGGTCTGTCCCTTGCGCAGGGTGCCGTTGAAGATACGCAGCAGGGCGAGACGGCCCAGGAACGGTGAGGCGTCAAGGTTGGTCACGTGTGCCTGCAGCACGCCGTCCGGGTTGTACCGGGGCGCGGGGATGTGCTCGATGATGGTCTGGAAGAGGGGCTCAAGGTTGTCGTTCGAGGGAACGGTGCCGTCGGCGGGCTGCTCCAGCGAGGCTGCACCTTCACGGGCGGCGGCGTACACGACTGGCACGTTCAGGACCGAGTCCAGGTCAAGGTCGGGCACTTCGTCGGCGAGGTCCGAGGCGAGACCCAACAGGAGGTCCATGGATTCGCTGACCACTTCGTCGATCCGCGAGTCGGGGCGGTCGGTCTTGTTGACCAGCAGCACCACGGGGAGCTTGGCGGCCAGTGCCTTACGCAGCACGAAACGGGTCTGGGGCAGAGGGCCCTCAGAGGCGTCAACGAGCAGGACGACGCCGTCGACCATGGAGAGGCCGCGTTCCACTTCGCCACCGAAGTCGGCGTGGCCCGGGGTGTCGATCACGTTGATGGTGATGGTTTCGCCCTTGGCCGAGGGGCCGTCATAGAACACGGTGGTGTTCTTGGCGAGGATGGTGATGCCCTTTTCGCGCTCAAGGTCACCCGAGTCCATGACCCGGTCTGCCACGTCGCCGTGGGCTGCGAAGGAATTGGTCTGCCGGAGCATGGCATCAACCAGGGTGGTCTTTCCGTGGTCAACGTGGGCCACGATGGCAACGTTGCGGAGGTCGCTGCGAACAGCTGTGTTGCCTGTGGTTTCAGACATGCGTAATGACTCAATTCAGTAATCTTGAGGGGAATCTAGCGTTATGAGGACGGCGCCTGCTTGTACCAGTCTAAGCTCTCAGGAAAAAATGGCCTAACGCGGGACCCAATCCGGGTCAAGATCACAGGTTGTCGGCGTGTTTGCGGGAACGCACGACGGCGGCCCACCCCCGGGGGGTGAGCCGCCGTCGAACGGTCTGCCGCCTGTCCCGTACCGCTACGCGGCGCCGGGTGGCAGGACCAGGCCTGCACCCGGGATCGCGTCCAGCAGGGCGCGCGTGTAGGGGGTCTGCGGGTTGTCGAAGACGGCGTCAGTGGACCCCTGCTCCACCAGCTTTCCCTTTTCCATGACACAGACGTGGTCGGCGATCTGGCGCACCACCGCAAGGTCGTGGGTGATGAACAGGTAGCTCAGCCCCAACTCCGACTGCAGGTCGGCCAGCAGGTTGAGGATCTGGGCCTGGACGAGGACGTCGAGCGCCGACACCGCTTCGTCGCAGATCACCACCTCGGGGTCGAGTGCCAATGCACGGGCGATGGCCACCCGCTGCCGCTGCCCCCCGGAGAGCTCGTTGGGGAACCGCCGCATCATCGACGCCGGCAGCGCCACCTGTTCCAGCAACGCACGGACCTTCTGCTCGCGGGACTTGGCGTTCCCGATGCCGTGGACCCGCAGAGGTTCCTCGATGGTCCTGAAGATGTTGTACATCGGGTCCAGTGACCCGTACGGGTCCTGGAAGATCGGCTGGACCCGCCGGCGGAAATCGAACATCTCCTTGCGGCCCAGGGTGGTGATGTCCACCCCGTCGAAATCGATGCTCCCCTCCGTCGCCGGTTCCAGTCCGAGCACCATGCGCGCCACCGTGGACTTGCCCGAGCCGGATTCCCCGACAACGGCTGTCGTGGTGCCCCGCGCGATCGAGAAGGAGACGCCGTCGACCGCTTTGAACTCGGTCGATTTGCCCCAACTCCCCCGGATCTTGAAGACCTTGGTGAGGTCCTTGACTTCGATCACCTTGTCGGCCGCAGCGCTAACCAGCGCGGGGTCCTCGGGAGCGAGCACCTCGCTGGTTTGCAGGCCCAGCTTCTTGGCCGATTCAATCCGGCGCGAAGCCAACGATGGCGCCGAGGCCACCAGTTTCTGGGTGTAGGCATGGCGCGGGTTGGTGAGCAGTTCCATGGCTGGTCCGGCTTCGACCACCTTGCCCTTGTACATGACGATCACTTTGTGGGCCCGTTCGGCGGCTAGCCCCAGATCGTGGGTGATCAACAGCACGGCGGTACCCAGGTCGCGGGTCATGCTGTCCAGGTGATCGAGGATCTGGCGTTGCACGGTGACGTCGAGGGCCGACGTCGGCTCGTCAGCGATCAGCAGGCGTGGCCTGCAGGACAAGCCGATGGCGATCAGTGCGCGTTGACGCATGCCACCCGAGAACTCGTGCGGGTACTGGTTGGCCCGCGACTCGGCGTCGGGCAGCCCGGCCTCCGAGAGTACCTGCGCAACATCCTTCTTGCCGTGCGGCAGTCCGTTGGCCCGCAGGGTTTCCTTCACCTGGAATCCGATCTTCCAGACCGGGTTCAGGTTGGACATGGGGTCCTGCGGGACCATGCCGATGGACGAGCCACGGAGTTCAACGATCCGTTTCTCGTCCGCCTGCGTGATGTCTTCGCCGTCGAACAGGATCTGCCCGCCGGAGACGCGCCCGTTCTCGGGGAGCAGACCGATTGCCGCAAGGGCGGTGGTCGACTTGCCTGAGCCGGATTCGCCGACGATGGCAACTGTTTCGCCGGGCATGATGGTCAGCCGCGCGTTCTTGACGGCCTCCACATCACCTTGCGACGTGGTGAAGGTGATCGCGAGGTCACGCAGTTCGAGGAGCGGTTTACCGGCGTCGCCCTGTGGGCTGATGTTTTCTGGTGTCTGTGTCATCGCTTCCGGGCCTTTGGATCGAGTGCGTCCCTCAGGGCGTCGCCCAGCATGATGAAGCTGAGCACCGTCAGGGAGAGCGCGAGGGCTGGCCAGAACAACGGCATCGGGTTGGTCCGCACCGTAGGTTCCGCCGAGAAGATGTCATTGCCCCAGGACATTACGTCCGGTGGCAGCCCAATGCCCAGGAAGGACAGGGTGGACTCGGCAACGATGAACGTCCCCAGCGAGATGGTGGTGATCACGATGACCGGCGCCAAAGCGTTGGGAATCACGTGCTTCAGCAGTGCCGAGAAACGGGAAACGCCCAGCGATCGTGCGGCGGTGACGAAGTCAGCGTTCCTGACCGAGATCACCGAGGCACGGGTAATGCGGGCAATCTGCGGCCACCCGAAGGTCACCAGAATCACCACCAGCGTCCAGACGCTGCGGTTCTCCCTGAAGAAGGGCAGCTGGACGACGACGATAGCGCCGAGGATCAGCGGCAGGGCGAAGAAGATGTCGCCCAGGCGGGCCAGGATCGCGTCGATCCAGCCACCGTAGAAGCCGGCAATGGCACCAACCGCGCCACCGATCAGGAGCACGCCGAGCGTGGAGAACATTCCCACCATCAGCGAGGACTGGGTTCCGTAGACCACCCGGGACAGGACGTCGCAGCCCTGCTGGGTGAAGCCGAGCGGATGCCCGGGGGCCGGGCCCGCGCCCGAGTTGACCAGCAGGCAGTTCTCATTGGGAGGTTCGTTGGTGAAAATCCCGGGGAACAACGCAACGAAGATCACCGCGAGGATCAGGATGCCGCTGAGGATGAAGAGCGGTTGGCGGCGCAGGTTGCGCCACGCCTCACTCCATTGGCTCCGGGGAGCATCGTCAGTGGTGGCACTGTCGGTGGCGTCGACCGGAGTTTCCTCGGCGTCGGCCACGAAGTGCTCAATAGGGTGCGCGGGCCGCTTGGGCGTGACAGCGCGTTTGGGTGTGTTGTCCATATCAGGCATATCGAATCCTTGGGTCCAGCCACGCATACAGCAGATCCACCACCAGATTGGCGATGCAGAAAATCATGATCAGAACGGTGACGATTGCCACCACAACTGGGGCTTCACCGTTGAGCACAGCGCGGTAGAGCGTGTTCCCGACTCCGTTCACGTTGAAGATTCCCTCGGTGACGATGGCGCCGCCCATGAGGGCGCCCAGGTCGGCGCCGAGGAAGGTGATCACGGGGATCATCGAGTTGCGCAGGATGTGCACGGTCACCACGCGGCGCCGGGACAGTCCCTTGGCCGTGGCGGTGCGCACATAGTCCGCGTTGACGTTTTCAATAATGCTGGTCCGGGTCAGCCTGAGCACGTAGGCGAAGGAGACCAGACCGAGCACGACGGCGGGCAGGATCAGTTCGTTGAACGGAGCCGCGCCGCTGACCGTGGGGCTAGCCCACCCCAGTTTGACGCCTACCAGGAACTGCATGAGGAACCCGAGAACGAAGATGGGAACCGCAATGACTACCAGCGAGACGATCAGGATGGTTGAGTCGAAAATTTTCCCCTTGCGGAGACCTGCGATCAGACCGAACAGGATGCCGAAGACGGCCTCGAAGACGAGGGCCATGATGGCCAGCCGTGCCGTGGTGGGGAAAACCTCGGCAATGATGGTGGCGATCTCACGGCCGGCGAAGTTGACGCCCAGGTCGAAGGTCAGAACGCCCTTCAGGAAGAGGAAGTATTGCACCCAGAAAGGCTGGTCCAGGTTGTATTGCTCCCGCAGTGCGGCTTCGACGGCGGGGGTGCAGCCTCGCTCGCCGCAGATGGCGGCGGTGGGGTCGCCGGGGAGGCTGAAGACCAGGAAATAGACCAGCAGGGTGGCGCCGATAAAGACGGGGATCAGTTGAAGAACGCGCCGGATGATGTACCAGGACATCAGGCAACACCCCCGGCGGAAAGCGTCCCCACGGGACGCTGTGGAAGCTTATTCATCTGTTGTGGACCTTAGGTTTTGGAGCAAACTGATGGGGCCCCCGAAACGGGGACCCCATCAGTTGATCGGTCTTACTTGGTGGTGATGGCGTTGTACAGGGGAACGCCATTCCAGCCGAACTCGACGTTGTCGACGTTCTGGCTCCAGCCGCCCTGGGCAACCTGGTACCACAGTGGGATGGAGGGAAGATCTTCAAGGAGCATTTCCTGAGCCTTGTTCATCGCTTCGTTTCCTGCCTCAACAGAATCAGCCGCGAGGCCCTCGGAGAGTGCGTTGTCGAATTCCTCGTTGGCGTACACCGAGTCGTTGGATCCGGCGCCGGTAGCGTGGATGGGTCCAAGGAAGTTGTACAGGGACGGGTAGTCAGCCTGCCAGCCGGTGCGGATGGCACCGGTCAGCGTCTTGTCAGTGGCGTTGGTGCGCAACTCGGCGAAGGTGGAGAACGGCAGGCCGCTCACCTCGATGTCCAGGTTGTTTTTCAGTCCGTTGACAACTGCCTCAACCCAGGTGCGGTGATCGCCGGCGTCGGCGTTGTAGGCGATCGTCAGAGCCTCTGAGTCGTCGTAAGGCTCGATCGCTTCGGCCTCTTCCCACAGCTCGACGGCGCGCTCGGGGTTGAACTCGAGGTTCTCGCTGCCGGGCAGGCTGTCGTCGTAGCCCTCAAGGACCGGAGCGGTGAACTCCGTGGCCGGGGTGCGGCCGTTGTTGAAGATCACCGTGGTGATTTCTTCCCGGTCGATGGCCATGGAGATGGCCTGGCGGCGCAGCTTGCCGTCCTCGCCGTCCCAGTTCTCGAGGTAGTAAGGGATGGAGATGGTCTGGTTGCCCGCGTACGGGGACTCCAGCCACCGGTCCCCCAGGTCGTTCTTGAAGTTCTGCACATCGCTGGTCGGCACAGTCTTCAGAACGTCAAGGTTGTCCGAGATCAGGTCCTGGTAGGCGGTGCTGCCGTTCTGGTACATCTTGAAGGTCACACCAGCGTTCTGGGCTGCCTGCGGGCCGTCATAGTCCTCGTTCGGGACCAGTTCGATCTGCTGGTTGTGCTCCCAGGCACCCTCGGCGGCGAACTTGTAGGGTCCGTTGCCGATCGGGTTCTCGCCAAATGCTTCGAAGTCCTCAAAAGCGACCTCAGGCAGCGGGGAGAACGCGCTGTAGCCAAGACGCAGCGGCCAGTCCGACTCGGGCTGGTTCAGCGCGACGGTGAAGGTGAGCTCGTCGACGACGGTGAGGCCCGACATTTCGTCGGCCTCGGAACCCTCGGCGCTGACCTCGTCGTAGCCTTCGATGCTCTCGAAGAAGTAGCTCGCGAGCTGAGCGTTCTTCGCTGCCGCCCCATAGTTCCACGAATCAACGAAGGACTGGGCGGTGACTGGCTCGCCGTTGGTGAAGGTCTTGCCTTCAACCAGGGTGATCGTGTAGTTCTGGGCATCCTCGGTTTCGATGGACTCGGCCATCTCGTTCTGGGATGCGCCCTCGGCGTCGTAGCTGACCAGGCCTGAGAACAACAGATCCACTACGGCCCCGCCACCAACCTCATTGGTGCTGGTGGGGATCAGTGGGTTCTGTGGCTCCGTGCCGTCCACCACGATGGGACGATCGGTGCTCGATGCGGCGTCGTCGCCACCACCGCCACATGCGCTCAACGCCAGCGCAGCAGTCAGAGCAACGCCAACAACCTTGGAAACACGCGTTAAACGCATTCCGCCTCCTTGTGTAATTTGATAGACCGGAGCGAAGTTTCCGCCCGGGATTGAGCCGGGATCATGTTGTACATGTCGTGGCTCACAGTCGACTAGCTTAGCTCCTCTGGTTGCCTCACCAAACTGAAGGCCACCTTCGGCGCAGATCCGGGGATGCAAAAACGGCCCGCCCCCAGGGGGGCGGGCCGCAATCTTTCCTGCCTGTTAGTGAAGTGAGGCAGGCTATTTCTTCAGGGTGCTAGGACTTTTTCGAGCGGGACAGCTTCCACCGGCGTGGTGCACTGGAGCCGGCCGATGAGGCCTCTTCGAGATGGTAGTCCGCCAGCTGATCCTGGATCTGCTGGTCCACCCGATCGGACATGTGCTCGTTCACCTGGTCGGTGACCTGATCGGCAACAGCGATGCGCGCCTGGCGCCGCTGAGCCCGGAGGAACTGCTGGTGCTCCTCATGGAACGCCTTGGCCGTGGCCACGCACATGAAGATCATCACCAGGCTGAACGGCAACGCGGTCAGGATCGCGGCGGTCTGGATGGAGGCTAGCCCGTCATCGCCGACCAGGAGGAGGGCGATCGCCACGGCGGCAGCTGCCACCGCCCAGAAGGCCCGGACCCAGTGTTTGGGATCGGGGTGGCCGCCGGTAGAGATCATGCTCATCACCAGCGCACCGGAGTCCGCCGAGGTGATGAAGAAGATTGCGATCAGGATGATCGCGCCGATCAGCAGGACCGGTCCGCCAGGCAGTTCCGTGAGGAGCCCGAAGAGGGCATTGTTGGTGTCCACCGCACCGTCTTCGCCCACCAGACCACCGTTGCCGAAGAGCTCGCGGTAGAGGGCGGATCCGCCCAGGACCGAGAACCAGAGGAAGGTGAGCAGGGTGGGAACCAGCAGGACGCCTGCAACAAATTCGCGGACCGTGCGGCCCTTGGAGATGCGCGCAATGAAGATGCCAACAAACGGGGCCCAGGAAATCCACCAGCCCCAGTAGAAGGTGGTCCAGGCGGACTGCCAGGCTTCGCCGTCGGCTCCGGCGAAGGCAAGGGTATCGAAGGTCAGACCCACAACGTTCTGCAGGTAGTTACCGATTGACTGAACGAACTCGCGCAGCAGGAAAAGGGTGGGGCCGGTGAACAGGATGACCAGCAGCAGCACGCCGGCCAGCACCAGGTTGGTGTTGGACAGCCATTTCATACCTTTGCCCACACCGGAGATGACCGAGACGAGGGTCAGTGCGGTGATGCAGAGGATCAGACCGATCTGGGTGAACTTGGTTGCCTCCATGATGTTGGCAGTATCCAGGCCTGCCGACATCTGCAGCACGCCGAGTCCCAGTGAGGTAGCGACGCCGAACAGCGTGCCCACCAGGGCGATGACGTCAATAGCGTCGCCCCATTTGCCCTTGACCTTGTCGCCCAGGAGGGGTTCAAGGGTCCAGCGGATGGAGATGGGGCGGCCGCGGCGGTGCACTGCGTAGGCGATGGAAAGTCCAACCACCACATAGATGCTCCAGGCGTGGAGGCCCCAGTGCAGGAAGGTCTGGGTCAGAGCCTGCTGGGCCAGCTCAATGCCGGTCCCTTCGGTGCCCGGTGGCGGTGAGGCAAAGTGGTTCAACGGCTCGGCGACACCCCAGAAGACCAGCCCGATCCCCATGCCAGCGGCGAAGAGCAGGGCGAACCAGGACATCATCGAGAATTCGGGACGATCCTCGTCCTTGCCGAGGCGGATATCGCCAAAGCGGCTCAACCCTACCCAGAGGGAGAACACCACGAACATCGCGACAATTGCCACGTAATACCAGCCGAAGCTGCTGATGACATTGGTCTGGATGCTGCCGAAGACCTCGGCAGCCGTGGAAGGGAAAATGAGTGCGAAGCCCACGAACACCACGATGAGCGCAGCGGCCGGGATGAACACGTTCTTCGCCAGCTTGGAGGGCGCGACCGGTTTCCCTTCCGTCGGGCGGGCATCTGGCTCGCCGGGTGGACTGTCGGTTGCCGGATTTCCGGACCTGAGGGACATTCGGGTAACTCCTCAAAGATTTCGATTAACTTCAGATTTGCTATTGACACTCCGCTGAAATAGCAGTAGGCCAACTTCCAGCTTACAGAAGTGGGCCCTCAAGTCCTAAGGAGGTCCTTAAACCGCAAACGACGGCGACCCGCCCCGGTAAGGGGACGGGCCGCCGTCGTTGGCTGATCTCCGCGCTGAATTACTCGGCGGAGGCGAGCAGTTTAGCCCGCAGCTCGCGGCGCTCGCGCTGCTTCTCCGGGTTGGGGAGTGGCACTGCTGCCAGCAGCCGCTGGGTGTACGGATCCTGCGGTCGGCGGAGGATCTGATCCCGGGTGCCCTGCTCCACAATCTTGCCGCGGCGCATGACACAAATCCGGTCGGACATGAGGTCGACGACGGCGAGGTCATGGGTGACGAACAGGCAAGCGAATCCAAGTTCCAGCTGCAGGTTCTTCAGCAGCTCCAGCACAGTGGCCTGCACTGATACGTCAAGGGCCGAGGTGGGCTCATCCGCCACCAGGAGTTTGGGCTTCAGGGACAGCGCACGGGCAATGCCGACGCGCTGTTTCTGGCCGCCCGAGAGCTCATGCGGGTACCGGTTGCGGTAGGCACGCGGTAGCTCGACCTGGTCCAGCAGCGTCTCGATCCGCTTCTGCAGATCTGCTCCCTTGGCCACCTTCGCGAGGAACATCGGCTCGCCGATGCTTTCGCCCAGGGGCAGCCGCGGGTTCAGTGAGGAGGACGGGTCCTGGAAGACCATTCCCACGTTGCGACGCAGCTCAAAGAGCTCCTTGCGGGTGGCATTCGAGATCTCCTTGCCGGTGACGGTCAGTGATCCTGCGGCCACTGGAAGCAGGCCGACGGCGGCACGGCCGATCGTCGTCTTGCCCGAGCCGGATTCGCCGACCAACCCAAGGATCTCACCCGGGTAAATCGCGAGGTTCGCTCCTTCGACCGCGCGGAACGCCGGTACCCTGCCTTGCTTGGGGTATTCGATGGCGACGTCGGTGAGTTGCAGGACGGCCGCGCCCCGGCTGGTGTCGGCAGCACGTTCGGCTTCTTCCAGGCGTGCCTGATTGGCGCGTTCGCGCCGCATCAGTTCGTTCTGGTCCACTGCACGGAGCTCGGTTTGCGTCGCGGCGGCCAGCGCCGCGGTGATGTCCACCTCCTCGGCGTCGTCACCGCCCTGACCGAGATGGGGTACCGCTGCGAGCAGCTTCCGGGTGTACTCATGCTGGGGATTGTGGAAGATCTGCTCGGCCGTGCCCGCCTCCACGATCCTGCCCTTACTCATGACCACGATGTGGTCGGCGAGGTCGGCGACCACTCCCATATCGTGGGTGATCAGCACGATCGCGCTGTTGAGTTTGCTGCGCAGGTTTCGCATCAGGTCGAGGATCTCGGCCTGCACCGTGACGTCAAGCGCTGTCGTGGGTTCGTCGGCGATCAGCAGCTTCGGATCACAGGAGAGCGACTGGGCAATCATGGCGCGCTGTCGCTGCCCGCCGGAGAGCTGGTGGGGGTAGGACTTGAAGGCCTTGTCCGGGTCCGGGAGCTCGACCATGTCCAGCAGCTTCAAGGCCCGCTCTTTCGCCTCTTCCGGCGAAATCTCGTTGTGCAGGCGGATCGTTTCGACGATCTGGAACCCGATCGTGTAAACCGGGTTCATCGCGGTCATCGGTTCCTGGAAAATGACTGCTACATCGCGGCCTCGGATCTGGCGCAGCTTGCTTCCGGTCAGGCCGAGGATTTCCTTACCGTTGAGCTTGACGCTGCCGGTCGTGCGGCTATTCTCGGGCAGCAGCCCCAAGAGCGACATGGAACTGGCGCTCTTGCCGGAACCGGATTCGCCCACGATGGCCAGGACCTCGCCGGCCCTGACCTCGTAGTTGAGATCAATGGCTGCGGGTACCCAGACCTTGTCGACGCCATAGTCGACGCCCAAGCCCTTGACCTGGAGCACTGGAACATCGCTCCGTGCTGTCTGCCCTGAATCCGAATTTTCGATGACGCCGTCGGTCATGATTCTGCTTTCCTTCCGCCCCTGGCCTGCCACATTTTGGTGATTAGTGAACTGGCGCGGGATCCTGAAACTATATGGGTATGAGTAGCCCAAGCGATGCAGCCAGCCCAATCGTTTTCAAACCTCGGTTTGGCAAGTGGTTCGCGGGGCTGACCTGGGTGCTGGCCGCCATTGGCATGGTGCTGTCGGTTGTTGGTGACGGTGTTATGGGTCTGGTCTCCGCCTGGCCACTGGTCGCCCTGGCCTACTTCGGCTGGCTGCTGTTTTGGTACCCGTCCGTGGTGATCGACGACGACGCCGTCACCCTCAACAATCCAGTCCGCTCCGTTTCCGTGCCATGGGCCGCGTTGATTCACGTCGACACGAAGTTCGCGCTGACGCTGGTCACCGTTCGCGGCAGCCACACGGCCTGGGCCGCGCCCGCGCCCGGCGTGTGGGGCACTCACCGCGGGAAACCTGAGCATGTCCAGGGCCTCCCCGAATCCAGTTATGGTCCCGCCCAGTCCATCCGGCCCGGAGACCTGAAGAACACCGACTCCGGAGCCGCAGCGTTTCTGGTACGAACCCACTGGGCCGCGCTGATTGACGGCAACCTGCTGGACGTCGACGCCACCGAAACCACAGCGGTTGCGACGCGTTTCCATTGGATCGCCATCGGCTGCGCAGCTGTTCTGATTGCTGCGAACGTGATCGCTTTCTCCATGAGCTAACCGGTGAGCGCGGCGAAGTGCCCTCACTGGACCAACCCCCTGTCGTGGCACTTTAGGCCTCGGGGCGGTTGGGATCGGAAATGTCGCCGGAGTGCACTGCCTTCTTGGCGTTGAACTTCTTCTGACGTGGATCAAAAGCGTCCCGAAGCCCATCGCCGATGAAGTTGATCGACAGGCAGATCAGGATGATGAACAACCCGGGCCACCAGAACAGCCACGGCCGGGTGTTGAACGCCTGCTGGTTGTCGCTGATCAGGCTGCCCAGCGAGATATCGGGCGCCCTGACACCGAGGCCAAGGAAGGAGAGAGCGGATTCCAGCAGGATCGCTGACGCCATCACCAGGGTGGTGTTGACGATGATCACTCCTACCGCGTTGGGCAGGATGTGCTTGAAGATGATCCGGGTATCCGATGCTCCGGCGATCCGGGCTGCGTCAACGAATTCACGTTCACGCAGGGAAAGGAACTCGCCGCGCACCAGGCGGGCGAGGCCGGTCCAGATGATCAGTCCCACGAAGATCCCGAGCAGGATCACCCCGGCGCTACCGCCCAGCACATTCCGCAGGAATGTGCCGCTGCCGGTAAGGTTGTTGCCCACGCTACCCAGCACGGCGGCGAGGATGATCAGGGGGATCACGATGATGACGTCGGTGAACCGCATCAGCACTGCTTCAACCCAGCCGCGGAAGTAGCCCGATACCCCGCCAATAATGACGCCGAGGATACCGCCGAGGATACCGATAATGAACATGATCAGGAGGGAGAGCTGGGTGCCCCGCATGGTCATGGCAAAGAGGTCGCGACCGACGCGGTCCTGACCGAACGGGTGGTCACCGAAGTCGAACGGCAGCACCCAGGTGGGAGACCCGGTCGGCGTCGCCAACGACGGCGTGTCCGTGTAGCTCCACTTCCACCAGCCCGGGATTCCGGCATAGCCGATCGAACTGAACGCCAGGATGACGACCAGCACGAAGATGACCATGCTGACGAGGGCCGCTGTGTTACCGAAGAAGCGCTTCCGGACGATCTGGCCCTGGCTGAGGCCGATCGAGTCGTCCTTGGATTTCCTGGATTTTACTTCTGCTCTGCTGCTCATGCTTTTACCCTCACTCGTGGGTCAAGTACCGAGTAGGCCAGGTCAGCAACCAGGTTGAAGACCAGAGCCAGTATGCCGGTGATCAGGAAGACTCCCATGATGGGATTCGGGTCAACGCGTCCCAGAGCCCCAATGAAGAGTTGGCCCATACCGCTGAAGGCAAAGACCTGCTCAGTGATGATCGCACCACCGATCAGTCCGCCGATGTCGAACGCCACGAGGGTGGCCAGCGGGATCAGCGCGTTGCGGAAGGCGTGGCGCATGACCACGGTCCGCTCCCCCAGACCCTTGGCCCGGGCCGTGCGGATGTAGTCCTGGTTCATGATTTCGAGCATCGACGCCCTCGAGTAGCGGCTGTAACCTGCCAGCGAGATCAGCATCAAGGCAATCGTCGGCAGCAGGAGATGGGTAAACGTGTCGAGCCCTATGATCCAGAAATCGCCCTCAAGGTTGGGAGTGGACGAACCGAGGGTGGCGATGGGCCTGCCGCGGATCCTGTTGTTGTCCGAGTACAGGGGCCAGGACTGCATGAACCGGTCAAGCAGGATGGTGAAGCCCATCAGGAAGGCGGTCAGACCGGCTGCGTTCATGCTCTGCCGGCGATCGTAGCCGCCCATGAGATAACCGACAGCAACGCCGACGAGCACTGTGGCGACGGCCAGCAGGACGATCATCAGCGGTGTTGCGAGATCGAGGAGGGGCTGGACGGCGAAGTAGGCGACCACACCGATAGCCACGGTGATCAGCGCCGAGTAAAGTGCCTTGCGGTTCTTGAGGCCCGCGGTCAGCAGTGTGACCCCGTAGGCGATCCCGACGCCCGCAATGGCGATGACGATCGGTCCGAAGCCTGGCTGCAGGAACCAGCCGGTCAGGTCGAGGAAGAAGAGAATCGCTGCTGCGAAGACGAACCCGGCCGCTGCTGCGGTGAGTCGCTTCTTGAGCGGCCCCCGGGCGACCAGATACCAGATGAACGCACTCACCAGACCGGTGATGATGATCGCTGTCAACGAGATGTTGGGATCTGCGAGGAAGGTGTTGAAGCTGATCGCCCCATACTCCTTCAGCAGGACCGCAACCCAGAAGATTGGGAGCGAAAAGAAGAGGAAGGCCATGAAGGTCACACCGTAGTCGAGTCCGCTGTATTGGCGGAGCGCGGTGATGATACCCAGGGAGATGCCGATCAGGATGGCGAGGACCGTCGCGCCGGTGACCAGCAGGATGGTCTGGCCCATGGCCCGGCCCAGCAGTTGGGTTACCTCGATGCCGGCGATGCTGCTGCCGAGGTCACAGGTGGCGGCGAAGGGGATGAGGCAACTCGCTGCTCCACCTAGCCACTCGAAGTACCGGATCGGGGCGGGGACGTCCAGGCTGAGGAGGTCCGTCCGTAGTTGGATGAGTGTTTCCTTGTTGGGTACGTTGCTCTCGCGCAGATCAGCCAGGGGGTCGCCCGACACAGCTGTCAGCATGTACACGATGAAGGAAGCGCCCAACAGGATGAGCACGGCAGCAACTAAGCGCCGGACGATGTAGGTCACCATAGTTTATAAAACCTCAATGTTAAGGTTCCGGGGATCACCCGGCGTTGTGGCAAAAGTGTAATGCACCTAACAGCCAGCGGATATTTGGGAGATCCCAATCGCTTGGGCCAGAGGCGCGACGTCGAAGAGTGTCTAGGCGCTAGAAAGCGCTGGAGCCAAATAGTCCGGCCCCAGCGCTTTCGTGTCTAGCGCGTTAGGTCGTGGGTAGTCCTGAATTACTCAGTGACTGTCCATTCCCAGAAGTTCCACCAGATACCCTCTTGGGTCGGGCTGAAGCCCGGGCCTTCGATGGTGTCGGATGCAGCGTTGATGCCGATGGACTGGAAGAGAGGCAGACCGAAGCCTGTGTCGAACAGTCGGGTGTCAACGATCGTCTGAAGCTCCTGCTGCTCGGCTTCATCGGTGGTGACAATCAGTTCGTCCATGGCGGCCTGCGCTTCGTCATCGCAGAATCCGCTGTAGTTCGAGGATGAACCACAGCCGTAGAGCTGTGGGACGCCGGTCACGCCGACTCCGGTGCTGATCCAGCCGAAGATGGTTGCATCGTAGGTACCGGTACCAAGAGCTGATCCCCATTCGTTGCCGGGCAGTCCGCCGTCAACGATCTGGAAGCCTGCCTGCGTGGCGCTCTCGGCGATCAGGGTGTACGCGTCAACACGGTTGGGGTTCTCAGTGTTGTACATGATGCGTACTTCCGGGGTGGCACCGTCAAGGAGCTCCTTGGCTCCTTCGATATCAACCTCATCGTACTCAGCAGAGCCGTTCTCGGGCACTGATGCCTCGTAGCCGGGGGTGCCGACATCGAAGATGTGCGAATCCCTGTGGCTGGCTTCGGGGTCCAGTGCAGCGATGGTCGATTCGACAATTGCGTCACGTGGAATCGTCTTCATGAACGCCTTGCGGACGTTCTCGTCGGCGAAGACCCCGGCGTAGTTCAGGTCGAGGTGATCGAAGGAGAGCTCGTCGCCCTCGAAGATGTTGATTCCGTCGATTGCCTCAAGTGAGGTCAGCGTGTCTGCTGAAGCCTGCGGCTGGATGACGTCGACGTCACCGTTCTGCAGACCCTGCACCTGTGCCGTTGCGTCGCCGATGTAGCGGATGGTGATCTCATCGAGCTGGGTTTCAGGGCCCCAGGCGTAATCCTCGTTCTTGACGAGGGTCATCGACTGGTCGGGAACCATCGAGTCAACGATGTAGGGTCCGCTGGACAGGTACAGTGCGGGATCGTCAGGGAGGGTGGTCGTGTCGAAACCGGTGTTCCAGACGTCGGCTACAGCCTGAATCTCAGGGCGGTCCTGGGGATCCTCGGGATCGCCTTCCGGAGTGCTCTGGATCAGTTCGATCAGTGCGGCTTCGTCGGCCAGACCGGCTTGGGTTGCCACAACGTGGGCCGGGGTGTCGAGAATGCCGTAAGCGATCTCCCAGTCGGCGTAAGGCTCGGTGTACTCAATGGTGATGGACATGCCATCTTCGCTCAGCTCGGGGAGGAGTGAGAGATCGAGTCCAGCGGTGCTGGCTGCCGAGAAGTAGGTGGTGCCAGTGGTTTCGTCTTCCTCGCCACCTTCGACCGGTGCTTCATCGTCGAAGTAGCCGGAGCTGATTGCCCAGGAAAGCATCAGGTCGCCACCGTTGATGGGCTCGCCGTCGGACCAGGCGACACCCTCATTGACGGTGTAGGTCACCGTCAGGGGATCCTCGGCGACAATCTCGTAGGATCCGAAGTCCTCGTTCCGGATTACCTCAAGCTGGTCGTCGATGTAGTAGAAACCCGACTTGGTCAGGTAGCTGACCTTGCCGTTGATATCGACGTTGCCGGTGGCACTGTCGGAGTTGAACGAGGTAAACGGGTTTACCTCGGCTACGCTGACGATTCCGCCAGCGGCGCCTGCGTCACCGCTTGCATCCGGGTCAGTATTGCCGTCGCCACTGTCAGTGCTGGCGCAGGCGCTGAGTGCAAGTGCAGCGATTGCCGCAACTCCCACAGCTTTGGAAGTACGTCCGAAACGCATTCCGCCTCCTATTTCATGTTCTGGAAAAGTAGCTCCCTGTGGTTTTACAGAGAGCTGGCACGCCACCTTTGAGGAGTGGCGTGCCTCACATGTGTAGAAGCCTAGGGGCTAAATGTTGCGGGCACGTGTCGTAGACCTCATCGCAACCGTGTTGTTACCGAGATGCAACCAAATTTGTTTTCAGCGTCCATCCAGGGACTTCCCAGCCCGGAAGAATCAGTGGTTCTGCGCCTCATTGGCGCACCCATGACCCGCCGGCGGAGGTCAGTCGTCCGCCCGCACCCACGGGCCGTATTGCTCTGCGCCGGGGATGTCACCCCGGGTCCACCATTGCGTCCGGTACACCGAGCCCTCGAAAGTCACGCGACGCCCCTCCGTGTACACCTCGTCCTCGCGCCAGGCCACCGGTTCGGCGGCAGCGGCCTCCTCGGCAGACAGGGACCGAGCGGCCTCAGGGGCAGTTGACGCTGGTGCTTCCGACGGCGTCGTACCCGATCCGGTAGGCGTTCCGCCTGGTGCGGCCGTCGGCTTAGTGGAAGGCTCGACCGCGGGCTCGGGCATCACCCTGTCACGGGCCGGGCCTTCGGGAGCTTCGCGCATCTGATCAGACAGTACGGCGAAGAGGGTGCCGTCCCGGTTCCCGGCAAGGTCCCACCACATTCCGCCGCCGAGCCCCTTCTCCAGAATGTAGTCGCTCTTGAGGCGCACAGTTTCGGGGTTGTCGTAGCTCCACCACTGGTCGCCGTCGAACCGCCAGGCCGCCCCAAGCGTCGGGTCGGTGAACTCCTCACCAACCTCGAGTAGTTCGTCGTAGTCTTCAAGACCGGGCTCTTCGCCGCCCGGCGCGGGTCCCGTGGCCGGGCCCCAGGGCTCCGCAGAGTCAGCGCCCACCCAGCCCCTGCCGAAGGCAGCGAGGCCGAGCCCGAGCTGTGCGGGATCGATTCCGGCGTCGAGATAGGCACTCACTGTCCGGTCGACAGAGAAACTTTCGCCGGCCTCGCGTGGATCGTCCGGATCGTCGAAGAGGTTGCCCTGGTGCCCGGTGAGCCCCGGCTCCCACGTTCCCCACAGGTCGTAGCCCTGAATGTTTCCAAAGTCGAGGTACTCGAACAATGCGGGGTCGTTCCAGCCGCCAGCTTCGATCACCACCGGATTGGCGGGAAGGAAGGCGCTCAGAGAATAGGAGGCTCCGGTGCTGGCACCGTGGGCGTCGAGCTGCTCCCTGAACTCCTGCAGCAGGAGACGGAAGTTCTCGGCGTCGTTCTCGGCGTCCACACCGTTTCCCTCAAGCCCCTTGTCGGTGCCCGGCCACTCCCAGTCAATGTCGATGCCGTCGAAAATGCCGGCTGCAGCCCCGTCCCCTCCCCTGCCCTCTATTACCGGAAGGTTTCCCTTGATATACAGGTCGATGCAGGAAGCCACGAGCGCCTTGCGCGATTCGTCGGTTGCCGCGGCGCGGGAGAAGTTCTTCGACCAGGTCCACCCGCCGAGGGAGATCACCGCCCGCAGCCCCGGGTTGGCTGCCTTCAGTTGCCGAAGCTGGTTGAAAGACCCGGCAAGGGGCTGCTCCGCTGTGTCCGCGGTGCCGGCGATGGAGCCGGCGGCGTCGTAGGGCATGCCGTAATCAGCCCATGCGTCGGAGGCTCCGTCGGAGCCGTCCGGACCGCTTCCCTGGGCCTTGTTCGCCTCGAAGCAGGTAAGAGTCTCGTGGTGGATGTTGCCGAAAGCGTAATTGATATGGCTCAGGTTTCCCGCGGCACCTGAATCCTGGAGGGTCTTCATGGAGTATTGACGCCCATATACTCCCCACTGGGGGAAATAGCCGACGCTCCGGTAGCCGTTGATGCTGGCTGCAGTGGTGGCGGAGTCCCCGGAGCTGGCCTCTTCCGACGAATCCTGGCTAGCGCAGGAAGCGATTCCGCTGATTCCCAACACTGCTACCACCGCCACGACGCCGATCCGCAGTAGGCGCGGGCGCACTCGTTTCATTCTTTCCTTCGGCAGATAAGACCAACACCGGCAGGCAGCGGCCCTTCTAGGCTACGGTATGAAGCCTGCTGATCACTCCTCGATCCTGACAGGGAGCGCCTTATCACCCAGCAGCAAAGCGCTGAGCAACCGCCGCCCCTCCCGTCCGAGCCACACGTGCGCCTGACCGCGCCTCAGCACCAGATCCCCGTTCGCCGTTTTGTACCGCTTCCGGAGATCGTCCAGCTCCGCGGCTTGCAGCAGCGCGACGGTGCTTTTCTCAGCCGAGTCGATCAGGCGGACCAGCGCGGACGGTCCCGTCAGATCGGTGGCGACGACGCGCTGCCCGCTTTCGGCGAGAATCGTTTTTTGCGCTGCGCGGGTGACGATGAGCGGACGTGACGGCCCGTCCAGCAGACCGGTCAACACGTCCGCAGCAGCGCCAGGGCGACCGACGCTCCGGGCCGCCGCCTGCATCTGCTGCAAGCGGCCTGGCTCGCGCAGCAGCTCATCAATCTTCCAGCCGATCGTCGCACCGGTGTTGCAGCGGACGGCTGCACCCTGCTCCATCAGGTAGTCGCCGTTGCGAACCTCCTGCCCCGGGATGGGGTTCACCAGCACCATGGGCAGTCCTGCGGCCATGCACTCCGACGCCGTCAGCCCGCCCGGTTTGCCCACGAACAGGTCTGCCTGGCGCAGTAGCTGCGGCATATCCTCGGTGAAGCCGAGCACGCGGTAGCGATCGCCGGCAGGCGCCACCAACTCCTCCATGCGGTGTCGCAGCGCCTCGTTGCGTCCGCAGACGATTGTGGCGGTGAACGCCGAGCGCATGTGCATCGTCTGCCGCACCACCGAGACCGCATAGTCGCTGCCCGAGGCTCCCGCCGAAATCAACAGCATCGGGGGCTCGTTGGGATCGCGGCTGGGCACGACATCAAGGTGTTTGGCAATGGGGATGCCTGTGGCTGCGACGCGATCGGGCGGGAGGCCGAGCGCCATCAGCTCCACCCTTGCCTCCTCCCTGGCCACGAAAAGCGAGTGGAAGGCGCCTGGAAGCCACAGGCCCTGGAAGTCGTAGTCAGTGGTCACCACAGCGGTCTTCGCGTGGGTTACGCCCCGAAGAAGCAGCGCCGCCAGGAGCTGGGCTGGCAGGAAATGCGTGCACACGATCGCTGTCGGCCTGAATCGCTTGATCGCATTGATGACCGGCACAGCGTTCGCCCGCGTCCAGGGGTCGATTGGACCGCGGCGCCGGAATGGCGGGTCGCTCATGTCATAACCCCACTCAACCAGCCAGGGCAGGCCCTCGACCAGCACAAAGTAGCCTTTGCCCAGCAACGCCCGGTACAGCGGGCTACTTACCTCCAACACGTCTAACACCTGCACTTCGGCGATGTCAGCGCGCCCGGCGCACTCCTGTTGGACTGCCGCCGCAGCGCTGTTGTGACCCGCCCCCACCCCAGCAGACAGGATCAGGACGCGCTCCCCTCCTGCGGCGTGGGGGGCTCGTGCCGACGTCTTGCGCATGAAGAGAGGCTAACAGGCGCCGTCGCCTTGAGTCCTGGGCACACTATCGTGGGCGAATGACCAATATCCAAGGACTCAAAGACCTGCTGACTGCGCTGAACACCGGGGCGACGGTCCACGGCGGCTCACCGCTCCACTCAGTAATGCTCGCCGCGAGTCAGGAGGCGCTACGGGTCACCGCCACCCTCAACGGGCTTTACAACTCCCCCGCTGAAATACGGACCCTGATGAGTGAACTAACCGGGCGCCGGGTCCCTGAATCCTTCCAGCTCTTCCCTCCGTTCAGTGCTGACTTTGGCAAGAACATTCGTTTTGGCGAGGATGTGTTCGTCAACAGTGGCTGTCGATTCCAGGACCAAGGAGGCATCGACATCGGTGATGGATCCCTCATCGGTCACAATGCCGTGATCACGACGTTGAACCATGACATGGTGCCGAGCAAGCGGGCCGATATGCACCCGGCCCGCGTTGTCATCGGGCGGGGCGTATGGTTCGGGGGCGAATGTGACTGTTGTGCCGGGCGTGAGCATCGGCGATGGGGCAGTGGTCGGGGCGGGGGCGGTTGTCACCAAGGACGTGCCCGCTGACGCCGTGTTCGTTGGCGTGCCAGCACACCAGATGGGCACGGTGCCGACGGGCTAGTTCCGTCCTTGCACCTCGCGCAGCGCCTTACGTTCTATAGGCGGCTCGCAGCTCGACTGTAGATCTATTGCCCTGCGGTCAGTAGTGGTAGCGCGCCTGCAGGATGACTAGATCGTCGCCGTCGACAAGGTAGACCAGCCGATGCTCGTCGGTGATGCGTCTCGACCATGAACCCTGCGCGCCGTACTTGAGTTGCTCGGGTTTCCCAATGCCGGCGAATGGCTCACGGAGGGAGGCCTCGATGAGCACGTTGATCCGCTTAAGGACCCGGCGGTCCGCCGTCTGCCAGTGCTTGTAGTCCTCCCAGGCGGACGGGTCCCAAACCAGACGCACTCAGTCATCCCGGTCGAGGTCGTGCACCTCGGTCCGGCCCGCACGGGCGCGCTCGTAGGCATCGAGAAGCCGACGGGCGTTGGCGGGTGAGCGGAACATGTACGCCGTCTCCTGCCAGGCGGCGTACTCGTCGGCGGGCATAAGGACGGCGTTGCCGTTGCGGGAAACGATCTCGACAGCCTCACGGTCCTGGTTGATGCGCTCGATGAGCGGGAACAGCGTTTTACGCGCTTCGCTGGCACTTATGGACATGTTGCCAACCTTTCAAACGGATGAGTTGTACCAGATTATGGTACCACCCAGAGGGTCGACTGATCAGGCACCCCCGCCACGCGGACGTTCCCACGTTAGACCGGAACGCGACTACACAATAAAGCTAAATTCCACCACGTTCCGTAGCCGAGAAACCTCAGCTTATCCTCGTAGTCTCCTCCTCGGGATGCTCCAACTTCTCACCCTCGACGAGTGCCCGCGATCCTTCTACTGCATGGAGGTCACCCAATCATGTACGCGAATCCGCGCCCCTCCGAGGCCACAGCCTGAACGAAGTTTCTGGCTCGATGAAGGAACTGGGTTGCATAGGCGACCTCGGCCTCCAGCATCTGAGACGGGTGGAACCCGTCCAAACCCGCTTCGATGTCGTGGTCGCCTATCTTCTCCATATCACTGGCGACTAGTGCAACCTCGTCTGGTGGGAGGGCGCGCAGCCATGGACGCCAGGTGAAACCATTGTCGAGGTAGGTCACGTGTCCTTCAAACATTCGATAGGCCGGTCTGGCTCTATCGCCTGCAACGGGCGGAGCGGTGAGCCGCTGCAAACACGACCACGCCTTATCAAGGTAGAGAAGATCACGCTCCGGAAGGGATTGTCGGAAGGCTGTGAACCCATCGGTGAAGCCCCGTTCGAGACCTAGAACGTCTGCGAACGGGTCGGATCCGATCACGGTGAGTGGGTCGCTGAGCGCCCTCTCGGTCTGTTCGCTATCGAACGCGTATGCGTAGTACCTGATACCCATACGACGATTCTGAGCCCATCAAGACATTTCCGCTCGCTGGCTTTGACTATTTGTGGATAACCCCATCACTCGGCCAGTCCCTCACGGTATCGGTGCGACATTCCAACATGGAATTAGAGATCTCGATCCCCCACGCGACAATCACAGAAGAGGATGCATTTGCGGCGCTCAGCGGTCGTAGACGTCGCGACGGTGGCCGACCGTGATCACGGCAACGACAAGAACGTTGTCGTTGACGGTGTAAATGATCCGGTAGTTTCCTACCCTGACTCGAAGCCCCGGTCGGCCCTGAAGCGATTTGGCCCCTGGCGGCCGCGGTTCCTCCCCAAGAAGCGCAATCGCCCCACGAATGCGGTCGCGATCCTGATGATCGATGCGCCGCAAAGCACGAACTGCAGCAGGGCGCAGCTCGATTTGGTAGCTCACGTCCAGCCTAAATCTGCCTTCACCTGAGTCCAGGGAATACTGGGGCCTTCCTCAGCTATTGCCTCGTCGAACGCAACAACATCTTCGGCATCTTCGAGCGCATCCAGCATCCGCTCATACTGCTCGGGGCTCACGACCACTGCGGCGCGCTGACCGCGACGCTCGATAAACACAGCTTCGCTCTTCGAACGGGCAATAACGTCCGAAAGATGGTTGCGCGCATCTGCGACGCTCACAGTAGACATGCCTTTATTGTACATTTTGGTAACACTGATGTACATGAAGCAGCGAGTGGCTAGACTACGACGTCGTCTACTTAGACATTGAAGCGGAACTCCACCACGTCGCCGTCTGCCATGACGTATTCCTTGCCTTCAATCCGGACCTTGCCGCGGGACTTGGCCTCTGACATGGAACCGGCGTCGACGAGGTCGGAGAAGGAGACCACCTCGGCTTTGATGAAGCCGCGCTGGAAGTCGGTGTGGATGACCCCGGCTGCCTCCGGCGCCGTGGCACCCTTGGTGATGGTCCAGGCCCTGGTTTCCTTGGGCCCGGCTGTCAGGTAGGTCTGCAGTCCCAGGGTGTGGAAGCCGACGTGTGCCAACTGATCGAGTCCGGATTCGCTCTGCCCGTTCATCTCGAGCATTTCGCGGGCTTCCTCTTCATCGAGCTCGACGAGATCGGATTCGAGCTTGGCATCGAGGAAGATGCAATCGGCGGGGGCAACAAGGTCGCGCAGTTCGGCCTGACGTTCCTCATTACCGAGAACCGAATCATCGGCATTGAAGACGTAGATAAAGGGCTTCGCGGTGAGCAGACTCAGCTCGCGAAGATGCTCCATTTCCAGTTTGTCGCTGGCCACTGAGGCGAAAATAGTGTCGCCGCGCTCCAGCACCGACTGTGCCGCAACCATGGCGGCGAGCTGCGCCGGTTCACGCTTCTTGATCTTGACTTCCTTCTCCACCCGGGGAATGGCTTTCTCAAGGGTCTGGAGGTCGGCGAGGATCAGTTCGGTGTTGATGGTTTCCATGTCGGAGCGGGCATCGACTTTGCCGTCGACGTGGATGACATCCGGATCGTCGAAGACCCGGATAACCTGGGCGATGGCCTCAGCCTCGCGGATGTTGGCCAGGAACTGGTTGCCCAGCCCCTCCCCCTCTGAAGCACCCTTGACGATCCCCGCGATGTCCACAAAGGAAACAGTTGCCGGCAGGATCCGCTGGGACCCGAAGATCTCTGACAGCTGTCCCAGCCGGGCATCAGGCAGGCTCACCACCCCCACATTGGGTTCGATGGTCGCGAACGGATAGTTAGCCGCGAGCACGTTGTTGCGGGTGAGCGCATTGAAAAGGGTTGATTTGCCGACGTTGGGCAGTCCGACGATGCCAATAGTAAGAGCCACGGGAATAGAGTCTACCGTTTGCCCCCGCTTCCACCGCGCCGCCCGAGGTCAACCAAAATGTCGGTCGGGACTGACATGGTGGTGCCATGGACGGATTCATTGTGGTCGTGGTGGTTTTGGCAGTACTCATCGGCGGCATTCTTGGGGCTGCCGGCATGGCGTGGGCAGCCCGGTTGAGGGTGCAGCGCCTGAGTGAGGAACTGGACGACGTCGGCGGGCGGCTAGGCAGCACCAGCACCGCGTTGGCAGCAGCCGCAGCGGAAAATCGGATGCTCGCGACCCAGAACCGGGAGCTCACGACCCGCACGGCCGGTGACCAGTCGGTGTTGCGTGCCCTTGCTCCGGTCGCGGACAAGCTGAATCACCTGCAATCCCAGGTCGGGATCCTTGAACGGGACAGGGTCGAGCAGTTCGGACAGCTCGCCGAACAGCTACGCGAGGCACGGCACTCGGATGCCCAGCTACTCTCCACCACGCATTCACTCACAGCGGCCCTGCGGAGCAACAGTGCACGGGGGCAATGGGGCGAGGTGCAGTTGCGGCGGGTCGTCGAGGCGGCCGGCATGCTCCCGCGCGTCGATTTCCTTGAACAAGCGACGATCACCCTCAACGCCGGCGCCAAGGACACATCGGCCCGCCCGGACATGATCGTGCAGCTTCCGGGTGGGAAGCAGCTGGTGGTGGACGCTAAGGTGCCGCTGGCCGCCTTCCTCGACGCGCAGGAACTCCCCGAGGGGCCAGAGCAGGGGGAGGGTTCCAGCACCCAACGGGAGGCGTTACTGCAGCAGCACGCCAAAGCCCTGCGGGCCCACATCGATGCGCTGGCGAGGAAAAGGTACTGGCAGGGCGTCGAAAATACGCCCGAACTGGTGGTGTGCTTCATCCCCGTGGAGTCGGTGTTGTCCTCGGCTCTGCGCGCCGACCCTGGGCTGCTCGACTACGCCTTTACCCGCAACGTTGCGTTGGCATCGCCGGTGTCGCTGCTGACCATTCTCAAGGGAGCAGCCTACAGCTGGCGCCAGGATATTCTGACCGAGCATGCCAAGGAACTGTTCGAACTATCCCGGCAACTGTATGACCGGCTCGGCACCATGGGTGAGCACGTGACAAAGCTGGGGAACTCCCTCAAGACCTCGGTGGAGAAGTACAACTCGTTTGTCGGGACGCTCGAATCCAGGGTGCTGCCAACGGCCCGGCGGATCAACGAATTTGACTCCGCGTCCTTGGCCTCGGCCCACCCAGCCGAGAAGTCGAGCCAGCTGCGGGTGTCCCCAGTGGAATCGACTCCCCGGTTGCTCAGCGCAGCCGAGCTTCTGAACCCCAAAGACGAGGACACCGACGACGACCGGCGCAGCGCTTAGCCGGACGATCGACGTCGCGGTGGTCAACCCGGTCAGCGCTTGGGGCGGGGGCCCCGGCCTCCGACGCCGCTGGTGGAGTCTCCCATGGCCTTCAACGTGGCACGGATTTCCTTGGGGAGGGAGAAGATGATGTCTTCCTCTGCCGTGACCACTTCCTCAACGTCGCCGTACCCGTAGTCGGCGAGGAGGCGGAGCACATCCTGGACCAGATTTTCGGGGACCGATGCCCCAGACGTCACACCAACCGTTGCGACACCCTCGAACCAGCTCTCATCCACCTCGTTGGCGAAATCGACCCGGTAGGAGGCTTTGGCGCCGTATTCGAGAGCCACTTCAACCAACCGGACGGAGTTGGATGAGTTGGCCGACCCCACCACGATCACCAGATCCGAACTCGGCGAGATCTTCTTGATCGCTGCCTGCCGGTTGGACGTGGCGTAACAGATATCATCGCTCGGTGGATCCTGCAGGGTGGGAAACCGTTCCTTGAGAAGGTTGACCGTCAGCATCGTTTCGTCCACGCTGAGCGTCGTTTGCGACAGCCAGATCACCCGCTCGGGGTCACGCACTGTCACCTTGTCCACGTCCTCGGGACCGTTGACTATCTGGATATGCTCGGGCGCTTCTCCTGCGGTCCCTTCAACTTCTTCGTGGCCCTCGTGGCCGATCAGGAGAATATCGAAGTCGTCCCTGGCAAACCGGACTGCTTCCTTGTGTACCTTGGTGACCAGTGGGCAGGTAGCGTCGATGGTGCGCAGCCCGCGGTCCTCGGCGGATTGAATGACCGCAGGTGACACGCCGTGGGCTGAAAAGACCACCAGGGCACCCTCGGGCACCTCTTCGTTTTCTTCGACGAAAATTGCACCCTTTTCCTCAAGGGTGGTCACCACATGCAGGTTATGGACAATCTGCTTGCGCACATACACCGGAGCACCGTAGTGCTCGAGCGCCTTCTCGACAGCTATCACTGCCCGATCCACCCCGGCGCAATAACCGCGCGGGGCGGCGAGCAGGACCTTACGCCCTCCGAGGACGGGCTGCGCGGCGTCTATTTCCGCGGGCGAGCGCCGCCTTCGGGGAACTGAAGGCATGGGCACTGAAACTGCTGTGCTGGTCATCCTCCAATGCTAACGGCTGGAAGCCGTGCAACCCGAGGCGGTCGGCGGCGATCCGCTCAGAGCTAAGCCGCCCGCAGCCTCCGCCCGCCGCTCAACAGCCGTGCGGCGATGCCGATCACCAGCAGGATCACTCCCGCCCCCACCACCGCCACACAGAGCGGCTCGCTGACCGTAGCGGCCTGGGTGACCAGCCCGTCCTGGAACAAAGCCGAGATGGAGCCATCCGATGCCCCGCGCTCAGCGCGCATCTGTTGCAGGGCCTCAGGTGCGGCCCGAACTCCCGCCCAGTACAACGCTCCGAGGACCGCGGCCCCCAGGCCAAGGAGGGCCAGCGTCGTACTCCGTCGTCGGGCGAGTACCAGAGCGATCAGCGCAGTCACTGCGGCACCGGCCGCCATGAGCGGCCAGAGACCTGCGACAGCCGCGAGCTGCCCCAACGTACTCTGCCGCTCGGGCGCACCCACTTCAACCAGGGTCTGCTCCGGAGCTGGAACGTCAACGCCGAGGCTGTCCCCTACTTCCTGAAGGGCAAGGGCCAGCACTGGCGAGAGGTCCAGCCGCAGCGGCTGGGGAGATTCGACGCCGGAGAATACGTCGGCGTCGGCGGGAAAGCTCAGTTCGTGGGACCGCTGCAGCGTCTCATTCCAGGCTTCGGGGTAGCCGGGCAGCGCTGCAACATTTGCTGCTACGTCAGCTATCAGCGGCTCAACAATGTCCGCAACCGCCGACGGGAGTTCGGCATTAGCCGTGGTTTCCGTCGCCAATGCCGAGGTCAGCTGGGCCTGAAAGTCGGGGTCGGCTCCCAGTGGACCTGCTAGTTCGACGAAACCGTCCACCTGGACGATATTCCTGTCAATCCAGGCTCCCGGGAGGGCGATCCCGACCAGCAGCAGTGCAATCAGCGCAAAGATCGCTGAACCAAATGTCCGCATAGTTTGTCCCCGACTCGTTGTGAAAGAAGTATCGATTATGCCCTCACCCGCTGGACTATTCCTCCACACCGGGCTCTCGTGGACCAGATTGGGGGCGCAAGCTGATAAACATTAAGGGAACACAGCGGGTTCGCGACGTCGTGTTCCCACCACAAGTTGGGAGTGTCAACTGATGAATAACGACGGCGCAGCGCAGCCGCGCAACGCTTCCAACGACGTGCGCGTGGAGGAGCGGGACCCGATCGCGGGGGGTCAGCCTCAGCCCACCACGCTTCCGGCGACCGCAGCCGAAACGACGGCGGAGCGCCCGTGGCCACTTCACCTTCTCTCCGAGAAGCTGAAGGCCCATCTCGAGCGCGCGCCAGCCGCCTGGGTGGAAGGTCAGGTGATCGAGGTGAACCGTAGGTCCTCCATGTGTTTCGTGACGCTGCGCGATGTTGACGCCGAGGTGTCGCTGCCCTTGACGATCCGGGCCAATGTGCTCTCCCGCCTTGAACTTCCGCTTGAGCATGGTTCCCGGGTGGTCGCTCAGCTAAAGCCCGACTTCTGGCTCAAGACCGGACGTCTGTCCATGCAGACCTGGCAGATCCGGCAGGTGGGCCTGGGAGACCTGCTGGCGCGCATCGAGCGGCTGCGACAGTCGCTCGCCGCCGAGGGACTGTTCGCCGCGCGCCTGCGCAAACCCCTGCCGCTCCTCCCCCACCGGATCGGGTTGATCACCGGGCGCGGGTCCGACGCCATGAAGGACGTCCTCCGCAACGCCAGTCTCCGGTGGCCTGCAGTGGAGTTTGAGATCCGGGAAGTGGCGGTGCAGGGAGTGGGCTGCGTGGGACAGGTGACCGCCGCCCTCACCGAACTGGACGCATTGCCCACCGTCGACGTCATCATCATTACCCGTGGCGGCGGCTCGCTGGAGGACCTCCTGCCGTTCAGCAGCGAAGAAATGGTGCGCGCCGTAGCCTCAGCGCGCACCCCCGTGGTCAGCGCCATTGGACACGAGGCGGATAGGCCCCTGATCGATGAGGTGGCTGACCTCCGAGCGTCCACCCCCACTGATGCCGCCAAGCGGGTGGTCCCCGACGTCGCCGAGGAGTTCCAACGGATCCGGCAGTCCCGGGTACAGCTCTCGCGGGCGATCGACACCCTCGTCTCCCGGGAGACGGAGCGGTTGACCCACTTACGGTCCCGTCCCGTGCTGGCACAGCCAGAGGGAATGGTGTCGGTGCGGGTGGACGACGTCGAACGGTTGCGGGGACGCGCCCGCCTCGCCGTCACGTCGGCGGTCGCCCGCGACGTCGACCGGGTGCACCACCTGCGTACCCAGATCCGGTCCCTGTCACCCCAGAACACCCTGGACCGCGGGTATGCGGTCGTCCAGTTGAAGGATGGTTCCATCGCCCGGGATGCTGCCGAGACACCGGCCGGAGCCCACCTGAAGATCCGTCTGGCGCGCGGTGAACTCGCCGCCACGGCGCTCGCTGCCTCCCCCACCTCACACCCTAAGGAAACCTCATGAGCCAGCCCACAGGACCAACCGCCGGCGATCAGCCAGCAGAACAGGACGTCAGTGGACTGTCCTACGAACAGGCGCGGGAGCAACTGGTGTCAGTGGTCAGTCAACTCGAAGCCGGCGGCGTGACCCTTGAGCGTTCGCTGGCCCTGTGGGAACGTGGTGAGGCGCTGGCTGACCACTGCGAATCGTGGCTGGAGGGAGCCAAGAAACGTCTCGCCGCGGCGCGGGACAAAGCCGAACAGGCTGGCTAACCGGCTGTTACCGGGCGGCCGGTCAGGATTGTGCCAGCCGTGCTTTCTCTGCTGCCACGTCAAAAGTTGCCGGGGGCCAACTGAGCTGCATGTCCTGCAGCGCATCGATGATCAGCTGTTGCACAGCGATACGGGCGTACCACTTCCGGTCCGCCGGAACGACGTACCACGGCGCGTCAGGGGTGGCCGTGCGTTCGATGGCTAGCTGGTAGGCCGTCTGGTATTCGGCCCACAGCTCGCGTTCGTCGAGGTCAGCAGGGTTGTACTTCCAGTGCTTGTCTTCGTGCTCGAGCCGGTCGGCCAGCCGCTTCTTCTGCTCCTCCGGGCTGATGTGCAGCATGATCTTGACGATGCGGGTACCTGAGGCAACCAGGGCTGCTTCGAAATCCCGGATGGCGCCGTACCGTTCCTCAATCACCGCCGGCTCAGCGAACCCGCGCACCCGCTGAATGAGGACATCCTCGTAATGGGACCGGTCAAAGACACCGATCATCCCCGCCCCGGGAAGTTGCTTTTTGATTCTCCAGAGGAAGTCGTGGCGCTTCTCAGCAGCGGTGGGGGCCTTGAACGCATAGTGCTTCACGCCCTGAGGGTCGACGGCGCCGACCACGTGGCGCACTATCCCGCCCTTCCCGGCAGTATCCATGGCCTGCAGCACCACCAGCAGCGAGCTTTCGCCGCCAAACCTGCTCTCAGCAAACAGTTTCGCCTGCAGTTCCGAGAGCTGGGCGCTCTCCTCGGCCAGCTTGATCTGACCCATCTTCTTGCCGCCCGGAAACCCTGGAGTCGATTGGGCCAGGACAGACGCGAGATCCACGTCCGGCCCCGCACGCAGTGACTCGGTGGGGCTGGTCGTGAATGCTGAGGTCGACGGCATGGTGTCCTCCCGGGAGCGAGCTAGGGCTTGTAGGTACTCAGGAATTCGGCGAGCCGACCAATGGCATCCTCAAGATCGTCGACGTTCGGGAGGGTGACCATCCGGAAATGGTCGGGGTTGATCCAGTTGAACGCCCTGCCATGGGAGATCAGGATTTTCTGCTGTTTCAGCAGGTCGAGGGCAAACTGTTCGTCGTCCTTGATCGGGTACATCTCCGGGTCGAGCCGCGGAAACAGGTATAGGGCTCCCTGCGCCAGTTCGCAGCTCACCCCGGGGATCTCGTTCAACAGTTGGTAGGCCTTGTCCCGCTGCTGCTTGAGCCGGCCCCCGGGCAGAATCAGGTCGTTGATGCTCTGATGCCCGCCCAACGCCGTCTGGATCGCGTGCTGCGCAGGAACGTTGGCGCACAACCTCATGTTCGCCAGCAGGTTGATTCCCTCAATGTAGTCAGCTGCCTGGTGCTTGGGCCCGGTGATGGCCATCCAGCCACTGCGGAATCCTGCAATCCGGTAGGCCTTCGATAGCCCGCTGAACGTCAGGCACAGGACGTCTTCGCCGGTGACAGTTGCCGCGTTGATGTGGACGGCGTCGTCGTACAGAATTTTCTCGTAGATTTCGTCGGCGAAGATGATGAGCCCGTGTTCGCGGGCCAGTTTCACCATCCCATCGATGATGGACCGCGGGTAGACGGCACCCGTGGGGTTATTGGGGTTGATCAGCACAATGCCTTTGGTGCGGCTGGTGATCTTCGACGCCAGGTCCTCAAGGTCCGGCCACCAGTGGTTGTCCTCGTCGCAGAGATAATGCACCGCGGTCCCGCCAGCAAGGGACACCGAGGCGGTCCACAACGGGTAATCCGGCGTGGGCACCAGCACTTCGTCGCCGTTATTGAGCAGGGCCTGCAGGGAGAGGGTGATCAGCTCGCTGACCCCATTGCCGAGGTAGACGTCGTCGACGTCCATGTGGGTGAGGCCGCGGCTCTGGTAATACTGGACGACGGCGGTCCTGGCGGAAAAGATACCGCGCGAATCGCTGTAGCCCTGGGCCTTGGGGAGGTGGCGGATCATATCCACGAGAATGGCCTCGGGAGCTTCGAACCCGAACGGCGCGGGATTGCCGATGTTGAGCTTCAGGATCCGGTGTCCTTCCGCCTCCATGAACTTGGCGTGGTCGAGCAGCGGCCCCCTGATGTCGTAGAGAACGTTTCGGAGCTTGGTTGACTGCTTGAATTCTGCCATTTACACAGGATGCCACAGCCGGGCGGCAGGAGACGTGATTGGTGCCCGACCACGCCCGCCGCCCACTTTCGTTATGGCTGCCGGAACCGGTTGCGGTAGTCCTTGGCCATCGCCGCGTCCTTGGCTCGCTGGCGGGTGCTGCGTCCTTTTGCGCGCCCTCCGGCGCCCGCCTGGCGCCGGTGCAGGCTGGCCAATTCGCGCTCCATCACCTGATAGCTCAGCCACCGCCGCTCCGCCAGTGCACCGCTCCGGATCGCTTCCTGCACCGCGCACCCGGGTTCGGGCCCGTGGTGGCAATCGGCGAACCTGCAGGCATCGAAGAGTGCCTCGATATCGCTGAACACCTCGTCAAGACCCGCTTCCGCGTCCCAGAGCGCGAACCCGCGGAGACCTGGGGTGTCCATCAACACGGCTCCCCCAGGGATCGGGATGAGTTCCCGCGACGTGGTGGTGTGTTTCCCCCGTCCATCGGTCGCCCTGACCGCCCCGGTATTCTGGAGGGCTTTCCCCACCAAGGCGTTGGCGAGGCTGGATTTGCCGGCGCCCGACGGACCGAGCAACACCATGGTGATACCCGGGCCGAGTCGGGCAAGGAGTTCGTCAAGACCGTCGCCGGATTCGGCCGACGTGGTGATGACCTCAGCCGCACCTGCCCGATCCACGGTGTGCGCCACCACCGAGTCAAACTTGTTTCTCAGGTCCGCTTTGGTGAGGATCACGAGCGGGCGTGCACCGGAGTCCCAGGCCGCCACCAGGGTGCGCTCGAGCCGGTTGGAGGAAATCGGCCGATCGATGGGTACCACTACACCCACGATCTCCACGTTGGCGGCGAGCACCTGGGCTTCAGCGAGCGGATCGTACGCCTTCTTCCGCTGCAGTACCGACAGCCTGGGCATCACCCCGACGACGGTGGGGCGATCCCGGTCGGTGGTATCGAGGGCAAGCCAGTCTCCGGTCGCCGCCTCTGTATACCCGTCCAGGTGCATCATGCCGTGCCCGGTCGCCACCAGAATCCGGCCCCGATCCACCCGGGCCACACGGGCTGGCTCCAGTCCGGGATCAGTGAAATGGCTGGTGAAGCGAGACTTCATCCGGTCGGTGAACCCGTACTGCTGGAGTGTGTCCACTGCTGATCCTCATCGTTGATTCCCCATCACCAGGGCAATATCTACCAGTCCCACCCGGTCCAGTTCGGGCAACTCGGCGAGGTCAACCCAGGCTGCCCTGTCGGTGGATCCGTTCGCCTCATGCCGCAGGAAGCCCTCCACGGTGTGCGCCCGATAGACAACCCGCAGTGCGTGCAGCGGCCGGGTGGAGTCGCTCATCCGATCGGACGCCGGGATGTGCAGACTGTCTATCCCCAGTAGGTCATCGAGCGCGGCCGTGTAACCGGTTTCCTCGAAAATTTCCCGGACCGCCGCGGCGGGGGCATCCTCCCCGAGTTCAAGCCCGCCCCCGGGTAATGTCCAGCCGGTAGACCCCGATTCGTTCCAGTGCGCCAGCAGAATCTTGCCGTCGTTGATGATCAGCCCGTAGGCTCCGACCCTTGTGTCCCAGGCAGCAGTCATGGCGCCCAGTCTAGCCAGCAGGCCGGACGGCAGGAACCCCGGCTTGACGCGGGAGAGTAAATGTTAACTACTTAACAGTATGGATCTTCGTCAATCGACTGTCTTCAAGCTCCACCGGGCAACAACCCTGGTGAACCGGGTGTCGGACGAGTACCTCAACGCCCACCACGGAATCCGTTATGCACCCTTCCTGGTGCTGCTCGCCGTCCGCATTGCCGGCCCTTCCCCCCAACAGGCCATCGCCCGATCGCTCGATGTCAGCCGGGCCTCGGTCACTCAGCGGGTTCAGCAGTTGAGGCAGCAGGGGCTGGTGGATGTCACCATCAGCGCCCAGGATCAGCGGGTCAACGAAGTAGCCCTGACTCTCTCCGGCCGACGCCTGACCGATGCTGCCTGGCATGGACTCGAAGCAACGCTTGACGGCGTCGACGAGGGTGTCGACGACACCGGGCTCCGCCGCCAGCTCGACCGTTTGATTGCCAACTGCACCGCGGCGCTGGATGATCACGCCACCTGAGCAAAGGATCTGCTGATGTTCCCCTCTCCCCTCATCGCTGCGCCCATGGCCGGCGGGGTATCAACCATGGAACTGGTCACCGAGGTTGGACGGGCCGATGGCCTAGGCTTTCTGGCCGCCGGCTATAAATCGGCAGACGACATGCAGGCAGAGATTACCGCGGTTCGTGCCAGCAACCTACCGTTCGGGGTCAATCTTTTTGTGCCCGGACCTCCGGCCAGCAACAGGGACGCGCTGCGGGCTTACCGGGACAGTCTCGGTCCCCTCGCTGACCACTTTGGGGTGACTCTCCCCGAGCCCCGCTACGACGCCGACGCCTGGGACTCCAAGATTGAGACGTTACTCGCCGAGCCAGTGCCCTTTGTGAGCCTGACGTTCGGCCTTCCTGACCGCTCGGTGATACGGGCGCTCCAGGACCGCGGCACGGTGGTGATCGCGACCGTGACGCGCCTGCCGGAACTGCTGATCGCCCAGCACCACGGCGTGGATGCCGCCATCATCCAGCACTCCTCGGCCGGCGGTCACAGCGCCGTTTTCGATGCCGGGGCTTCGGCCGACGAATCCGCCGTCGACGTCGCCACCCTGACGGCTGACCTCATTCCTCACGCATCCGTTCCGCTCATCGCTGCGGGCGGACTGACAGGTGGATCGGATATCCGGAATGCACTGGCGGCAGGGGCGGTCGCCGTGCAGGTGGGCACACTGTTCCTGCGCACGCCTGAGAGCGGCGCCCGCCAGCCGCACAAGGACGCACTCGGGTGTCCGGCCTTCCCACGAACAGCGATGACCCGGGCGTTCAGCGGTCGTCCAGCGAGGGGCCTGGAGAACCGGTTCATGAGGGAGCATCGCGATGCCCCGTTGGGATACCCCGAGCTGCACTATGTCACCGCTCCCCTCCGGGCCGCGGCAACTGCCGCAGGCGATCCGGAGGCCATGGCGTTATGGGCAGGCACCGGGTATCGCGCCGCAGCCCCGATCGGGGCTGCGGCAGTGTGTGGCCTCCTGCTGGCCGGCCTGGACCGCTAGGGTGGAGGTCAACCGCCGTCGTTCACAAGGAAGTGGCTTGCCCATGGCCGAAGACGCCGCACCCGAATCAGCCGCCCCCGCCACGCGGGTCAAGGAGGCCCTGGTGCTCGATCCAACTGACCACCTGATCCTCAGGGAGCTTGTCGCTGATGCCAGGATAACCAATGCGCAACTCGCCGAACGGATTGGGGTAGCCCCCTCAACCGCCCTCCTCCGGACGCGCGCTCTCGTGGAGCGCGGCGTGATCAGTGGCTATCATGCGCAGCTCGACTTCGTGGCGGTTGGCCGGGCGGTGCAGGCGATGGTCTCGGTCCAGCTCAAGGGCCATAACCGCGAAGAGATCGACCGGTTCACGGCGCGGGTTCCGAATCTGCCGGAGGTGGTGTCCACCTTCCATGTCGCCGGTTCGGTTGACTATCTTCTCCATCTGGCAGTACCCAGCACCGATGTCCTCAGAGACTGGGTACTGGACCACCTAACGACTGATCCGGTGGTGGGACATACGGAGACCACCCTCGTGTTCAACCACCTGCCCGGCAATACCGGGGTGCTTCAGTAGCTGGCCAACTATTGAGGCACCCCGGTCTGCAGGGCGGAGTGGTGGAACTACGGCCTCAGTCCCGAATGATGAGCGGCGGCAAGGTCCCGCCGTCGCTCGTCGTGGGCCAGTACAGCTTCGCGATGCCGGGCGTGGTCGAGGGCTAACCGCTCACCAACGGACACCAGACGGCGGCCCACCAGGATGAGCAAAGCGTCGAGACCCGTGGGTCGGATGGACGGTGAATAGGTGGCAAAAGTGGTCATGGCCGGTTCTTTTCTACTGCTGTAGCTCGGGTGGTGTAGTCGATTTCTCATGCTGCACGGGGACGTCGAATTGTCCCTGGAGGATGGGGAAGGCGTTGAAGTGCAGTTGCACGGCGCGCGCATGGGGATCGGTAGTGCCGCTCTCGCGGTATTTGGCGAGGAGAGCTCTCGCGTGACCCAGCATCTCCTCAGTAATGTGGCTGAGTTGTTCTGCAGTCAGCCTGGCATTCATCGTGGCAATGACTGAGCCCTCAAACCAGTCCTGGGGCAGATAGTCGTACCCCTGCTCCATGAAGTCCTGCAGGAGTGCCGCCCGGTGGTGCTCGATCTCCCGGTTCACGATTTTTGAGGCGCGCAGGGCCGCCGGGTCAGATGCCAGCTCACTGGAGAAGAGGCTGAGAGCACCTGGAGGACGCTCCCACCACCGCTCCCTGGCTGATCCTTTGCCCGCCACTTCGCGCACCAGTGAGTGCTTGGCGAGCTGCCGCAGGTGGTAGCTCGTGGATCCGCTGGATTCTCCGAGCCGCGCAGCGAGGGAGCTGGCGGTCTGGGGTCCGAGTTGCGAGAGCTGTTCCAGCAGCTGAATTCTCAGCGGATGGGATAGCGCTTTGAGTCCAGCCAGATCGAGAGTGCGATCCTCGGGAGTGACGGCCGGCTCGGGTGGTGATGTCATAGCCTAAGCATACAAATGCAAAGACTTCTTTGCAACCATTTGTTTGCATAGACTTCTTTGCGGTGAGCGGTTACCGTCCGCTGATCAATCCTGCGGGTGAACTGAAGGAGCGTCGCAGGCTAACCGCTGCCAGTGCCAGGGCTGCGAGCGCTATGAGACCGGAGAACCCCATCACCGACTGTTCAAGTCCCCACACCTGCACCGCAGCCCCCAGGCCAATCACCGGGAGGGCACTCCCCAGGTAGGTCAGAACATAGAGCGTGCTGATGATCTGGGCGTGCTGCGAGGCTTCCACCCGCAGGGATACCTCGTTGAAAACCGTGCGAAACGCTACGCCCTGCCCCGCACCGGCAGCGAGGCACGCCAGTACCAGGAGCGGCACGCTGTTGAGGGCGCCAGCTAGAGGGATCAGCGCGACCGCCACACCCAGCAGCGCGAGCCCACCCCCCACGATGTGTTGGCCCCGAACCCTCATGAGCTGGCTGAGAGCCGAGGCCGCGAGCACGAGTGCTGCCAGCAGCCCAATCAACGGTCGTGAGTCGATCCCTGCGAGTGAGGCGAAGTAGGTGGGCGCAAGGCTGAGGGTAAATCCAAAGACGGCAAAACTGAGAAACCCTACCGCTGACGCGGTCCAGAAGGCCCGCCCCGCTGCCCTCGACACCACTGGACGACGTGGTCTCAACACACTCAGTCGGGACGCCTCAGTAGCTGAGTGGATGGCTGGTCGGGCTTTCAGCGTCAACAGGGGTACCAGGAGCACCAGCAGCACTACCGAATACAGGGTGAACGGTGTGCGGGTGGGATCCGGCAGGAGAGACAGCAGGCCGCCGATCACCGGTCCCGCCGCTACACCTCCGGCAGAAGCCAGCAGAGTGAACCGGGAGGCCCAATCCGGCCGATGCGGCAGCAGGTCGCGAAGCGCCGCCGAGCTGGCCCCTGTCGCCAAAGCCACGGATGCGCCCTGCAGGCAGCGCCCCAGGACGAGAGTGGGCAAGGAGGATGCACCGGCAAAAACGCTGGCCCCGGCGAACCCGATCACGATGGCGAGCACCAGAGCGGCGCGTCGGCCGACATGATCTGACCAGTGACCGACCAGGAGGAGCCCAATCACCAGTGTTACCACATACGCCGAAAAGGCCACGGTGACCTCGAAGGGCGAGATACCAAGTTCGACCTGCAACAGCGGGTACAACGGTGTCGCGAGGTTCGCGCCAATCAACAGCGTCGAAATCACCACCGCGGCAAGCATGAGTCGGCTCTTCACCGACGCATCCCAACTCCAGCGTGACTTCTCAGAAGGCTTCATCCGCAGCTCGTTGAGCACACTCACGCCGACTCCAGACAATAGAACAAACAGCACATATTCACTTTATTCTCCTGCCCGGGTAGCCCAACGGGAACATCCAGGACGGTAAACTTGATCGAAACAATCAGATTTTTACTATGAAGCTGAAGGGAAGTGCACGGAATGAGCAAATTGGACCTCGTCGACATCCGGCTCCTCCTGGAGTTGGTCCGCGATCCGCGGGCACAGATCGGGGAACTCAGCGAGCACCTCGGGGTGGCACGTAACACCGCTCAATCACGGATCCGACGGCTGCTCCGCTCCGGGACCCTCCGGTCAAGCGGCAGGGAACTCGATCTGGAGGCCCTCAACTACGACGTCGCCGCCTTCGTCACCATTGAAGTGGCCCACCGCGAACTGGACGGCGTCATAGCGGGCCTGCGCCGCCTCTATCAGGTGCTTGAGGTGCACGAGATCTCTGGTCGGGGTGATATCTGGTGCCGGGTGACCGCAACGGATACCCATCACCTGCAATCAGCGCTGCGATCGATCCTCCGCATTAAAGGAGTCATCAGGACCGAAACGGTCCTCGCCCTGCACGAGCACATCCCTTACCGCACCGAACCCCTGCTACGGTCCCTCGCCGACGAATCGTAATTTTCTCTCCGGCTCTCATGTGCGTCTCATCTATTGGGGGGATACTGGGACGATGAAGTCCTCGGTGCTCCCCGCCTGGTTGGTAGGTGCGGTGTGCGCTGGTGGTCTAATGGCTGCCGGCGCCGGGCTGATTGGCTCCCTGCACGATCCCGTTCCCGAAGACCTTGGTTCATCAGTGGTCGATATTGCTCCCACTACTCCTCCGGCTACGCCAACCACCCAGTCGCCTACCCCGTCGCCCACGGCCGGGGTAGAGGACGACGGCGTCCAGTCCGACCAGGCTCTCCCACCAACATCGGACGCGCCCGCTCCGCCGGAGGTCGTGCCGGCACCACTCCCCGTTCCCTGGAACGGCGACGATCCCGATGACCTCCTGGACGACAACGGAGGCCTCGACGACGGTGACGACGGTGGGGGTGACGACAGCGGCGGCGGGGATGATGGCGGCGACGACGACAACGGTGGCGGCGGGGATGACGGAGATGACTAGGCCGTCGCGCAGCCCGGGCACCGACGTGCTTCGACCCGCCCCCGGCCATCACCACGATCAGCTGCCACAGGCACCGGCCAGCCTACCGCACCCCGCGCCCGAGGCTCCCGGACGGACCCTCCCCCCGGAATCCGACCAACCGCCTATACCCGGGCACGGGAAGACCACGGCACCGCGTTCCGGACGGGGACGGCGCACCTGGGTGCGGGTCATCTCAACACTGCGAGGCTATTGGACAGTCAGGACCCGGGTGCTCGGAGCGGTGCTCGCGTTGTCAGCCTTGGGGCTGGTGGTGGCGGGATCCGCCGCGTATGCTCTGCAGCGGAGCGACATCAACGCCGACATGGACAACTCGCTGGAACGCGAATTTCTTGAGTTCGAATCGCTCCTCGATACTGGCATCGACCCGACGACACGTGAAGACTTCACCGAGGCCGAAGAGCTCATCTTCGTAGCCATGCAGCGCACCCTCCCCGCGCCCAACGAAGGGATGTTGGGTATGCGGGACGGTGAAGTGGTACTGCTGGCCAATCCTGCGGTGCGACTCCGGCTGGAAAATGATCAGGAGCTGGTCGACTTCGTGGCGACGCAGGCGGACCTGTCACGGGTCAGTGTCTCAAGTATTTCGACGGCGCAGACCACATACCGCACGTTGATCGTCCCCATCCAGCTGTCGGGCGACTCCTCCCCCAGCCAGTATGTCCTGGCTTTCGACGCGCGGGCCGAGCACGGGCAACTCAACCAGACCTTCGCCACTTTCGCCCTGATCAGTTTCGGCACACTGGTCTTCATCGGCGTGGTTGGCTGGCTGTTGGTCGGCAACCTTCTCTTGCCGATCAGGTTGTTGCGCGACACCGCCCAGCGCATCGGGGATTCGGACCTTTCCGAGCGGATACCCGTGTCTGGGAACGACGATCTGTCGGACCTTACCCGCACGGTCAACGCGATGCTGGAACGGCTTGAGGGGTCCTTCACCTCGCAGCGCCAACTGCTCGACGACGTCGGCCACGAGTTGCGCACACCGATCACCATTGTGCAGGGGCACCTCGAACTGCAGGACTCCGGCGATCCCACTGACGTCGCAGCGGTGCGGGGAATCGCGTTGGATGAGCTGGACCGGATGCGGTTACTCGTGGATGACCTGGTCACGCTCGCCGGTATTACCCGGCCCGGTTTTGTGCGTCAGGAAATGGTGGCTGTCGGGCGGCTCACCGACGAGGTCCTCGATAAGGCACGCCCGTTGGGGTCACGGCGCTGGACCATCGACGCGCGGGCCGAATCCTCCTCCCTGCTTGACTCCCGTCGGATTACCCAGGCGTGGTTGCAGCTTGTTGTCAACGCGGTGAAATTCTCGAATGACGGGTCGACCATTGCCGTGGGCTCCCGGCTGGACCACGACGGGTTGGCGCTCTGGGTACGGGATGAGGGAATCGGGGTCCCGGCGGAAGACCGGCAGCGGATCTTCGAACGTTTCGCCCGGGGCGCGCACAGCCGACGGACGGAAGGGTCGGGTCTCGGTTTGACGATTGTCAGCGCCATTGTGGGCGCCCACGGCGGGACGGTTCGGCTGGAGTCATCCCGCGGCCGCGGGTCAACGTTCACCATGGTGCTGCCGCTCGATCAGCGGGCGGCAGACAAATCAGAGGAAGTAAGAGATTGAGCCAGATCCTAATTGTCGAGGATGAGGACCGCATCAGCTCGTTTGTTGCCAAGGGTCTTCGGTCGGCGGGATACGCCCCGACCGTCGCCGACAACGGCAGGGACGGCTACCATCTTGCACAGACCGGGGATTTCGAGCTGATTGTGCTCGACCTGGGTTTACCTGACCAGGATGGGTTCACTGTGCTGCGGCGCCTTCGGGAGTCCAGGAACAACACTCCGGTCATCATCCTGTCGGCGAGGAGCTCCATCGACGACACCGTCGCCGGGCTGGAGGGCGGCGCTGACGACTATATGGCCAAGCCATTCCGGTTCGAGGAACTGCTCGCCCGGGTGCGCCTGCGATTACGCCAGGAGACGCCAACCGCTGACAGTTCCGTATTGACCCACCAGGACCTCCAGCTCGATCTCAGGACTCGTCGCGCAGCTGTGAGCGGGAAAGAAGTTGATCTGTCGGCCCGCGAGTTTGCCCTGGCTGAGGCATTTCTGCGGAACCCCGGCCAGGTACTGAGCCGTGAACAGCTGCTTTCCCGGGTCTGGGGCTACGACTTCGATCCGGGTTCCAACGTGGTGGATGTGTACGTCCGCTATCTTCGCAACAAACTTGGAGCGCAACGCTTCACCACTGTCCGCGGGATGGGATACCGGCTGACGACGTCGGACGAGTCCTGAGGCATCCTTAACGCCAGAGACTGGGCCCTGATTACCGAGGCATGGGTCTCCCTGGCCTGAGTCTCCGAGTGAATGAGGGTGGGGGCTCCGGAGTGCTTGGGGGAACACTCCGGAGCCCCGGCAAAGAGGGTGGGCCCACCACGGCGGACCGGCCCTGTGATCTATCTAGCCTCCGCTGGAGGCGCTGGGGGCGGACACCCCACTGGAGCCCGAGAAGTCGACGTTTCCACCGGAGGGCGGAACCGGTGCCGGAGCGGGGACCACAACTGGGGCCGGGGCGGGCGCGGGGGCTGGTGCCGGTGCGGGGGCTGGTGCCGGTGCGGGGGCTGGTGCCGGGGCAGGTGCAGGTGCCGGAGACACGGGCGGTGGGACTGATGAGGCGCTGGCAGCAGTTGGCGCCGAGGCTTCGGCGGTCCGGGGAGAGGGCGATGGAGTGGGGTCCCCGCTATCGAGGATGGTGGCGCCACTCTCGGTGTCCTTGCTGGGCCGGACATCATCGCGGGACGCAGCCTCGTCGGTGGACCCTTCTCTATCGGCCCGGTTGATCCCGGAGCCAAGGTCCAGGGGGTCATGAGTACTGTCGGCGACTGCGACTCCCAGACCGAGTGCCATCACGCTCAAGGAGCCGGTGGCGATCCAGATGTTTCGCTTGTGCACGGTGAGGTCCTTTCAAGATCCGTGATGAATGTCTATACCCACCACTGTGCACTGCGATTGTGAGACGGAAAGGAGCTGATCATGAGAGACCTCTCACAATCGGTCAGTGCCGGAGCGCCAGCGCCTGATCGGCGAGGCTCTCGGCAATGGCAAGTCGCTGCAGGGCGTCAGACTTCCAGGAGATAGGGTCCTGTGCCGTCGCCCGGTGCTTTGCCCCGGCGACGAGGGTCAGAGCCACCCCGGCGGCGCGGCCCCGAAGGGCCGCTGGCTGCACTTCCTGGTCGAAGGCCGCCAGGAAGCGCTGCAAAGCCTCGGGAATATGGCTGTAACGACGATCCACGGCGGGCAGCACCGCCAGGTGTCCGATGAAGCAGGCCAGATCGTCCACCAGATGCCCGGGGCCGAGGGCGTCGACATCGAGCAGTCCTGAGATGGTGTCGCCCGTGACGAGGAGGTTTGCCTCGTAGAAATCTCCGTGAGCGGGAACTCTGGGACCGGCGTCCACCTCGGTCACTAACCGGTGGACCGTTGCGGCGAGAGCCAGGATCCGCGGTTCCTCACTGGGCAATACTGCTATCGCTCCCCGTGCATAGTCCTTGACGCGGACTGACCACGCCGGACGGTCCGGGAGGTGCAGCGCTGCCGTGGGAAGGCTGCGCAGCAGATTCACGAGTGTGCGGGGTTGGAGGGATCGCGCGCCGTCGCTCATCAGGAGTTCCGCGAGCGGCGTCCCAGCAGCGGGAAGCATTGCCAGCACGTCCTGGGCTGGCACCTCGATCAGGGACGGCGCTGGGATGCCTGCGTTGATGAGCAACCGGTGCCGCTCGGCGAGGTGGGCGCCCTGCCCGCTGCGCAATACCTTGAGGTAGCGGCGCTCACCCGCGATGTCAGCCGTCAGGACTGCCCGTCGGAGGGGCCGGTAGCTGACGGTCGCGAGCACGGGTAGGGCGCCGGCGAAGAGCGCTGTGCCCACTGCGGCAGCGTCACAGGCCCAGGACAGTCCCGGCAGCAAGGGGTCGTTGGGGTGCTGCCATACGGTGAGGGTAGGGCCGCCGTCGGGACTGCTGAGCTGGACGGTGGCTGGGGTGTCCGTCGGCACCGTGGCCGTGCTGATGCACAGGAACTCGGCGGCGGCTGATCCGTGTTCCGCTTCGGTCTGGACCTGGTAGATGCCGGTCGCCCCGGCCCCCGGCCGGTGGTGGACCTGAACGAGCGACCAACCGGTGAGCTCTCTCCCCAACGTTGCCAGAGCGAGGCGCAGCGGTTCCGCGGCGCCGTCGCCTTCCAGCAGGCGCAGTTGCGCAGCTTCAGCCCCGGAATCAGGGTGCGTGGGATTAGGCCCGGCGACGCTGCAGGACGTCATCGAGGTTCATCCTGCCAGTGGTGGGATGCGCGGTAGGGCCGCTGACCGATGACTGGTCTGCGCCGTCGATTGCTGGTGGAGTGGCGCCCTGTTTCAGGGAGGTCTTTGCCTGGGCCTTGGGAGTCTCAGGAAGTTCGAGCGGCGCTGGAGCCTGACGTTCAGCCTTCGCTGCCGCGACGTACATCGGCTTGGGTACCTCGACCGGCTGCCAGGGTGTCCCCACTGTCTGGGGAGCCTGGTGTGCGGGCTCGGCATCCGAGGCTGGTGAGCCAACCACCGACGGGTTGGCGCCGGCGGCGACGGCGAGGGCGGCCCGCCGTAGTTCGGTGGCGGTCAGGTTCGATGCAGCGGGGACAGTCCGCGTGGCGGCTGGGGTCCCGTTGTCGACTGGGCCGGACGTCTCGGCGTCGAAAAGGTTGGTTTCGCGGCGTGGCGGCTGAATGGCGCTGGTGCGGGGGACATCCGAACGCGCTGACATCGCGTCGGCGAAGGCAGCCTCGACCATTCGTCGCCGGTCCCGGATGGCGAGGACGCGAAGCCCGGCTACGGCAAGGAGGAACACCAGGAACGCAACGCCAGGCAGGATGCCGGGAACGACCGAGAGCACCGCGAGGGGTATGCAGACGACCGCTGCCAGCAGTGCGGTTGCGCCCACGAGCGCAACCGCGGTGCGGCCACGCTTGATGCTGAACTCAGTTCCTTCGGTCGGACTGGCGCTAGGCGCTCCGGCCGCACGGGTGTGGGAGGCGTCGTTGCTGTGTCCGGACATTTCCATGATGCTCCCCTGAGAGACTCGGCTCTCGGCTGTGACGGGCGGTACTAGGGCAGAGGTGGTAACCGGATCGACCAGTAACGCTGGTCTGCGGATACGCAGAACGTAGGGGGCTACCCAGATCAGCCAGAGACCGACGATCGCGGCAAGCACCACCGAGCTGTTCATAGAGAAGTCCACGTCTAAAACGGTAGGTCGTAGACGCTACTCAGGAGGGTATTGCCGGGGGTGTGTCGTCGCCGGGTTGGCGCACACCCGGGCCGCTGCGACCCGACGACTGGCGCTCCCGCCAGCGGACCAACAGTCCTTCGGGCACCTCGTCACGGGTCAAGGCAAAGCTCCGGTGATCAGCCCATTCGCCGGCGATGTGCAGATAGCTCAGGCGCAGGCCTTCATCCCGGAATCCCAGCTTCTCGACAACCCTGAGACTCGCCGCATTCTCTGGCCGGATGTTGATTTCCATCCTGTGCAAACCCATGCTGTTGAAGCAGTAGTCGGTGACCAGGGCGACGGCGGTCGGCGCGATTCCCCGACCGGCGCGCTGGCTATCCACCCAATACCCGAGCGTCGCGTTCATCGCCGATCCCCAGACGATCGTCGATACGGTCAGTTGTCCAACGATCGCTGGCTCGCGGTGATCGGCGGTGCGTTCGGTGATCAGAAACGGCAGGCCGGTCGCGTCCCGCGCCTGCCTCCGCAGTGACCTCACCATCTCCGGGTAGCTGGGCAGGTAACCGCCCGGCGCCGGATTAGATGCCTCCCAGGGCGCCAACCACCCGGCGTTGCGCTGCCGGACGGCCGACCACTCTTTCCTGTCCCGAAGACGGACCGGCCGGAGCACCAGTTCGCCTGTCTCCAGCGTCACCGGCCAGGTGAATTGCCCGCTCATTGTCGTGGGCTAGTGGTCCAGGGTCCTGGTGAAGCTCTTCAGCCACGCCTGGAGGTCTGGCCCGAGGTCCTCGCGCTCCGAGGCGAGCGTCACCACTGCCTTGATGTAACTCAGCTTGTCGCCAGTGTCGTAGCGTCGTCCACGGAACACGACCCCGTAGACACCGGATCCTTCGCCCTCAGCGGAGGCGAGGGTCTGCAGGGCGTCGGTGAGCTGGATTTCCCCGCCACGACCCGGTCCGGTGGTTTCGAGGACGTCGAAGACTCTGGGGTGGAGCACGTACCGGCCGATGACGGCCAGGTTGGACGGAGCCTCGTCGACGGCCGGCTTCTCCACCAGCTCGCTGACCCGGACATAGTCCTCGCCGTCGATGGCGGAGATGTCAGCGCAGCCGTAGGCGCTGATCTGATCCGGATCAACTTCGATCAGGGCGATCACCGATCCACCGGTTTTCTCCTGCACTTCAATCATGGTCTGCAGCAGGACATCGCGCTCGTCGATGAGGTCATCGCCCAGCAGGACGGCGAACGGCTCGTTGCCGACGTGCAGCTTCGCCCGGAGCACAGCGTGCCCCAGACCCTTCGGATCGCCCTGGCGCAGGTAGTGGATGTCCCCGAGTTCGGAGGGGTACCGCACCGCTGCCAGCTTCTCAAGATCACCCTTGGCCTCAAGCGTCTGCTCGATGAACGGCACCCTGTCGAAGTGGTCCTCAAGCGAGCGCTTGTTTCGCCCAGTGATCATCAGGATGTCGGTCATGCCAGCATTGACTGCCTCCTCGACCACATACTGGATGGCTGGCTTGTCCACTACCGGGAGCATTTCCTTGGGCATCGCCTTGGTGGCGGGAAGAAAGCGCGTGCCAAGTCCCGCAGCGGGGATGACAGCCTTGTTCACTCGTGAGGTCATGACACCACCCTACATAACGGCAGCACCCTGATCGTGCCACCCCGCTGGGGGCGTCACCGGCGTGTGGGCCTCGGTAAAGTGTGAGCGTATGGAACCCACCACCCCTGCGGGGCTCAAGGAAGCAGCCCGGCATCGCTTCCGGGCCGAACGGCAGGCGATGTCCGACGCCGCCCGCTCGCGATCCTCTACCGGACTGCAGAAGCAGGTCATTGACTGGCTGGCACATCGGCCGGGGCCCGCCAACGGAGCTCTGGTGGCCGCTTACCTGTCGATGGACCCGGAACCCGGAACACTTGATCTCCTGGAGACGCTCACCCGGACGGGGATGGACGTCGTTGTGCCAATTTGCGAGCCGGCTTACCAGCTGTCCTGGTGCAGGTGGCACACCGGCGTCGAGCTGCGCCGCAGTCCCCGCGCACCCCTGCTCGAACCGGTCGGACAGCGATTCCACTATGCCGAGCTACTGGCTCGCCATGGCCGGTTCGCCCTCGTGCTGGTGCCCGGTCTCGCCGTCGACCGCAGCGGGACCCGGCTCGGCCAGGGCGGCGGCTACTACGACCGGTTCCTTGCCCAACTGCGGTCGGCGGTTCCGGATGTCACGGCAGCCGCCTACCTGTACGATCATGAACTGCTGCCGGAAGGATCACTGATCGCCACAGCACTGGACATGCCGCTCACCGGAGTCTTCACCCCCTCGGCGTTCCACCGGCTCGGGCCCGCCAGCACGGCGGTGTAGACTTGGCACTCGGGACCTTAGAGTGCCAGCCGGTACCGGTTTGGGTGATCAAGCCCCACATATTTAGCTCGTCCAGGAGGATTCCTTTGCCTACATACGCATACGCCTGTAGAGACTGCGATCACGCTTTCGACATCCATCAGGCCTTCTCTGATGACTCGCTGACTGTGTGCCCATCCTGCGATGGTTCGCTCCGCAAGAAGTTCAACAGCGTGGGGGTTGTCTTCAAGGGGTCAGGGTTCTACCGCAACGATTCCCGCGACAGCAAAAAGTCGATCGATGTCGGAACCAGCGGCTCAAGCGCAACCGCGTCGTCGTCTGAGACATCAACCGGCGGGTCCGACGGCGGAAGCACCACGCCCGCCAAGGAATCCGCGCCCGCGGCCAAGAAACCAACACCAACCACCAAGACCACTGCCGCCGCCAGCTAGGACTATCCCTCCACCGCGGCGGAATCGACGGCGGTTTGTCCACATAGGCCGCTCCGCTGGGCCACCAACGCCGCTGGCGTTCTAGCGTGGGTCAATGGCATCCGGAACGGTTTCCCAGCGGCAGGTATGGCCCCACCACGTCCTGCGCAGGTTCGTCTTTCGCAACCGTCGGTTACTGGCGGCACTCCTCTTGTGCCTGGCGGCAGCGGTCACCGTCGAGGCGTTGATCCCGGCCGGGCAGACACGGGTGAGCGTGGTTGCGGCGGCCGTGGACCTGCCAGTCGGCAAAGTCCTGACGGCCAGCGACTTGACTACCCTGAGCCTGCCGCCGGAGGCAGTCCCGTCCACCTCGTTCTACGATCCCGGCGCAGTGGTGGGGGAACAGCTTGCTACTCCCCTGCTCCGCGACGCAGTCCTTGCACCGACGGCCTTCGTGGGATCCGGGCTTCTCACGGGTGCCCCCGCAGGGACCGTAGCCGTACCGGTGCGTCCCGCCGAACAGTCGACAGTGCAGCTCCTGTCGGCGGGCCAGTACGTGGATGTGGTGCTCAGCTCGGGAAACGGATTCGAGGTTCCAACCACCTCAACGGTGATTGCCCGCGGGGTGCCGGTGCTGTGGACGTCAGCCTCGGCGGCGGCCAACCCAACGGGGCCCTGGCCCGGCGGCACCGATGGCGAGGGTCTGGTGGTGGTGGCGGCCGACCCATCGAACGCTGCCGCCCTGGCTGGGTCGTCCAGCAACGGCCAGGTGCATCTGGTCCTCACCAGCCCGCCCGCTGAGTCGGTGATGCCCTGACCCGCTCAGCTCAGCCGCAAAGCCAGCCGCAAACTCAGTCACAACCCAGCCGCGGCCTGGGTACCGGTGAGGCGCCCTTAGTCCCAGTGCGGCGGACGCTGGTCCTTCAACCACGCTTCGTGGGAATCGTCGGTCTCTCCCCAGGAGCGGGCCTCATCCTCCGCGGCGTGCTTGGGGAGTACCCCGTCGGATGACGGCAACCCGGCAGCCCCACCTGCCGGACCTCCATCGACCGCCGGCCGAGGTGATGCCTGACCATCCTGCGGGCTGCCGTTCATGGTCGTCCTGCTCTCTGAATGCCGGCCACTGCCTGATACCCCAGGGAGACCAAGGTAGCTCCCAATCAGGTCGGCGCAGCCGTTCGGGTCGGTGAACACTTCAATGGTCCAGAGGGGCATGTACCGCCAACCCATCCGTTCGAGGAGTTGGGGGCGGAGCCTACTGCGCTCCCTGACCGTCATGGTTCGGTACCGCTCGGTGCCGTCCGATTCGATGGCCATCGGCGGCGTCTGTGCCCCGCCGTCCGCCTCAGTGCTGGATGATCCGGCGGCTGGCGCGGCACCCGGTGCCACCGTGGCGACGATGTCGAGGACGCCGTCGTAGTGGTCGAGCACCTGAGCGCCCCGATCACGGAGACGGTTCACCAGATCGGCGACCAACGGGTCGTCGTTCACAGCCTGTGCGCCGGGAGCCGGCTGGGCCGGTGTTTCCAGGGCCGGGTCATTGGTCGGCTCGCCAAGCTCCCGCTCAAGCAATCCGTAGAAGTCCAGGGCACCGTTCTCGAGCCTGGTCGGGTCAAGATCTGTGGGCAGGAAGCAGGTCACCACGTGCAGCTGGTGGCGTGCCCGGGTCATGGCTGTGACGAATCGGCCCCGCCCATCGGGCGCGGATAGTGGGCCGAAGTTGTGTAGCGCCCTGCCGTGCGGCGTTCTGCCGAAGCCCAGGGAGAAGATCACGCAATCCCGGGTGAGGCCGGCGGCGCGTTCCACGGGTACTACCCTGAAGGATTCCCGGCCGGGAGCGAAAAAGTCGGCCGCCCACGGCAGATCCGCCATGCGCTGCCTGATGGCCTGGCCCAGGCGCCCGGCATGGCGGGCACTGGCAGTAACAACCGCCAGGGAGCTGCTGGGACGGCGGCGAATGTGTTCGAACACCAGGTCCACGACGCGGCCAACCTCGGCGGCAACGCTCTCCACCCCTGCCTGATCGGCGCTGGGCATCCCGGTGCCGTCAGGCAGATAGTCAACGGTGAGGGCCCTCCCTGCGCCGGTGACTTCGGCGCCGTGTGGTAACCGGGAAAGCCTGCTCTCGTAAAAGGTCTCGCTGAGGTACCCGGTCAGAGCCTTATCGACGCCGCGGTACACCACGCTCAACGCGACAGCCGGAAGCGTGGTGGAGAGGGCAGCATAGACGCTGGTCAGCTGGTCGGTGCCCGGCACTGATTCGGCTCCCACGCTGAAGCTCTGGGGACCGCCGAGCCGGTCGTCTCCGAAGGCAATAATCTGGCGTCCCCGGGCCAGAGCGGGAACAGCTGACTGCAGGGAGATGGATTCGGCGTCGAGGATGATCACCGCGTCGAAGGTCTTGTCCGCCGGTAAGACCATCGGCAGCATCAGTGGGCTGGCAGCCCAGACCGGCATCAACGCCGTCACCAGATCGTCGTCCTGCGCGCTGAGCCCTGCGAGGTCGAGCGTCCCGGTTCGGAGCAACTCCTTCAGCGTCTCCGCCTCAGCAGGGTGCGCGGCCAGCGCGGTGCGCCACCGTTCGGCGAGGGCAAACCGAAGCCGCCCGGGGCCGGAGGCGATGTGCGCGTTGTCGGCCAGCCGGTAATCAGCTTCCAGCCGGCGCAGGCTTCCGCCGTCGGACATTGCAAGGTAATCGTCGCCACTGATCATCGCGTCGAGTGCCGATTGCCACCATGCGAGCTCCAGTTCGGAACCCACCTGCCGCGGCCCCACCTCGCGGCGAGCCAGGTCATCGAGCAATTCGCCCAGTCCGTGCTCGCGCATCTCGTCGAGGAGGAGCGTACGTTCCGGCAGGGTGGCGAGGGTCTGCTTGTCCCGCGCCAGTTCGGCCAGGCGGTGACCGAGGTCGTCCAGCGGCATGGCAGCCAGGTCAACGTGACCGGGCGTGGTGGAGAGCACCTTGGTGAGCTCGTCCAGTTCACGCCGGATCTTGTGGTGGAAACTGTTGATTTCCGCGAGACCGGTAGGCACCGCGGGGTGCCGTTCGGTGGTGGCGTAGCGGGTCCACAGCGTCCGCTGTTGCTGGACCTCCACCAGGGACGTGTGCAGGTCAGCAATATGCACACCGGGACGCACATACTCTTTGGCCACCCGGCGCAACCGTGAGCGGGTCATCGAACTCATTTCGATGGCCCGTTCGCGGCGCCAGGACGACGACGCGGTGGCAGTGATGAGGTCGGTGACCGGGCGGTCGAAAATGTCCGGCGTGAATTTATCGAGGCTGGCCCTCACCGCGGCGAGGAGTTCCAGCTGCTCACCCCACTCGGTGAACGAACCCCCCAGGCTGATCTGGGAATGATCGGCCACGCGCAGCACTTTGTCGCGGAGCAGGGGGATGTCCCGGGCCAGGTCAACAGCCAGCTCGTGCGCGCGTTCGGTTTCCTTGCGGTTCAGCAGCTTCGCCCCGTACCAGGGGCTGTCGACGGCTGAGGCACTGAAGCTGCCGAGCTCGGCAGCCCTGCGGAGCCTGCCCGTCAATTCGGCGCGGTCAGGGATGCTGTCCATCACGCTGCGCAGCAGGCGAACAGTTGTTGCCGGGGCCGGGTTCAGAGAGGTGAGCTCAGCGAGGGACTGCATCGCCTGGTAGGGAGAGCAACCCCAACGGCTTCGCACATTGTGCAGCGACTTCACATGATCCTGCAGCTGGTGGCGGTGATCCACTAGGGTCTGATGCAGCCCGTCGAGCTCGGGCCGGGTGGCTTTCTCGTTCCGGACGATGGCGCGGATCAGCTGATCTTTCAGCTGCTGTTCGTTGATGTTGGCGTTGAGTTGGAGGACCAACGACCCGAGGTTGAGCGTGTCGAGTTCCTGCACCAGCTCGTTGAGGGTGCCGCGGCGCTCGGCTACAACCAGCACGCTCTTGCCCTGCTCAGTGAGCGCCGCAACAGCGTTGAGTGCCGTCTGGGTCTGCCCTGAGCCGGGCGGCGACGACACCACCAGGGAGTGTCCCTGGGCGATCTGGTCGAGCACCTGCTGCTGCGCGGAGTCGGCGTCCCGGATCAGCAGTTCTTCGGCGGGGTGGCGTTCGTCGATGGGGGCCCCGGGGTCGGGCGCGCTGAGGGCGGTCGGCGCCGTCTGGCCGTCCTTGGCCGCACCCATCAGGGCGGCGAGGATCGGATGGTCGGGGCGGATGGCCGGATCGTCGGCAATGTCGGCGAGGTCGGCGAAGGTGGACACGAGGAGGTGATGCTCGATCGCCATCCCCCGTACCCCCTCGGTGAGGGCGCGGAGCCGGTCGAGGACCGGCAGCGGGTCAAACCTGGCGGTGCCGTAGGCGAGTTTGGCCACGGCCTCGGCATCGAGTGCCACACCCTGGGCGGAGCGCAGGTGACGCACGAGGGCGGGGTTCAATCGTGCATGCTCGGTGAGTTGTAGCTCGTAGTCGTCCTGGGACGCGTGCACTGTCAATGACACGGCGGTGAGGAGCACTGGTGCAGTCAACGATTCTGACCTGCCGTCATCGTCGACGCTGCGCCACGCGGCGGTCCCCGCTGCCAGGTAGCCGACGTCGATCCCGCGCTCGGTGCCGAGCTCGTAGATCTTCGCCCGGAGCACCCGGGCGGCCTTCATCGCTGCCGCGTACTGGCCCGGGTCGCGAAGCAGTGTGGACAGCCGGGTGCGACGGCCAGCGAGCAGCTGGGCCAGCCCTGACGGGTGGGCATGCGTCAGATCAATACTGTTGGACGCCGCTGCCGAGAAGTGGAGCAGGGTGTCAGTGCCCGCGTGGGTGCCGAGCTGCTTGAGCCACGGCAGCAGAAAATTCCCAGCGGAACCCCCGGGATCCTGCACTGACACGGTGGTCTCCTTTTCTTCGGTTATTTTTGACGGTCTCGACCAGAGGGGCATGTCTTCCAAGCTATCCGACAAGGGGCCTGCGGACGGGGCCGCAACACCGGGAACGGGCAAATACCCGGACCCGGATCCAGCCGGCTACTCCCACTCGATGGTGCCAGGCGGCTTGCTGGTGATATCCAGCACCACCCGGTTTACTCCTTCAACCTCATTGGTGATCCGGTTTGAAATCCGGGCCAGCAGGTCGTACGGCAGGCGCGACCAGTCGGCGGTCATGGCGTCCTCACTGGAGACGGGACGCAACACGATCGGGTGGCCGTAGGTGCGGCCGTCGCCCTGCACGCCGACGCTTCGGACATCGGCCAGAAGGACCACCGGCATCTGCCAGACCTCGTCGTCCAGTCCGGCGGCGGTCAGCTCGGCCCGGGCGATGGCGTCGGCCCGCCGCAGCAGGCCCAACCGCTCCTGCGTGATGTCCCCGACAATCCTGATTCCCAGGCCCGGACCGGGGAATGGCTGACGCCCAACGATTTCAGCGGGAAGCCCCAGCTGGGCCCCGACGGCCCGGACCTCATCCTTGAACAGCGCACGGAGGGGTTCCACCAGCTCAAACTGGAGGTCCTCGGGGAGCCCACCGACGTTGTGGTGGCTTTTGATGTTCGCTGCACCTTCCCCGCCCCCGGATTCGACCACGTCAGGGTAAAGCGTTCCCTGGACCAGGAACTTGATCTTCTCGCCGTGAGCCTGCGCCTGGGCAATGATGGCCCGTTCGGCTTCCTCAAACGCGCGAATGAACTCGCGGCCGATGATCTTGCGTTTGGTCTCGGGGTCGCTGACCCCGGCGAGCGCGTCGAGGAACCTCTTCTGTTCGTTGGCCACGTACAGGTTCACACCGGTGGCTGCGACGAAGTCGCGTTCCACCTGCTCCGCTTCGCCTTCGCGAAGCAGTCCATGGTCAACGAAGACACAGGTCAGCTGGTCGCCCACGGCGCGCTGCACCAGTGCGGCGGCGACGGCGGAGTCCACGCCCCCGGACAGCCCGCAGATGACGCGGGCATCTCCGACCTGCGCCCGGATGCGTTCCACCTGTTCCTCGACGATGTTGCCGGTTGTCCAGTTGGCGTCGAGGCGTGCCCCCTTGAACAGGAAGTTCTCCAGCACTTGCTGGCCATGCGAGGAGTGCTTCACTTCGGGGTGCCATTGCACTCCGTAGAGGCGCCGATCCTCGTCGGCGAACGCGGCCACCGGGGCTCCGGCGGTGCTGGCGAGGACCTCGAAGCCCTCGGGGGCTGATTGCACGCTGTCGCCGTGGCTCATCCACGCATTCTGATGCTCGGGGATACCGTCGAGCAGTGAACCGCCGGCGCCGGTCGCGGCGACGTCGGTTGAGCCGTATTCCCGGAGCCCCGTCTTGGCGACAGAACCGCCGAGGGCTGAGGCCATCGCCTGGAAGCCGTAGCAGATGCCCAGCACGGGCACGCCTGCTGCGAACAACTCAGGATCGACCCGGGGTGCTCCCTCTGCGTAGACACTGGAGGGGCCGCCGGACAGGATGATCGCCAACGGATTCTTCGCCAGGAGTGCTGCCGTATCGAGGGTGTGGGGAACCACTTCCGAGTACACGTCGGCGTCTCGAACCCTGCGGGCGATCAACTGCGCATACTGGGCGCCGTAGTCCACCACCAGCACCGGCCGGTGGCCGGTCTCGGATTTCTCCTCGACGGAGTCAGTGGTGGAGTCGGCAACGCCTGAAATTCCGGGTCCGGGTGCGGGAATAGTCACCCGTCAACAATAGTCGCCGTCGACCCCCGACCGCACATTACGACGGCGCCGCTGGCTCCTAGTACCGAGAGGCAGCTTCGGGATGGGCGCCGAGTTCGGCGTCAACCTGACGGTGGATCCGGCGCTCAACAATAAAGGACAGCAGCGGAACCACCCCACCCAGCGCCATCAGCAGGAACTGTTTGAACGGCCAGCGCATCATCTGCCACAACCGGAAGTCGGCAATCAGGTACACCACGTACATCCACCCGTGCACGATCAGGACGGTGGTGGAAAAGTTGAATCCTGCGGCGGTATCCGAGAATTCCTTGTCGGTCAGCGAGAACAGCCCTTCTGGGCCACCGATCATGATGTGGGATTGCATCCCGTAGGCGGCAATCATCTCCACCACCACCAGAAGCAGCATGACGCCGGTGGCGTAGGCCAGGACCTTGTAGAACTTCACCGCCGAGAGGATCTGGGCGTGGGTGCCACCGAACCGCCGCGTGGTTTTCTTGGCGGTACCGGGACCGCCGCCTGCTGGTTGGTTGACGTCGGGGGTGCTCACTGTCGTACCTCATTCGTGGTTGATTCAAGCTCAAGGGCGGCCTCATCCTCTGCCGCCTCCAATGTGCGACGGTGATCGTCGGCTACCAGGCGCCACCAGAGAAAGAAGGCAAAGCCGGCGAAGACGAACCACTCGACCGCATAGAAAATGTTCAGCCAGTTCAGTGGCGTTTCCTGGGGCTGCGGGCCAACCAGAACCGCCTCCAGCGGTGACTCGGGGACCTGTTCCACACCGTTGACGGTCGTGGCTGATGACACGACGAACCCGGCGTAGATGGGCAGGTCCCAGCGGTTGGTCAGTTCCGCCGTCGCCAGCATGGGGATCTGCCCCGCCGCCGCTCGCTCAGCGACAGGGCCCTCAGCGGGCAGCAAACGCCCCACCACAACTCCGGGCCCCGCCAGATCGGGCACCTTGCTGGCCGCCGTGGCGTCCTGAACCCAGCCGTGGACCACGGGGATAACTGTTTCACCGCCGGAATTATCCGGGGAGGTGGGGGCGCCGTCGACGGCGAAGGCCGAGACCAGCCAGAATCCCTCCCGATCACCCTGGAGCCGGTTCTGGATCAGCACGGCGGTGCCGGCAACGAATTCGCCGTCCATGGAGACCATCTGGTCGGCGATCGGAGCAGTCATCGGGACACCCGGGCTGAAGACGTCCGTCAGCGGCTGCACCTGTTCTGTGGTGCTCGCTGGTGGCGGCGCGTCGCCAGTTGAGCTGGAGAATTGCCACTGGCTCAAAAGCACGAAGACCGCCGCAATCACCATGGCGAGGATCAGCGAAAGGATCCAACGGGGTTTCAGCGCGGTTTTGAGCACCCCTTAACGGTACTTCGTCACCCTGTAGAAAACCGAATGCCCGGGTAACCCAGCAGGAACACCCTCCGGCGGAACCCAGTGATTGGGAAATGTCTATCACTGGGCGCAAAAGACGCTAGGATGGTTGATCGTGCGCTCGTATCCCTATCCGGACCCCGGATCCCCAGACCTTCGATCCCCCTCCCGGTACCTGCTGTGGCTGGCATCGAAGCAGAAGGCCACCCTGTTCGCCGGGGTGCTGTTCGGCACCGTCTGGATGGTCGCCCAGGCGGTCATGCCCTATGTCCTGGGCCGGGCGATCGACGAAGGGGTGGTGGGGGGAAACGTCGACCGCCTGCTCCTCTGGGTGGGGGTCCTGATCGGTTTGACCATCCTGCAGGCAGTGGCCGGCACCCTTGAGCACCGCACTGCCATCAGCGGGTGGCTCCAGGCTGCTTTTCTCTCCATCCGGTTGATTGGGTACAAGATCACCCGCACCGGGGACGCGCTGCCGAGGAAACTTTCCACCGGCGAGGTGGTTTCGACCGCCGCATCGGATGCCACCCGGCTCGGCGAAATCTATGCAGTGTCGGCACGACTCGCCGGCTCGATCATGGCCTGGCTCGTGGTGTGTGTGCTCATCGCGCAGACATCCCTGCTGCTCGGGATCATTGTCCTCGTCGGCGTCCCCGTCTGTTGTGGCCTGCTCCTCTTCGTGGTTCGCCCCCTGCAGGCCCGCCAACGCGAGCAACGTGAGGCCTCAGGCAAGATGACCGCCGTCGGTGCCGACACCGTGGCAGGGCTGCGGGTACTGCGGGGGATCGGCGGCGAGCACATCTTCGTGAACCGCTACCGGGAACGGTCAGCCAAAACCAGGGACTCAGGAATCCGGGTTGCCTACTCGCTTGCCGATCTTGAAGCCTCCCAGGTGTTCATCGCGGGCGCCTTCAGTGTCCTGTTCACCTGGGTGGGCGCGAACCTGGCGTTGGCCGGTGAGATCGAACCGGGCCAGCTGGTGGCGCTCTATGGCTACTCGATCTTCCTGATGACGCCGATTCGCGCGGCAGCCGACAGCGTGGCCCGTTTCATCAGGGCCCATGTGGGCGCCCGGAAGATCATCGCCGTTCTCCTCGTCGACCCGGACGTAGCCGATCAGGTGACCGCCCTCCCCGGACCGCCGCCCGGGTCCCCCCTGCATGATGCGCGCACCGGCGTCGTCATCCACCCCGGACGGATGACAGCTGTCGTGTCGGTGGACACCGCGGCGTCGGCCGATCTGGCGACCAGGTTGGGCCGCTTCGAGGACGAGGTGCTTGAGCTCGCCGAGGTCCACTGGGGAGCCGAACCTCTGCACCACATCGCCTTGCAGGACATCCGCCGCCGGATCGTGGTCAGCGAGGCGAACCCACAGTTGTTCACCGGTTCCCTCCGCTCCCAACTGGATCCCCAGTCCAGGCATGACGACTCACGGATCCTCGCCGCCCTCGATGCCTCCAGCGCGCTGGACATCCTGGATGGCGTCGACGACGGCCTCGACCACGAAGTGACCGAGCGCGGCAGGGGCTTCTCCGGCGGCCAGCGCCAGCGCCTCGTCCTCACCCGGGCGCTCCTGACCGACGCCGAAACGCTGGTCCTGATCGAACCGACCAGCGCCGTCGATGCCCACACCGAGTCGCGGATTGCCGCCCGGCTCAAGGGCATCCGCGGTGGGCCTGATCAGACCACAGTGGTGGTCACCGCCAGCCCCCTCATGCTCGGCGTGATGGACCACGTGGTGTACCTCGAGGATGGGCACGTTGCCGCCGAAGGAACACACCAGGACCTGCTTTCCCGCCACCCCGCCTACCGAAACGTGGTTATCCGAAGTGAGTGAAACAGCAGTCGGCACCGACACCTCGGGAAAACTTCCTGTCGCTGAGCCCGCCCAGGTCCGCGCCGAAGCCGCGCGGCTGATCCGGCACCACCGCGGCGGCCTCTCCCGCGTCGTCGCCCTCTACGTCGGTTCCGCCATCGCCGGGCTGGTGGGCCCGGTCCTGCTCGGGCGGGTCGTTGACGCCGTCGTTGACGGAACCACCTCCGACTACATCGCCACCATCGCTCTGATTATGCTCGCGTTCCTGATTGTTCAGGCGGTCCTGCGGCGCCTCGCAGTCCGGGCCGGCATGGTCTTCGGCGAAACGGTCTTCGCCGAGCTGCGCGAGGACTTCATGGAACAGGTCACTTCGCTCCCCCTGTCGACGGTGGAAAAGGCGGGCACGGGTGATCTGGTCTCCCGTACCACCAACGACGTCGACGCCGTCTCCCACACCGTGCGCTTCGGCGTCCCGCAGGTGGTGGTGTCCATTGTCACCATCCTGCTCACCATTGGGGCAGCAGTCATCACCTCCCCGGTGTTGGCGTTGGCGCTGCTGGTGGGGCTCCCCGTGCTGTATCCGGTGACCCGGTGGTACCTCAAGCGCAGCTCGGCCGGCTATCAGAAGGAACGGGAAACCTACGCCGAGGTGAACGGGTCGATCACCGAAACCATCGAGGGCGCCCGCACCGTTGACGCCCTCGGACTCGGCGCGCTGCGCCGCGACCGCATCGACGGCGCCCTGAGTGGCAGCTACCGCGCAGAGCGGTACACCCTGTGGCTGCGCACGGTCCTCTTCCCGGCCGCGGATTTCGCCTTCTGGCTGCCCGTGGCCGGCGTGCTGCTCTGGGGCGGCTGGCTGGCGTCGCTGGACGTGGTCACTCCGGGTGTCGTGGCAACGGTCGCCCTGTTCGCGGTCCGCCTCATCGACCCGGTGGACCTGCTGATCATGTGGACCGACGAGATTCAGGTAGGTGCCGCGTCGCTGGCGCGCATCGTGGGAATCAAGGAGGTGCAGCCGGATCGGCACGCGACCGATCACGAACCACTCAACGAGGACATTCTGGTCTCCAAGGCGCGGTACGCCTACCGGCCCGGACACGATGTACTGCATGGCGTCGACCTTGAGCTTCGTCGCGGTGAGCGGCTGGTAATGGTTGGCCCCTCGGGTGCAGGCAAGTCGACCCTGGGCCGGCTAATCGCCGGAATTCACCCGCCCACCGCCGGAACGGTCACCGTCGGGGATGTGCCTCTCGTGGACCGTCCCCTCAACGCCCTGCGCCGCGAGGTGGCACTCGTCACCCAGGAGCACCACGTTTTTGTCGGCTCCCTGGCCGACAACATCAGGCTCGGCAAGGACAACGCGACGGACGCCGAGCTTGAGCAGGCGCTGGACGACGTTGGTGCGCTCGGCTGGGCCCGCGCCCTGCCGCTTGGCCTTGAGACCGAGGTGGGATCCGGTGCTCACGAACTCACGCCGGCCCAGGCGCAGGAGCTGGCGCTCGCGCGGCTGGTCCTCGCCGACCCGCACACCCTGGTGTTGGATGAGGCAACCTCGCTCATCGACCCGCAGGCGGCCCGTGACCTGGAGCGGTCGCTCAATGCCGTCCTGGAGGGCAGGACAGTCGTCGCCATCGCGCACCGGCTGCACACGGCGCACGACGCAGACCGCGTGGCGGTTGTCGAGGAGGGCAGGATCACCGAGCTGGGCTCGCACGACGAGCTGCTGGCCCTGGACGGCTCCTATGCGGCGCTGTGGATCTCCTGGCGCTCGGAATAGTTGTCAACTTAGGCTTGACGGAATAGTCCTGTAAATCTAGGCTTTACGCATGACCTTTCGATGGCGGACCCGTCTTATTCCTCTGGCCTGCCTTGCGACGGCGCTGGTTGTGGTGGCCGCGGCGGCGCCCCGCGCCCCGGCATCGTTCGACCACACCAGCGGGGACGGGAGGTTGGCCCAACTGGTGGATGGACACCGTCCGCCGCAAACCAGCCGACACGCGACCGCTGTCGTGGACCCCGATGGGCAGTCGTTTGCAGGGTTCGGCGCTGACGAAGTCTCCGAGTTTGAGATTGGGTCCATCAGCAAGATTTTCACCGGCATGCTGCTCGCCGATGCAGTGGACCGGGGCGAGGTGACGCTGGAGACCCAACTGGGCGAGATCCTGGAGCTGCGGGACGCACCTGTTGCGAAAGTGACGCTCCGGCAACTGGCAACCCACACCTCCGGGCTACCGCGCCTCCCCGCCGATCTGGGCTTCACCGTGCGGGCTGTGTTCACCAACTACACCGCCGGAAATCCCTACACCGACACCCGGGAAAACTTGCTGGAGCAGGCGCGCAACGCGGCCGTCGCCACCGGTGGCGAGTTCGGGTACTCGAATTTCGGAGCGGCACTCCTCGGTCAAGCGATTGCCGAGCGGGCAGGGCTCTCCTATGCCGATCTGCTCAGGGAGCGCATCACCGATCCTCTGGGGATGGCCAACACCTATGTCCCCTCCGGTCCAGACGAGCTCCAGCCGGAGGCGGTCCAGGGGTACGCGGCGACCGGAAAAGCGGCCGAAGCCTGGACCATGGGCGGCATGGCACCCGCCGGAGGGATCCGCTCCACCACGGCCGACCTCGCACTCCTTGCGGAGGCACTGCTGGACCGGACGGCCCCCGGCTCGGCATCCCTCGACCAGGTGAAGTCGGCGGCCGGTACCCCGATGGGCCTGGCGTGGTTTGTCGGCACGCCCGCCGATCCGGCACAGGACGCTTACCGCTCGCACAACGGGCAGACCGGCGGATTCGCCAGCATGCTGGTCCTGGACCTGGACGCCGAACGCGCCTCACTGGTGCTCAGCAACGTGTCGGGCTCCGTGGATGACCTCGGCGTCGCCCTCCTGGAAGGGAACAACTGATGCTCGACCTCTTTGCCCTCTGGTTCCCGCCGGCAATTGTCCTATGGATCAGCGGGTCGTATCTGTACTCAGTAGCGGTCAAAGGACGCCGCGAATCGGCGCTCGCCCTGGCCACCCATGCCATCGCCGTCGCCGGCTGGCTGGTTTTTGGCTCTGTCCTCACCCATTTCACCACCGTGCCGCCAGCCCTCTGGTATCTGGCCGCAGGCCTCCTGATCGCAGGGGTGGTCCTTCTGCTTACGCGCTGGCCCATTCTGCGGGACCGCTCTATCTCGGTCACCCGACGGGACTGGATGTCTTTCACCTTCGCTGTCGTGTGTACGGGCTGCATCCTGTTCGTTCGCCTAACATAATCATTGTGCCTTCCCCCAGTCCCTCACCTGATTCCTTGTCCTCCGGACAGGGCGGCGCTGCTGCGGAGGAGTCCACTCAGGCGACCAGCAAGACGCTGAGTGACGTCGAATCCCGCACCGCAATAGTGCGCGACCTGCTGGGTTATCAGCCGTTTGGGATGACCGCGCCGGACGCCCTGCGTGCCGTCGTCGATCTCAGAGCGGAAGTGGATCGGCTCCTCGCAGCGTCGGTCCAGCAGGCCAGACGGCATGGCACCACCTGGCAGGACATCGGATCCGTGTTGGGGATCAGCCGCCAGGCCGCCTTCCAGCGCTTCGGGCAGCCTGCCGGGCCCACCCCCTCGCCAGGGAAAATCCAGCGTCGCAGTATGGCAGCGCTGGTGACCCTCGCCGAACAGATCTTCGCCGAGTGCGCGGAGCAAGACTGGGCGACGGTCCGCGGTCACTTCAGCCCCCTGATGCTTGAGGCAGTCAGCGTCGAGGGCTTATCCTCGGTCTGGGCCGCGGTGGTGGATGCCGTCGGCGGCTACGAGCAGCCAGGCAGGGTGACAACGCGGAAAAACGGTGCCCTGCAGATCGTGGACCTCGAACTACTCTTCGAGGCGGGCGAGATGGCCGGCAGAATAGCGTTCGACAGCGACGGCAGGGTAGCCGGGATGCTGATCCTCGACCCGGGCATGCTGCCGGGCTAACTCACGCACCGTTTCGGTGAGCAACCCGGACCGGCGGGGTCAACCTAGGCCGGAGGGCGGGAAGTGTCGCCCTCCGATGTCCACTTTCCTCACCATCAGGGTGTGGTGGGCGACGACCGCGGCTCACCGGGCCGCGACAGCGGGCCTCCCCGGGCGGCGACGGGGCTCAGTGGTCGAAGAAGACGAGGGTCGAGTTGATCAGCTCGGCGATCACCTCGGTGTCATGGGCGCGACGGAGCGACTCCCTGAAGTTTTCCTTGAAGAGTGAGCGAGCCAGGGTGGCCAGCACCTCGAGGTGTTCGGAGAAGGATTGCGCCGGGGTGGCGATCAGCAGGATCAGCGTGGCCGGACCGTCGACGGCACCGAAATCGAGGCTATGACCGTACTTGGTGACCCCCACAGCAATACTGGTCTGGGTGACGAACTCGCTCCGCGCGTGGGGTAACCCGACCCCACCGGGCAGACCAGTGGCCATCTGGTGTTCCCGGGAATTGACCTGGGTCAGGAACCCTTCGAGCTGCGAGATCCGCCCATTTTCGAACAGCCGCGTGGCAAGCTGGGTTGCCGCCTCTTCCTTGCTGGCCGCGACCATTTCCAGGATCACCAAGTCAGGGGTGGTCAGTTTGGCGTCGTGATATTCAAGAGAACGTTCGGTCACAGTAGACCTCTCGCAGGTTGCGTTGGACAGGCGGCGCGGCGTCCGAACCGCTGTCCTAGCTTAGCGGCACAATATCTTCGACACCCATCCGGGCGCTGTCGGCCAGGATGTCATCGGGCTGCTCCTGGCTCAGCCGTTCGGCTTCCACCCGCGCGAGGTAGTGCTTGACCTCCCGGTCAACCTGCGCGTCACTCCACTCAAGGAAAGGTGCCATGAGGGCGGCGACGGCGGGCGCAGCCGATACCCCGCGGTCCCAGGATTCGATGGAAATCCTGGTGCGGCGGGTGAGCACATCATCAATATGCCGCGCGTTCTCGTGGGTGACCGCGTACACCACCTCGGCGCCGAGATAATCGTCCGCACCGGGCAGCGGCTCGCCGAGCGCGCGGTCCTCACGGATCAACGCCAGGATGTCCTCGGCGTGGCTTCCATAGCGCTGCAGGAGGTGCTCCACCCTGGCCACATGAACGCCCGAGCGTTCTGCCATTCTGGCCCGCTTGTTCCAGGCGGCCTTGTACCCCTCGGCCCCCAGCAGCGGAACGGTCTCGGTGCAGCTGGCGGGGACCCGTTCGTCGAGGGCCCGGGTGGCCTCATCGACCGCGTCCTTGGCCATGACCCGGTAGGTGGTCCACTTGCCACCAGCCACCACTACCAGGCCGGGAACGGGGTGCGCCACCACGTGCTCGCGGGAGAGTTTGGCGGTGGAGTCGCTCTCACCGGCCAGCAACGGGCGGAGACCGGCGTAGACGCCTTCGACGTCCTCCCGGGTGAGTGGGCGTCGCAGCACCTTGTTGACGTGCTCCAGGATGTAGTCGATGTCCTTGGAGGACGCTGCCGGGTGGGCCTTGTCCAGGTCCCAGTCAGTGTCGGTGGTCCCGATGATCCAGTGCCGCCCCCAGGGGATGACGAACAGAACCGACTTTTCGGTGCGCAGGATCAGGCCGACCGTGGACTGGAAGCGGTCCCGTGGCACCACCAGATGGATCCCCTTCGAGGCCCTGACCTTCATCTGGCCCCGGTCGGTCACCATCGCCTGTGTCTCGTCGGTCCAGACCCCCGTCGCGTTGATGACCTGTTTGGCACGGATATCGAACTGCTCGCCCGTTTCCTGGTCCTTCACGCGGGCGCCGACGACCCGCTCGCCCTCCCTGAGGAAGTCGACGACGGTCACCCGGTTGGCCACCTTGGCCCCGTAGTGCCCGGCGGTGCGCACCATGTTGACCACATACCGGGCGTCATCCACCAGGGCGTCGTAATAGCGGATCGAGCCCACCATGGCGTCGTCCTTCAGGCTGGGCGCTGCCCGCAGGGTGCCGCGGCGGGAGAGGTGCTTGTGCATGGGGACTCCCCGGGAATTGCCGGAGGTCATGCCCATGGTGTCGTAGAGCAGGATGCCTGCGCCGACGTACGGGCGTTCGAAGAAGCGCCGTGTCAGCGGGTAGAGGAACGGCACGGGGCGGACCAGGTGCGGGGCGATCCGCTGGATCAGGAGGCCACGTTCCTTCAACGCCTCCTGAACCAGGGCAAAGTCGAGCATCTCGAGGTACCGGAGGCCACCGTGGATCAGTTTCGAGGACCGCGACGACGTGCCTGAGGCCCAGTCCCGGGCCTCAACCATTCCCACGTCGAGTCCACGGGTCACGGCGTCGAGCGCTGACCCGGCACCGACGACGCCGCCGCCGACAATCAGGATGTCCAGTTCCTTCCCGGACTCCGAGGTGGCTTTCAACGCTGCAATCGCGTCTTCACGGTTCTTGGGGCTCAGTACACCTGATGACATGGCGGCGATCCTTCGTCGGGTTCGATACTACGTCCCCTAACCTTAGCAATCAGCCGTTGGAAAGGTAGGGGGAAAGCACTACTTCCACCCGCTGAAACTCCTTCAGATCCGAGTAGCCGGTGGTGGCCATGGCCCGGCGCAGGGCGCCGATGACGTTGGAAGTCCCGTTGGTGTGATGGGAAGGCCCCCACAGCACCTCCTTGAGCGGACCGACCGTGCCAATATTCACGCGGTCACCGCGGGGCAACTCATCGTGGTGGGCTTCCTGCCCCCAGTGCCAACCCTTGCCGGGGGCTTCCTCGGCCCGGGCGAGTGCGGAGCCAAGCATGACCGCGTCGGCACCCATGGCGATAGCCTTGACGATGTCACCGCTGGCACCCATCCCGCCGTCGGCGATCACGTGCACGTAGCGGCCGCCCGACTCATCCATGTAGTCCCGCCGGGCCGCTGCCACGTCAGAAATCGCCGAAGCCAGGGGCGAATGGATGCCCAGGGCGCGACGCGTCGTCGTCGTGGCTCCCCCACCGAACCCGACCAGCACGCCGGCTGCTCCGGTGCGCATCAGGTGCAGCGCTGGGGTGTACCCGGCGGCACCGCCAACAATCACAGGGACGTCGAGCTCATAGATGAACTGTTTGAGGTTCAGTGGCTGATCATTCTTGGAAACGTGCTCGGCCGAAACCGTGGTGCCGCGGATCACGAAAATGTCGACTCCGGCGGCGAGCACCGTTTTGTAGAACTCCTGGGTGCGCTGCGGTGTCAGGGACCCCGCCACGGTGACCCCCGCCTCCCGAATTTCAGCGAGCCTGCTGGTGATCAGGCCCTCCTGGATGGGAGCGCTGTAAATCTCCTGCATCCGGCGGGTGGCGGACGGGCTGAAGTTCTCGGTGCTCAGGCCGGCAATTTCGTCGAGGACGGGCTGAGGGTCCTCATACCGGGTCCACAAACCCTCAAGGTTGAGCACTCCGAGACCGCCGAGGCGACCCATCGCGATGACGGTCGCTGGCGACATGGCGGAATCCATCGGCGCCGCGATGACTGGCATCTCGAACTGGTAGGCATCGATCTGCCACTGCACCGATACGTCGTACGGGTCACGGGTGCGGCGGGACGGGACCACCGCCACGTCGTCGAGCGAATACGCCCTGCGTCCGCGCTTGCCTCGGCCAATTTCTATCTCGTTAGTCACTCCCCAAGGTTATCCCAGGGCGGCCTGCAAGGACTCCGCCGCGGTCTCCTCCGCCTCGGCGAGGCGCTCCAACTGCTCAGCGAGGGCAGCGAAGTGGTGGATCCGTGAGCCGACCGCGGGCCTCCGTGGCCCGGAGGTGATAAGTCTGCTTTCCTTTTCGGCGCCAAGGCGACTAGGGTTGATGGCGTCCCGGGACACAGGAGCCGGCACGGTCCTTGTCCATCGATCTCCACTACCGAAGGAAGTATCGACATGCAGGATTTGGAGCAGTGGCCCACGGGAAGGCTGTTGACCACCGCGGCGCGCCTCGTCGATCATGCCTGGAACGCGGGCCTGGTAGAGCTGGGCCTCACCCACGCTGGTTACACCGCGCTTGGCGTACTGGACGATCACGGTCCGATCAATCAGACACGGCTTGCCCAACTGATCCGTGTGCAGAACCAGACCATGGGCAAGACCATCGAGAAACTCCAGACCAACGGGTATGTCCAGCGCGTGCGCGGCGACTTGGATCAGCGGATCCAGATGGTTTCGGTCTCCGACGCCGGGAAGAGCGCACTGGCCAGCGCGCAGACCATTGAACAGTCACTGATTGTCGGCGGCGGGCTCCTGTCGGAGACGCTGCGCTCTGAGCTGCGAAACCTGATTGAAGTGCTGGGCTCGGGACGCACCGGCGCGCCCCAGACCGCCGGCTGACCACGCTGGCCTTTCAACGTAGACTGCCCTGTGCAAGGGAGTTTGAACTCAGTGGTTGAAAGGTACGGGCGATGGGCGACAAGAGCAGGCTTTCACCGGAGCAGTCATTTCCGGCAGACCTGGCACCCCTGGAGGACAGCCAGGTGGAGATTCTCAACAGCAAGGTCAACCGCCAGCTGGATCTCGAATACGTGGAGGATCAGGAAGTTGATCCTGAAACCGAGTCCCGCTTCGAGGAACTGAGGGCTGAGCTGGACTACCGGGCATCCGAGGACAGCGAGTCACCAGCTGATGGCCGGGACGCCCGTGAGTCATCGAATCAGGAGCCGAAGGACAAGACCCCGGCCTGAGTCATCAGCTCACGCCCCGGTGGCCGGGTTGGGATCGAGCCCCAACTGGCTTTCAAACATCCTGAAGTAGCGGCCCCGGAGATTCACTAACTCATCGTGAGTTCCGGACTCCGCCACCCGCCCCTCTTCGAGCATGTAGATGACGTCGGCCTTCTCGATGGTCGCGAGCCGATGGCTGATGGCAATGATGGTGTGGTCCTTGTCATCGAAGAGCCTGCTGAAAATCCTGTGTTCGGCCAGGGCATCAATTGCCGACGTCGGTTCGTCCATCACAATGAACGGAGCGCCGCGATAAAAGTTGCGGGCCATCGCCAGGCGTTGCCACTGCCCGCCGGACAGCCCGCTTCCCTTGCGCCCCCGGGGATCCTCCATCCAGTTACTGACGAAGCTTTCGAAGCCGTTCGGGAGGCTCTGGATGAAATCGTGGGCTTCAGCGTCGTGTGCCGCCCGCGCTATTCGGGCGTCGTCCCTGGGCAGAGACACATCGCCGAAGTAGATGTTGTTCGCGGCGGTTGCGAATTCATACTTGAGGAAATCCTGTGACATCACCGCCAGGTGCTGGTGCCAGGACCTGATATCGACGGTGGAGAGGTCTTTCCCGTCCACGAGCACCCGGCCAGACTCCGGTCGGTACAGCCCCGCGAGAATCCTGATGAGCGTTGACTTCCCTGCACCGTTTTCCCCCACGATGGCGATGTGCTGGCCGGCCCGAATGGTCAGGGAAACGCCCTTGAGGACTTGGGAACTCCCCCCGGTGTAGGTGTAGGTGATGTCCTCCATCCGCACCTCGGTGGGCGGCTGTGGGAGGGCTGCCCCGCCGCCGACCGCCGTCGGATACTTCATGAACTCCTCGTAGTCCTTGAGGTTCGCGAGGTCCTCATCGATGGAGCTGAGGGAGCTGACCAGAGCGTTGGCGGTGGTCAGGGCGCGGCTGACAATCTGCTGGATGTACAGAAACTGTCCCACGGGCTGGGCCCGGGCGATGATCTGCCCCACCACCCAGATGAGGGCCACCACCTCGGCACCGTACTGCAGGGCGTCGGCGAGCAGTTGTTTGGGGATATAGCGTTTCTGGAACTCAAGGCGGCGCAGTTCGTCGGCGTCGCGGAGCCGGGAACGCAGATCCATCAGGTACTTCACAATGCCGTACAGCCGCATCTCAGCGATGTGTTGCGGGCGGATCAGGTTCGTCTCGATTAGCCGGCGCTGCCGCCGTGAATCCACCTGGGTGTTCCAGTGGGCCATCTGCTCGCGGGAGAGCTTGAACTGCAGGTAGACGCTGGGAATGATCGCGATCAACACGATCAACGCCACCCACCAGCTGACCAGCAGTAGCGCTCCGATGGCCAGCACTACGGAGGCCAGTTGGGTGAAGATCGCAGCAATCCGGTCCAGGACGCGCGCATACGAATCGGAAAAACGTTTGGCGCGGTCGTAGAGGTCGACGGTGTCCTTGTCGTCATACCGCCAGAACTCAAGGGCCAGGAAGCGCTCGTACATCAGATCGCCCACCACGGCGCCCACCCGGAAACTCATCACCTGCTGGATATAGCGATCCACGCTGGTGAACGCTCCCCAGAGCAGTCCCAGGCCCGCGGTGATCAGCACATAGACCACAGCCCGCTGACCGGCGTCGGGATTCCCCGCATAGGCCTCGGCGAGGGCGGTAGTGGTCAGCGCGGCAAAGTAGGTGGTCACCAGCGGCAGGACCGCGGCGATCAGTGAGCCCAGCACCTTCATGACGACGGCGCCCGGTGAGGCTTTGAAACTCACCTTGAGGACTTGACCTACGGCCCGTGCGTAGGGCCCGAGCGAGAGCCTCGGCCGGGGACTGTGCGGAGGGCGAAGCTCACTATCGGTCATGGACTCCACCCGTCACAGGGTCCGCCCGCCATGGCGCACGAGGCCCTGGTCTACTTGGTGCCGTAGTTGGGTGCCTCAACGGTCATCTGGATGTCGTGGGGGTGGGATTCCTTCAAACCGGCGGAGGTGATGCGCACAAACTTGCCCTTCGCCTTCAACTCACCGATGGTGCGTGCACCGGTGTAGAACATGGTCTGGCGCAGCCCTCCCACCAGCTGATAGGCCACCGACGCGAGCGGGCCGCGGTAGGCAACCCGGCCTTCGACGCCCTCGGGGATCAACTTGTCGTCGCCGGTGACGTCCGCCTGGAAGTAGCGGTCCTTGGAGTAGGAAGTGTTCTTGCCCCGGGTCTGCATGGCGCCCAGCGACCCCATGCCGCGATACGTTTTGTACTGCTTGCCGTTGACGAAGATCAGTTCGCCGGGGGCCTCGGCGGAACCGGCCAGCAGGGACCCCAGCATGACGGTGTCCGCTCCGGCGACCAGAGCTTTGCCGATGTCACCTGAATACTGGAGACCGCCGTCGGCGATCACTGGTACACCGGCGGGAATCGCAGCCTTGGCCGACTCGTAGATCGCTGTCACCTGGGGTACGCCAACGCCAGCGACGACACGGGTGGTGCAGATGGAGCCTGGGCCGACCCCCACTTTAATGCCGTCCGCGCCGGCGTCAATCAGCGCCTGTGCACCCTCGCGGGTGGCAGCCTGGCCCCCGATGATGTCGACGTGGGCGAGGGACCGTTCGGCCTTGAGGCGGGCCACCATCTCAAGGACGCCCGCACTGTGGCCGTTGGCGGTATCGACGAAGAGTGCGTCGACACCTGCGTCAACCAGTGCCATGGCGCGTTCCCAGCCGTCGCCGAAGAAGCCGATCGCCGCTCCGACCCGCAGGCGTCCTTCATCGTCCTTGGTGGACAGGGGATACTGCTCGGCTTTTGTAAAGTCCTTAACAGTGATCAGTCCACGGAGAACACCGTCGGTATCGACCAGCGGGAGTTTCTCGATCTTGTTTTTGGCCAGCAGGCCAATCGCGTCTTCCCCACTGATTCCCACCTGCCCGGTGACGAGCGGCATGGGAGTCATCACGGCGCGGACCAGGCGGTGGGGCCATTCGTGTTCGGAGACGAACCGGGTGTCACGGTTCGTGACGATGCCGAGCAGCCGGCCGTCGTCGTCGACCACGGGCAGACCGGAGACCCGGTAGTGTCCGCACAGCTCGTCGAGTTCGGCCAGGGTGGCGTCGGGGCCGATGGTCACCGGGTGGGTGATCATGCCGGATTCGCTGCGCTTCACCCGGTCCACCTGCTCGGCCTGGTCCTGGATGGAGAGGTTGCGGTGGATGACCCCGAGGCCGCCCTGCCGTGCCATCGCAACGGCCATTCGCGCTTCGGTGACGGTGTCCATGGCCGAGGACAGCAAGGGAGTCTGGACGGTAATGCGCTTGGAGACGCGCGAGCTGGTGTCGGCTTCCGACGGAATCACGTCGGTGAGGCCGGGCAGGAGCAGTACGTCGTCGTACGTCAGCCCCACGAATCCGAAGGGGTCGTGGGTTTCGTCACGCTGGGACGGATGGCTCACTGCGTCGCCTCTTTCTCAGATGGTCTTTCGGTAGCAGCTGGCCGAGGGATGGTCGGACTGCCAGGCTCTAATCCTAAAACGATTGCAGGATGCACCCTATTCCGGGGGCGTGCGGTTGGACACACCTGAAGGCTAACGAAGCAGTCCGTCGATCTGTTGGGCGATCACCCGGTACAGGACGCTTGACGGTATTGGGGTCAGCTGGGTGCCCGCCTCGTCGCGTCCCAGTTGATAGTGCCCGGCGCTTCCCGCATTCACATACGTCGCCGGAACCGCTGTTTCGGGCGCGGGTTCAACGACCAGACGCCACGTGACCCAGGGCTGCTGCCACATATTGAGCAGTGGTTCATCCGCGCCGGCGGGGGGCGCCACCGTCTTGTCGAGGACCCGGGCACCCACCAGCTCGCCGTCAAGGGCCGTCATTGCCGACGCTACGTTCCAGGCCGGCGCAATCCCGATCCAGGCAGCGAGCGCCGGGTACAGGTGGTCCGCTGCCAGAAAGTCCACCTGATGCACGTCGGCGCGAGCGGACCCGCTGGTCATCGCCGCTGCTGACGGACCGGCCAACACCAGGCACCCCTCCGCACTGATCCAGACCTGAAAGTTCGAAGCCCGGCCCTGGTGTTGAGCTGACACCCGCACCGAGGCGAAGGACTCGCGCCAGGGTCCTGTCACCAGACGGCCCTGCGGCGTGAGTGTCCCCTTGCCGGTCATCAGTCCGGCCTCAACCAGCGGGGCGAGATCGGTTGACCTGCTCCCGGCGACGAGTCGGCCGAGTTTCCCCGCCTGGGATCCCGTTTCGAGCAGTTCGAGTGTTTCTGGAGTGATCAAGGGTCCCGCCGAGGCGTAGGGCTGCCGTCCGGCGATACCGGAGAGCTCCTCGAGCTGCTCCCCGGTATGGCGCGCCAGGAACTGGTCCATGCGCGGTTCTTTGTGTGGGTACTCGTTCATGATTCGCCTCGGAGGTGGAGGGTCCGTGCCACGTGGTCAAACAATGAGTCGACCGAGGTGAGCTGCGTGGTGGCGCAGGTGGCGGTGAGGTCAACCGCGTACCCCCGATGGGCGAAGGTCCACCGCTGCACGTGCAGCACCTGCTCGTTCAGCTGGTGGGTGTAGTCGATTTTCCGGCCCGGTCCGGACGGATGCTGCCAGATGTCACAGGCAATCAGGTGGGTGTGCTTCAACTCGCCCATGGCGGCAGCCATGGCGAAGGTGGACAGCTTGGCGATGCTTCCGTCATAGGCCTGACTTGTCACCACCAGAGAGGGTCTGAACAGCCCCCAGTGGGCGGGCGCCAGGACCACGAGGTCAACTCCCTCGACCTGGGAGGGCAGCCAATCCCTGGGTCGCTGGAAATCAAGGCACGCTGTCGTTTCGGGGACGAACTCGCTCATCGGGCTCCCGGTTTGGCTGGAAAAAGGTCGCTACTACCCTGTTTGGCCTTCACCCAGCGGGGGCGCATGAACGTCGGGAGCCAGGCGGTGCTCAGTAGCCACACCAAAATGCCTCCGATAGCCAGGGAGACCACGACGACGGTGAGGGGTCGGGGTGAATTGCTGTCGGCGAGCAGCACTGATAGTGGTGCGAGGCAGAACCCGATCCCGCCATAGAGCAGGCCAGGGCCCACGTAGCTGTCCACCTTGGGGATGAGGCCCGGCTGCAGCCACTTCCGCCAGCTGCCCCGGTAGGCGTTGATGCCGCACAGGATCATGATGAGGCCGGCAAGGAGACTGGCTAGTCCCACAGGGAGTTCCATACGTCCTTGATCCCTTCGCCGACCTGTTCGCCCACATTGCTGCCGATGATTCCGCCGCCGACCGCTCCTAGGATACCGCCAACGAGCGCGCCGGCCGCGGTGCCGGCCCCGGGGATCACTGAGCCGATCGCTGCGCCGAGTATCGCCCCGCCTTTGGCGCCGGCTAACGCTCCCGCCGCTCCTCCGGCGAGGGAGGCGCCGCCGACGATGACCAGGTCCTCTGTCACACTCGCCGCACGCTGGCCGTCGGTCCAGCCCGGGTGGTTAACCAGATCTTCGTTGTACTGGGAGGTGCCGTGCGACCACACGGTCATCCCGACGTCGACGACGAACAGTCCCCTCCCGGCGTTACGTGCCCAATCCGGCGGCGAGGTCACCCGGTCGGGGGTGGTCAGCTGCGGCGTGGACCGCCGGTAGTTCTCCCCGTCGATCGGTGGCCTGCCGACGTCGACTGTTGTACCCGTGCGGACCAGCACGCCTGACGGCGTCTGGGTCCACTTTTTGCCTTGGGCATCGATGTAGTCGTAGGGCATATCGTCCATGTGCAGCGGCCCGGTGGGCCGGATCGGTGGACCCAGTTCCAGGTCAAAGACCCGTGGGGAGCGGACCGTCTCGAGGGGGACCCGGACGTGGACCTGGGAGTGTTGGACCCGGTCTGCGATTTCGTTGACCGTTGAGGTGCCAATACCGAGCGTGTCAGCCCATCCCGGTGAGTACACCTGCCCGCTAGCGGCGCCCAGGGCGGCAATGCAGGTTGCTTCCGCCTCTTCGTAGTCGCGTGCCAGCTGATCCACGAGGATCTGGGTTTCCCGGTCGGCTGCGGCGGCCTCGTCACTGTCGTCCTCCGACCCAGACGTCTGTCCAGCGTCGAGCACCAGTGCGTTGTAGGTGGTTTTGAGTGTTCTGACAGTCGCAGCGAAATCGGTGAGGGCTGTCGCGATCAGCGCCGAGACGGTTTGGGTTTCCTCGGCGAACGCATCGACCGGGGTGAAGGCGGCCAGCACCTGGGCTGACTCGGGTGCGTGGTACACGGCCCCGAGTTCCGTCCACACGGTGCTGCAGTTGGCGGCAATCTCGTTGACGCGGGCTCCGGCGGTCTTGATCGACCCGGCCTCGGTGTCGAGGAGGTCAGAGTCGGCGAATGTGGGGACCCCGGCGAAGCTCACCGCGGTCATTCGGGCACCTGCGAGGCGCTGTGCTGAGAGGTGGCGGCCATCTCCAGATCGCCCTGGGCGTACCAGTTCACTGCCTGGATGGTTCCATTGCAGGCGTTGGTGGCCCGGACCGTTGCGTTGCTGATGAGCAACCCCACATACTCATCGTGCACCGACGCGAGGGCGGCGGCGATCCCGGCGCTGTTGCTGGCTGTTGCTGCCCCCTGAATAGCTGTGCTCATGTCGGCGCCCGCCACATGGAAGTCGAGCATCTCTTCGACCGTGCGGGCGACGATCCCCTGCGCCGATGCCGCGTCAATATCCCAAGCTGTCACAGCCGAATGTCCCCAATTTCGTTAGCCACGCGTTGTCCGTGCACCGTCTCGCAGCACTCCTGAAGCATGTCATGGACCTCCGCATCCCGCGATGGGGAGAACTGCCCACTCATGAACAGCACCCCCGGTCCGTGGACCGGGGGTGCTGTTGATGCCTGAATAGCCTTTTGAGGGGCTAGTGGCTGTGGCCCTCTTCATCGTCGGTCTCAGGCTTCTCGACCACCAGTGTTTCGGTGGTGAGAATCAGAGCCGCGATGGATGCCGCGTTCCGCAGGGCGGAGCGGGTGACCTTGACGGGGTCGATGATCCCGGCGTCGACCAGGTTCTCGTATTCGCCGGTGAGGGCGTTGAACCCGTGTCCTGGCTCAAGCTCCTCCACCCGGTGCACCACAACGTAGCCTTCGTGGCCAGCGTTTTCGGCGATCCAGCGCAGTGGCTGAGCCAGAGCGCGGCGGACCAGATTGATGGCAGTTGCCGCATCGCCTTCGAGGGCGAGGACCGATGCGTCGGTGTCCAGTGCCTTGGAGGCGTGGATCAGCGCAGCGCCACCGCCAGCAACGATGCCCTCGTCGAGAGCGGCACGTGTCGCTGACACGGCGTCCTCAATGCGGTGCTTCTTTTCCTTGAGCTCAACCTCAGTTGCTGCGCCGACCTTGATGACTCCGATGCCGCCGGCCAGCTTGGCCAGGCGTTCCTGAAGCTTCTCGCGGTCCCAATCGGAATCGGTGCGCTCAACCTCGGCGCGGATCTGGGCGACGCGGTCTGCAACATCGGATTCGCTGCCGATGCCGTCAACAATGGTGGTCGTGTCCTTGGTGACGGTGATCCGGCGTGCCGAACCCAACACTTCAAGACCCACCTGGTCCAGCTTGAGGCCGAGGTCAGGCGACACTACCTGGGCACCGGTCAGCGTGGCGATGTCCTGCAGCATGGCCTTGCGGCGGTCACCGAAGCCCGGCGCCTTGACGGCTACGACGTTCAGCGTGCCGCGGATCTTGTTCACCACGAGGGTGGACAGCGCTTCGCCGTCGATGTCCTCGGCGATGATGAACAGGGGCTTGCCTGCCTGCAGCGCCTTCTCCAGCAGCGGGAGGAATTCCTGCAGCGAAGAGATCTTGCCGGAGTTGATCAGGATGAGTGCGTCCTCGAGTACCGCTTCCTGGCGCTCGGCGTCAGTGATGAAGTAGGGGCTGAGGAAGCCCTTATCGAACTGCATGCCCTCGGTGAGGACCAGTTCGGTCTGCGTGCTGGAGGACTCTTCGATGGTGATGACGCCATCCTTGCCGACCTTCTCGAAAGCTTCAGCGATCAACTCGCCGACCTCTGAGCTCTGGGCTGAGATGGACGCAACGCTGGCGGTCTGCTGACCGACAACCTCGCGGGCGTTTTCCAGCAGGCGGGCGGCGACGGCCTCGATGGAGACCTCGATGCCGCGCTTGAGCTGCGACGGTGCGGCACCTGCGGCAACGTTGCGCAGGCCTTCGGTAACCAGTGCCTGCGCCAGAACGGTCGCGGTGGTGGTGCCGTCACCGGCAATGTCGTTGGTCTTGGTGGCCACTTCCTTGGCGAACTGGGCGCCAAGGTTCTCGAACGGGTCGTCCAGTTCGATTTCGCGGGCGATGGTCACGCCGTCGTTGGTGATCGTGGGGGCGCCCCACTTCTTGTCCAGCACGACGTTGCGGCCGCGGGGGCCGAGCGTCACCTTGACGGTGTCAGCCAACTTGTTGACTCCCGCTTCCAGTGCGCGGCGTGCAGCGTCATCAAACTTCAACTGCTTTGCCATGATGTGTTCCTCTTCCATTGTGCAAATCCTGCATGTGCAATACCTGGTACTGCTGGTGGTCTTGGCGCGTCTTCACGCACCGACGAGAGAACCCCGGCCTGTACGGCCGGGGTTCTCTCGGGAAAACTACTTAACGACGATCGCCAGCACGTCGCGGGCGGAGAGTACGAGGTACTCCTGACCGGCATGCTTGACTTCGGTTCCGCCGTACTTGGAGTAGATGACAATGTCGCCTTCGGCTACATCGACGGGGACGCGGTTTCCGTTATCGTCAACGCGGCCTGGGCCTACTGCCACAACTTCGCCCTCCTGGGGCTTTTCCTTGGCAGTATCCGGGATAACCAGACCCGAGGCAGTGGTCTGCTCGGCTTCCAGTGGGCGGACAACAATACGATCCTCAAGAGGCTTAATAGAGACCGGCACGCGGACCTCTCCTTCGCTTGGGTGACAAATGGAATTAAGGCCTTCGGTTGGCGTTGACCGTCGTCGCGGTGCCGGCTCACGCTTCCCTGAAGGAGTTGGCACCCTCATGGTGAGAGTGCCAAGTCTGACTTTATGCATTGGTTAGCACTCGGTCAAGGTGAGTGCCAGATTGCGCTGCGAGCGCAGGACGATTTCCGGCCCGGATGACTCAGGGATTCACATTGCGGATGATCGATGCCCTGCCTACCCCGGCGGAGATCCCGACGACGGCGGCAAGTGCCAGGACGAAATCTGCCTGCATGACCGGAGCCAGCATGAAGAACGCTCCAGCGGTGAGGCCAGCAAAGACAACGGCGAAGGCAACCACGTGGAGCAGCTGCTTGCGGACCTGACGGAGAATCAGGGCGAGGAGCAGCGCCACCGGTGATCCAACAAAGAGCGCAACAAGGAAGCTGACCATCACAATCAGGCCCCAGGCGGTCAGAGCCCAGGAGCCCGGGCTCGCAATCTCGTCGGCAACCGCCACGAGGAGGGTGACGACGGACCAGACACCGAAGGTCACTATCCATCCCTTGACGAAGGCATGCAGCCCCAGGACCACCCGGCCGCCGGCGAGTCCCGGCTTTTCCGCGCACCGGCGCTGCAGGAGGGCAGCGTTGTCGGGACGCTCATACCGGTGCTGGTCCTCCCCACTGTCCATGGTTGAACAATAGTCCTTCCGTCCTGCCCACCAGGGAGGGTGTTTCGGTGGGCATGCACGTTCATGCCCGCCGAAAGCCACCTCCCGGTGAGCAGGACGCGCTTCGACGCGGTTAGACTCCGCCCCGTAGACTGGGGAGCTGGCCATCAATGGCCCTCCCACCATCTTTCGAAAGCAGTTTCGTGACCCAGCAGGTACAGGCCTCCGCCCGGAGCCACAGCGGCATCGCCCAGGAGGCTTCCCGCCGTCGGACGTTCGCCGTCATTTCACACCCCGACGCCGGCAAGTCGACGCTGACCGAAGCGCTCGCCCTGCACGCCAGGGTGATTGGGACGGCTGGTGCCACCAACGGCAAGGAAAACCGCCGGGAAACGGTCTCCGACTGGATGCAGATGGAGAAGGACCGCGGCATTTCCATCAGTTCCACGGCCCTGCAGTTCTCCTACCGCGACACCGTCATCAACCTGTTGGACACTCCTGGCCACTCGGACTTCTCGGAGGACACCTACCGCGTGCTCGCCGCCGTCGACTGCGCGGTCATGCTCATTGACGCCGCCAAGGGCCTCGAGACGCAGACCATGAAACTCTTTGAGGTCTGCCGGCAACGCAACATCCCGATCATCACCGTCATCAACAAATGGGACCGGCCCGGGCTGGACACCCTCGCCCTGATGGATGAAATCACCGAACGCACCGGGCTGATCCCCATGCCCCTGACCTGGGCCGTCGGCATTGCCGGGGACTTCCGCGGCGTCTGGGACCTGCAGCGGGATGAGTTTGTCCGGTTCACCCGCAAGAATGCTGGCGCATCCCTCGCCATCGAGGAGCATCTCACCCCCGCCGAGGCACTGGCCCAGGAGGGCGACGCCTGGACCGACGCGCTCGATGAAGCCTCACTGGTGATCGAATCGAACCAACCGTTCGACAAGGAAAGCTTCCACGCCGGCACCGGCACCCCGGTCCTCTTTTCATCGGCTGTCCTGAACTTCGGGGTCCAGCACATCCTCGACACCCTGGTCGACCTGGCACCCGCAGCCGGACCGCGGAAGGACATCAACGGAGACGCCCGCCCGGTGGATGCTCCGTTCTCCGGCTTCGTGTTCAAGGTGCAGGCCGGCATGAACCGCGCCCACCGCGACCACGTGGCGTTCATCAGGGTGTGCTCGGGCGTCTTCGAGCGCGGCATGGTGGTCACCCACGCCAACTCCGGCAAGACTTTCGCCACCAAGTACGCCCAGCAGCTGTTCGGCCGCGAACGGGAAGTGATCGACGAGGCCTGGCCGGGCGACGTCGTCGGGCTGGTCAACGCGTCAGCCCTGCGCATGGGTGACAGCCTCTACGTCGAGGCACCGGTCGAGTTTCCCCCGATCCCGCTCTTCAGCCCCGAGCACTTCCGGGTGGCCCGCTCCAAGGACCCCAGCCGGTTCAAGCAGTTCCGGCGTGGGATCGAGCAGCTGGGCCACGAGGGCATCATCCAGGTGCTGCGCTCGGACCTCCGCGGCGATCAGGCGCCGGTTCTGGCGGCCGTGGGTCCGATGCAGTTCGAGGTGGTCGCTGACCGGATGGAACACGACTTCAGCGCACCCATGCGGATGGAACCCCTCCAGTACTCGCTGGCACGCCTCACCACCCATGACGCGCAGGCGGCGCTGAGCGCCATCCGCGGCACCGAGGTGCTGATCCGGTCCGACGGCGAGTACCTCGCCCTGTTCAATGACATCTGGGCACTCCGCCGGGTGGAGAAGAACTCGCCGGAGATCACCCTGAGCACCATCGGCACTGACGCCGGGGACGCCCGGGGCTACTGAGATGGCCGACGACGGCGCGTCCACCAGCCCTGATCCAATCGCACCCCTGCTGACGCCTACCGGCTGGGAGCTCCTTAACTCGCTGGAGCCCTACAACGAGGCAGACTCCCTCCGGCTGGGCACCGCCTTGCGGAGGGCCGGGCACGATCCGGTGGTGATCTCGGCGGCGCTCACGCAGTCCCGGCTCCGGGCCAAGGCGGAGACGAAGTTTGGGCCGTTCGCTGCCCGCATGCTGTTTACCGCTGCGGGCCTGGAACAGGCCACCCGCCTCGGAGTGGCTGCCCGCCACGCCGAACGGTATGTCACAGCTGGCCTGACGCGGGTCGCCGATCTGGGCTGCGGGATCGGTGCGGACGCTATTGCTCTGGCGAGCCTCGACCGCGAGGTGACCGCTGTGGAGATTGATGAAACCACCGCCGCCGCCGCGACCATGAACCTGATGCCCTGGCCCAATGCAACAGTGGTGGGCGGCGACGCTGAATCCTTCGACCTCACCGGGTATGACGGCGTCTGGTTGGATCCGGCCCGCCGGACCACCTCCACCTCGGGCACCACCCGGCTCTTCGACCCCGAGGCGTTCTCCCCTCCCCTGTCGTTTGTCGAGAGGCTGGCCGACAATGGCACCCCGGTCGGCGTGAAGCTTGGCCCGGGGATCCCGCACGCCGCCGTGCCGGCTGGCTGCGAGGCGCAGTGGGTGTCGGTGGACGGCGACGTCACCGAGGTGACCCTCTGGTTCAACTCCCTCAAACGACCTGACGTGCGCCGTTCCGCGCTCGTCATCAGCTCCCACGGGGCCGCCGAGCTCACCAGTGCAGCCGATTTCGACGACGAAACCCGCCCACCGATCGGCGCCCCGGAGGGGTACCTGTACGAACCCGATGGGGCGGTGATCCGCGCGGGCCTGGTGGCCGACGTCGCACACCAGGTGGGCGGGCATCTGCTGGACCCGCGGATCGCCTATATTTGCGCGCCGGACCTGCAGGACACGCCCTTCGCCCGCGCCTACAGGGTAATCCAGGTGATGCCGTACAACGTCAAGGCCCTGAAGACCTGGGTGCGCGAGAACGGGATCGGGGTGCTCGACATCAAGAAGCGGGGAACGTCGGTGACGCCGGAGGAACTGCGCCGTCAACTGCTGGCTGGGTCGGGCAAGAACCGGAAGACCTCTGCGAAGAAGAAGGCCACGCTGGTGCTGACCCGGATCGGCGAGGACCGGGTGGCGATCGTCGTCGAGCCGGTGGCCGGCTAGCACCTCCCTTTCGCCGATTGGTGGGCATGCGCTGCACTGGAACTGCCCGACGTCGGAGCCCGCCACGGGCGCTGATGGAGCGCTGGCCCGAGGAAAAGTGTCGGTGCCGGCTGGAAGAGTCAGGCCATGGAAGCGAACACTCCCCGTATCGATATCATCTTGCGAACGTTCCTCGAGGACGTCAGTATGGGCCGGAGCCACTATGTCGGCGCCCGGTACTACCGGGTGATGGCACACCTGTACCGTTATCTCGAATCGGTTGACGCCACCGAGGTGCTGGGCCCCGAATCCGGAACCCTACTCGCCGCTGAGCGTGAAATACACCCCCGCGGAGCTTTTCTTCGGCTGTTCACCGCGCATGACCTGGTCCACTGCCTGCCCGGCTTCCTCGCGAGCCGGTGGCTGATGAAAGATCCTACTGATGTGCGCACCCAGATCAGCCTCACCGACCGGCTACTGCATTGGGTTCGGCACCGCTACCCGGACGACATGTACTACTGCAAGGGCGGAATCCACGCATGCACTGTGGCGATCGAACGCGCCCGGGCCGAGCGACGCTGACGCCCGATGTCTTCCGCTAGCTCAGGCCGATCCCCGCCACATCACTGACGTCTCCAGCACTTCCGCGGGGCTTGGCAATCCTTTGATCTGGGCCAGCACCAGTTCCGCCGCCCGCTTTCCGAGGAGATCCGCCGGCTGCCTGACCGTGGACAGCTGTGGCCTGCACCGCAGCGCCCAGCTGCTGTCGTCGAACCCGACGATCCCCACGTCCTCCGGAACCTGCCGGCCACTTTCCTGCAGGGCTGTCATTGCGCCGGCGGCCACCGCGTCGGATGCAGCGAAGACGCCGTCGAGGTCGGGGCGACGCCTCAGCAGTTCCTGCATCCCCTCCAACCCGAACCCATACGTGTACAGCGGGTATTCCACCACCAGCCCGGGATCGAACAGGTCCCCCATCGCGGCCTTGAACCCGGCAAGCCGGTCCTGGCCGGAGTCACGGTCCAGCGCGCAGGCGATCATGCCTACCCGGGTGCGCCCGGTGCCCAGCAGGCGGGCAGTAATGGCCTCGGCTGCCGCCGCATTGTCGATTGCTACGTAGGGGATATCCGGGATCCCCGGTGGGTGTCCGACGAAGGCTGCCGGCACGCCGAGATTCTTGACCGCCAAGGCAATCGGGTCAGAGGCCCTCGCCGACACGATTACTGCGCCGTCCACCAGACCGCCCTGGAGATAGTCCGCAACCCGGCGGCTATCCCGTTCGGAGTCGATGATCAGGGAAACCAGCTGGTAGTCGGCCGCCGACAGCACCGCGTTGGCGCCCAACAGGATCGACCCGATGTTGGGGTCTTCGAACAACAGTGAGTGGGGTTCATGAATGATCAGCCCGATAGCCCCGGACTGCTGGCGGACCAGGTTCCTGGCCACCGAGTTACGCACGTACCCGACCCGGAGGATCGCCTCTTCCACGGCGAGTTTTGCATCGTCGGACACGTAGCGTTCCCCGTTGACCACCCGCGACACCGTCCCCCGGGACAGCCCGGCCGCTGATGCAACATCATTGATGGTTGCCCTTCGGATGCGCGTACGCGTTGACTCCATACCTGTACTTTAGCCGAGCACTTGTCTACCCCTGAGGGTCACCCCACGCCGGCTTTCCATCCGCGGGCCGATAATTCCGTTGACAAGTAAATGTGACGTGCCTTACTCTGGGAACGTTCACAGAAAATCTCGATGGCGAGCTTGTTTGCCGAGTCTGGGAGCGTTCACAGAACGCATCCGATTCACCGGCTTTCCTCGGAATGAACGTTCACGAACTACGAGGAGCCGGGTTGAATTCGAGCACTACCAGCGTCACCGACCTCTCCGGTACCGGAGAGCTGGTCTACGGCTGCGACTACAACCCCGAGCAGTGGGATCCCGCTGTCTGGCCCGAGGACATCCGGTTGATGAAGGAGGCGGGCGTCAACCTCGCCGCCATCAATATCTTCGGCTGGGCCGAGCTGGAACCGGCCGACGGCGTCGTGACGTTTGACCGGCTGGACGAGGTCATCGAGCTGCTCCACGCCAATGGCATTTCAGTGAACCTCGGCACCGGGACCTCATCCCCTCCCCCCTGGCTGACGTCCCTGCACCCGGAGATCCTCCCGCAGATGCCTGACGGCACCCGACGATGGCCTGGCGGCCGCCAGGCATGGTGCCCCAGTTCGCCGGTATTCCGCGAGCGCGCGCTCCGGCTGGTGGAGCGGGTGGCGCAACGGTACGGCAGCCACCCCGCTGTCACCGTCTGGCATGTCTCCAATGAACTGGGCTGCCACAATGCCCTGTGCTACTGCGACGCGTCAGCCGCCGCGTTCCGCACCTGGCTGCAGGCCTGCTACTCCACGGTTGAAGCTCTCAACCTGGCCTGGGGAACATCCTTCTGGAGCCAGCGCTACTCGGACTGGGCCCAGATCCTCCCCCCGAGGGCCACCATCTCGGCCCTCAACCCCACCCAGGAACTCGATTTCCAACGTTTCAGTTCCGACGCGTTGCTTGACTACTACCAGGCCGAAGCCGCAATGATCCGGCGGCACAGCCCCATCCCCATCACCACCAACTTCATGGTGACCGCCCACATCCGCAATCAGGACTACTGGACCTGGGCCCCGGAGATGGACGTCATTGCCAACGACCACTACCTCGACCACCGGCTCAACGCGCCCCTGGCCGAACTGGCGTTCGCCGCCGACACCACCCGCGGGCTCGCCCAGGGCCAGCCGTGGCTACTGATGGAACACTCCACCGGTGCCGTCAACTGGCAGCCCCGCAACATCGCCAAGGGCCCCGGCGAAATGGTCCGCAACTCGCTCAGTCATCTGGCCCGCGGCGCCGATGGCCTCTGCTTCTTCCAGTGGCGCGCGTCGCTGCAGGGCAGCGAGAAGTTCCACTCCGCGATGCTCCCCCACGCCGGCACCGATTCGCAGACCTGGCGCGACGTCGTCGGCCTCGGCGCGTCCCTGAAGAAACTGCGCGAGCTGGCCGGGACGACGGTGCAGGCTGAGGTGGCGCTGGTGTTCAGTTGGGAGGCGTGGTGGGCCCACGATCAGGAGTCACACCCGTCCGGTGACGTCAGCTATCTCGGCCAGGTCCACGCCGCCTACACGGCGCTCTGGGAAGCGGGGCTCACCGTTGACGTCGTCGCGCCGGGTGCTCCCCTCTCCCGCTACAAGTTGGTGGTGGTCCCCAACCTGTACCTGATCCGGGACGAGCATGCAGCAGTCATCAAGGACTTCGTCGACGACGGCGGATCCGCCTTCATCACCTTCTTCAGCGGGATCGTCGATGAGAACGAAAGGGTGCGCCCCGGTGGGTACCCGGGAGCGTTCAGGGACCTGCTGGGGATCCGCTCGGAAGAGTTCTTCCCCCTCGATCCGGCGCATCCGCTCACCCTCGACAACGGGTCTCCTGCCACCCTCTGGTCCGAGGCGCTCCGCCTGACCACCGCCAAGGCGATCCTGAGCTACGCCACGGGCACCCACGCGGGCACGCCAGCGGTGACCCGCAATCACTCGGGCGCCGGGGAGGCCTGGTATGCCGCAACCGTGCTGGACAGCGGGGTCCTCAAGGACCTGCTGCTGCGCGCAGCGGTGACCGCCGGCGTGGTGCTCCCCGAGGTGCAGTCGGGCCTCGAGTCGGTCACCCGGCGCGGGAACGGCCACGAGTACATCTTCCTGATCAACCACACTACCGAGGACCGCAAGCACCAGGTCAGCGGTCTGGAACTGCTGACAGCTGAGGCCGTGGCCGGTGTCGTCGTCGTTCCCGCTGGCGCAGTCCGCGTTGTGCGCACCACACCAGAAACCACCGACGCCCACGGCCCAGCTCGGGGCCGAAAGGATGCAGGCCATGACAGTCACTAGCACTCCGGCCGGGGTGCCGAAGGCCCCCCAGGTTGCGAGGAAGAACCGGTCCTCGGGGGCGCAGCGCCGCGCCGTCGCCCTGTTCATCGCACCGTTCGGGCTCCTCTTCCTCGCCTTCTACGCCATTCCAATCGTCTACGCGATTGTGCAGTCGCTGCTCACCGTGGAACGTGAGGGGACATTCGGGGCACCCCGCCAGGTCTTCGGCGGTCTCGTGCAGTACGAGCAGGTCTTCCAGGACAGCGCCTTCTGGGCTTCGGTGGGCCGGGTGATGGTGTTCGGTGCTGTGCAGGTGCCGATCATGCTGGGGCTGGCCCTGCTGTTCGCCCTGCTGCTGGACTCGCCCCTGCTGAAGGGGAAGAAGTTCTTCCGCCTGGCGTTCTTCGCCCCCTACGCCGTCCCGGGTGTCATCGCCGCCATTATGTGGGGTTTCCTCTACTCCCCGTCGCTTTCACCCTTCGGCGCGGTGACGTCCAACATCGATTTCCTGTCAGCGAACCTCGTGCTCTGGGCCATCGCCAACATCGTGACGTGGGTGTATGTCGGGTACAACATGCTGATCATCTATGCGTCCCTCCTGGCCATCCCCACGGAAATCTACGAGGCCGCGCGGCTCGACGGCGCGAGCAACATCCAAATCGCCTGGCGGATCAAAATCCCCCTGGTCATCCCGGCGATCATCCTGACGGCAGTCTTTTCGATCATCGGCACCCTGCAGCTCCTCGCTGAACCGCAAACCCTGCGTAGCTTCAGCTCGGCAATCAACAGTACGTTCACACCCAACCTCGCGGTCTACACCACCGCGTCCGTGCCGAACTACAATCTCGCCGCAGCGTTTTCGGTGGTCCTGGCACTTGCCACCTTCATCCTCTCCTTCGTCTTCCTGAAGTCGACCCAGCGGAAGGTTACCCAGTGACGGCAGCCCCAGCCACCGCCCCCAAACGCCCACGCGGCGGAGGACCCACACCGCATACCCGGGATGACAATCCGCGCGGCCCCCGCCAGAGCATCATGTCGCGCAGCGCCGCGATGCTCATCATGGGTGTCTTCACCCTCTACTTCCTGACCCCCATCTGGTGGCTCCTCACGACGTCGACGAAAACCGGCGGCGAAATCACCTCGACCGCCCCGCTGTGGTTCACTGCGAACTCGTTCGGGACGTTCTTCGACAATCTGGGCCGGCTGTTCACCTACGGCGACGGGCTGTTCGGCCGGTGGCTCCTGAACTCGGCTATCTATGCGGGGATCGGCGCCCTGATCGGCACCGTCATTGCCGCGATGTGCGGGTACGCGCTCGCCAAGTACGAGTTCAAGGGACGCGAGGCAATTTTCAACATCGTGCTCAGCGGTGTACTTGTCCCCGCGACGGCGCTGGCCCTCCCCCTTTTCCTGATCTTCAGCCAGGCCAATCTGACGAACACCATGTGGGCGGTGTTCCTGCCCAGCCTGGTCAGCCCGTTCGGCGTCTACCTGGCACGGATCTACGCGGCGGCCAGCGTCCCCGGGGAGTTGCTCGAGGCAGCGAGGCTGGACGGATCGGGCGAAATCCGCACCTTCTTCACCGTGTCCACCCGCCTGATGGCTCCCGCCCTGGTCACCATTTTCCTCTTCCAGTTCGTGGCGATCTGGAACAACTTTTTCCTCCCGCTCATCATGCTCCGCGACCAGGTTCTCTTCCCGGTCACTCTGGGCCTGTACGCGTGGAACAGCCAGATCAGCCAGATCCCCGAGCTGCGGTCCCTGGTGATCGTCGGAGCCCTCGTCTCGATCGTCCCGCTGATCATCGCGTTCCTCGCCCTGCAACGTTTCTGGAGCAGCGGCCTCGGCGCCGGGGGCGTCAAATAGCACACAGATTTTCACCATCAGCACCACCTGGTGCGGGGGCAGCCGCCCCCGCACTGCACTACCACCGATAGGAAAGACAATGCGCGTGCACTACGGAAAAGTCACCGCGGCCTTTGCCATCTCTGCGCTGGCTCTCACCGGTTGTTCATCCGGCGAAGACAGCTCGGGTGGCGGGGCCGAAGCGGCACCCTGCGAGGCCTCTGACGGGCCCGTCGAGCTGACCTTCACCACCTGGGTTCCAGGGATGGACCAGGTTGTCGAGCTGTGGAACGAGGAGAACGCCGACATTCAGGTCTCTGTTCAGACCGGCCCCAACGGCAACTCCGGCACCTACCAGAACTTCTTCAACCAGATCCAGGCCGGCAACGCACCAGACCTCGGCCAGATCGAGTACGACGCGCTGCCGAACTTCCGTGTCCAGGACGGGCTTGAGAATATCGCCGAGTGCGCGGGCGTCACGGAGGCCGCCGACCAGTTCGTTGACTGGACCTGGGGGCAGACCACCTTCGGCGAGGAGGGTTCCGTCTACGCCATCCCCCAGGACAGCGGCCCGATGGCCATGTACTACCGCGCCGACCTCTTCGAGGAAGCCGGCATTGAGGTTCCCACCACCTGGGAGGAATATGCTGCCGCCGCCGAGCAGATCAAGGCGGAGGGCTCCTACATCACCAACTTCCCCAAGACAGACGTCAACTGGTTCGCCGGTATGGTCTGGCAGAACGGTGGCCAGTGGTTTGCCAACGACGGCGAGAGCTGGGACGTCAATCTGACCGGCCCGGAGTCCGAGGAAGTTGCGACCTACTGGCAGGACCTGCTGTCCGAGGATCTCGTGTCCACCCTCCCGTCCTTCTCTGACGAGTGGAACGCCTCGTTCAACGAGGGGCAGCAGTGGACCTGGGTCTCGGCCGTCTGGGGCGCCACCACCCTGTCCGACGGAGCACCCGACACCGCCGGCAAATGGGCTGTCGCCCCCATGCCGCAGTGGGAAGCAGGCGGAGAGACCGCCGGCAACTGGGGTGGCTCGTCCACCGCTGTGCTGAAGGGATCGGAGCACCCGGCCGAGGCTGCGGAGTTCGCGTTGTGGCTGAACACCGACCCTGAGGCGCTGGCCCTCGCCAACGAGCTGGGTGGACTGTACCCGGCGGCGAAGTCGGCGACCGAGCTGGAAGCCTTCGCGGGCGGCGTCGAATTCTACGACGGGCAGCAGATCTACGACGTCTTCGCTGAAGCCTCAGCGAATGTTGACCCCAACTTCACCTGGGGCCCAACTATGACCCAGACCTACACCGACGTCTCGGACGGCTTCGGTGCGGCGATTGGCGGCTCCGGCACGCTGATGGAGGCACTCGCGGAGGGGCAGCAGCAGACCATCGACGCGCTGAAAGCCCAGTCCATACCCGTCGCGGAGTAGGAGGTACCTCGCCTCCTGACCACTGATCCTGGACAGTCGTGGAGGGACATGGGCGCTCATGTCCCTCCACGATTCTCGTTCAGCTGGCCACACCAGCGGCGTCGAGGAATTCTGCAGTCACCCGGGCGAGGCTCCGCAGGGCGTCGTCGTCGGAAATAGTCGGGTCACCATCGCCGAAGATTGACCGGTAGGCACCAAACTGGCTATGCTCCATCCCCTCGATTTCGACGACGTCGGCACCACCCGCCGACGCCGCAAGCCGGTCCCGCACCAGCGGGGTGGGCACAATTTCATCCTGGCTCCCCGTCACGGCCAGCACCTCGAGCCCCGGTACATCCGCCAGGACAACCTCTTCTTCGGGGAAGGCCGCCCAGAGCAGCAGCCCATCGAAACCGGGGTGGGCGTCGGCATAACGGGCGGCGGTGATCCCGCCCAGTGAGTGACCGCCGATCGACCAGGAGTCCACTGCCGGTTCCGCAGCGATGATGTCCCGCGCGGCATCGTCCCGGAGCGAGGCGAACCCGTACGGCATCTCGGCCAGATACACTGCTATCCCCGTGGCTTCAACGATCGGCGCCCAGGAGGGCAGGTACGCCTCGGCGACGGTGCGCGCGCCAGGGTAAAAGATCATCCCGGTCTTTGCCGGGCCATCGGCCGGAAGCAGCGCGATGTAGCCTTCCCGGTCAATCACCTGGACGGCGGGGTTGGCGCGGACCGCCGCCACCTCGGCTTCCTCGACGGGCGACGGCGTGAGCAGGACAGCTGCTGCAGTGCCGAGTACGACGACGAGCCCCAGCAGGATGGTCAGCAGCACGCGGCGGAGCCGTCTGCGTTTCGACCGGCGGGCTGGGGTGGACATGCGTCAAGACTACGCGTGGGGCTTTGCCTGGCGCGGCGTCAGCACCCGGTCCCGGCAGCGAATCCGGCAGCCTCGACTGGAAGGCGTCCCGGCGCCGTCGCATCACCGGTCAGAACGTCGAGCACGGCGGCGAAGGCTCCCGGCGTGTTTCCGTAGGCAGCCACCTTGACGGGTGCGTCAACAGCCTCCAACCACCACGGTGCATCAAGGGCAACGGCGATCTCCGCCGGTGCCGCTCCGCCGCCGGCGCCGACCAGGGACACCGTTGTCCCTCCCGGTCCGACGGTGACGCCCCGTTCACCGGCCTCGTCGGTAAAGCGCTGCCGGTCGGTCTCCGTCCCGCCCACCAATGAAGCGGTGCCCTTCAACAGATCCCCTTCGCACTGTGCGGTGAGGACGGTAACCGCCGCCGCGGACGCCGCAGCGCTGGCCCCGGTCTGCTCCCCCGGCGCAGCGGTGACCGCGTCGGTGGCCAGGTCGGCCTGCCACAGCATCAGGGTGACTACCCGGGTGGCGGCCTCGATCAACCGTTCATCGGGAAGGCTGCCGTCCTCAACGGCCGCAACGATTCCCGCATGGGCGGCATAGGCGTCGGTGGGCATCAGCAACAGGTCGGCACCGGCGGCGAGGGCGCGCGGGGCAGCCTGCCCGCCGGGGTAGAGCTGCTCCACGGCCGCCATGTTCAGCGCATCGGTGACCACCACGCCGTCGAAGCCGAGCCCGCGCAGCGCCTCATAGTTGGGGGCCGACACCGACGACGGCACCCCCGGATCCAGCGCTTCCACCGCTAGATGGCCCATCATCATGACGGGCACCCCTGCGTCGACCGCTGCCTTGAACGGCGCCCAGTCACGGGTCTGAAGCTCTTCGAGGGTTGCGGTCTGCACGGGCAGTTCAAGGTGGGAGTCAGCCGGCACCGAACCGTGTCCGGGGAAATGTTTCACGCTGGGCAGCACCCCCGCTTCCAGCATCCCGGTCACGGCGGCGGGTGCCAGCTCGCCGACCAGGGCCGGATCGTCCGAGTAGGCCCGCGCACCGATCGTCGGATCGTTCGCGCCGGTAGTAACGTCCACCGACGGCGCGTGGTTCATGGTGAACCCGAGTCCTGCGAGCTCGGAGTTCATCGCTGCCATGGACGTCTCGACGAGTGCGGGGTCCCCCGCAGCACCGTAGGTCATCGGCGTCGGCCAGGCTGTCAGGGGTGCCCCGAGGCGGGCGACCTGCCCGCCCTCCTGGTCCACGGAGATGACCGCCGGCCAGGTCCTGCCATCCTCCGCAACGGCCGCAGCCAGTCCCCCGGTCACGGCTGCCATTGCCACGGGATCCGCTGCTCCGTTGGCAGAGAGTGGCACGTTGTCGCCCATGACGATGCTGCCAGCCAGGTGCAGGTCCCTGATCGCCTGCTCCTGGCCAGCGGGGTCGGTGCCCGCGTAGAACCCCACGATCACCTGCCCGGCCCGTTCCTCCGCGCTCATGGCGGTGACGGCGGCGACGGCGTCGTCATAATTCTGGGTGCTGGGCCCCCAGGGCAACGCGTCACCCGCCGTGGGGGTCGCTGACGGTTCAGCTGACGGTTCAGCTGACGGTTCAGCTGACGACGACGCCGTCGGGCCGGTCTCAGAGGTGGGGGTGCCACCACCGTTTCCGGCGGGGGTGCAGGCCGTCACGAGCAGGAGAGTGAGGACCGCCAATCCTGGCTGGCGTAAGCCCCGACGGCGTGCCTGATTACCAGTGTTCGCCCGGTGGGCTGCGCTTTTCACTGTATCGATGCTACTCCTGCTCTAATATTGGGACAGTTCTCTTCCGCGGATGACGTGATATCGAGGCAGAATTTTCCAGCAGTCCGGTACCGGTCAGGAGCCAGCCCATGAAGATCGAATTCGCACAGTCAGCACAGTCCACGCTCGGCGTGGAGTGGGAGCTGGCCCTGGTGGACCGCTACAACGGTGAACTGGTGTCGGTAGCCAATCAGGTCCTGCGTGGGGTGGCGGCCAATCACCCCGAGCTGCAGGAGGACGAGGAGCATCCGCATATCAAGCAGGAGTTGCTCTTGAACACGGTGGAGCTGGTGACGGGGATCTGCCACACGGTGGCTGACGCGAAAGCGGATCTGTCCCGTTCCCTGGCGGCCGTGCGCGAGGTCACGGACCCGATGGGTGTTGAGCTCTTCTCCGCCGGATCGCACCCGTTCAGCGTCCCCCGGTCCCAGCCCGTGACCGACAGGGAGCGCTACTACAAACTGATCGACCGCACCCAGTGGTGGGGCCAGCAGATGGTCATCTACGGGGTGCACGTCCATGTGGGGCTGGACCACCGGGACAAGGCGATGCCGGTCCTGGATGGTCTGGTGAACTATGTGCCACATTTCCAGGCCCTGTCGGCGTCGTCGCCGTTCTGGGGTGGCGACGACACGGGCTACGCCTCGCAGCGCTCCCTGATGTTCCAGCAGCTGCCCACCGCCGGGCTTCCCTTCCAGTTCCCCTCCTGGGCCGAGTACGAGTCCTATGTGCAGGACATGTTCACCACCGGTGTGATCGACGCCGTGAACGAGATCCGGTGGGATATCCGTCCGGTGGGGAACCTCGGGACCATCGAGATGCGGGTGTGCGACGGGTTGTCCACCCTGGAGGATGTCGGAGCGATTGCCGCGCTGACCCAGTGCCTGGTCGACGAATTCTCCACCACCCTCGATAACGGTGGCACCATCCCCACCATGCCGCCCTGGCATGTGCAGGAAAACAAGTGGCGTGCCGCGCGGTACGGGATGGAAGCCATCATCATTCTCGACGCGCAGGGCAACGAGCAGCTCGTCACCGATCATCTGGTCGAGGTGCTCGACCGGCTGCAGCCGGTGGCGAAGAAGCTGGGCTGCGTCGAGGAGCTCGGTGACGTGGAGAAAATTCTCACCCGCGGCGCCGGCTATCAGCGGCAGCGCCGGATTGCCGCCGAGCACGACGGCGACCTCAGCGCCGTCGTCCTTGACATGGTCGCGCAGCTCCGGCAGTAGCGTTCTTGAGCCTCACCCCATCCCCGGACCGGTCAGGCGAACACGCTGGTGACGGGGAGCGAGGAGTCGGTGGCGAAGCGCAGCCCGGTGGGCTCCCCGCCGTTCATCACGATCTGCGCCCCCAGCGCCGCGACCATCGCACCGTTGTCGGTGCACAGCGACAGCGGCGGGACGGTCAGGGTGATCCCCGCCGACGCACACCGCTGGGCGGTCAGGGTCCGCAGCCGCGAGTTGGCTGCCACCCCGCCGCCCAGCAGCAGGTTGGTGATCCCGTGCTCGCGGCACGCCAGCACCGCCTTGGAGGTAATCACGTCGACGACTGCCTCCTGGAAGGACGCGGCAATGTCGGCAACCGGGAGGTCGACGCCGTCGGCCTCGTATTGCTCCACGCAGCGGGCGACGGCGGTTTTCAGGCCGCTGAACGAAAAGTCGTACCGGTGCGGGCCGGGCTGTTCGGCCGTTCCCAGGTATTTGGGCTGGGTGAGCCCCCGGGGGAAGCGGATCGCTTTCGGATTGCCCTCCGCGGCAAGGCGGTCGATCGCCGGGCCGCCCGGGTACCCGAGGCCCAGGATGCGGGCTACCTTGTCATAGGCCTCACCGGCGGCGTCGTCGATGGTGCACCCCAGCAGCTCGACGTCGGAGGCGAGATTGTTGACCCGGAGGATTTCCGTGTGACCACCCGAGACCAGCAGGGCACCGAGATTCGAGGGAAGTCCGTCGGGAAACGCCGAGTCGAGCACTCCCACGCCCACATGTGCCACCAGATGATTCACAGCGTAGAGCGGCTTCCCGGTGGCAAGCGCCAGCGCCTTCGCCCCGGAAACGCCCACCATCAGCGCGCCGGACAGCCCCGGGCCGGAGGTCACCGCGATGGCATCGATCTCCCCCAGCGTGACGCCGGCGTCGGTGAGGGCCTGCCGGAGGGTCGGCACAAACGCGTCGAGGTGCGCCCGGGAGGCGATCTCCGGGATCACTCCCCCAAACCGGACATGTTCGTCCATCGACGACGACACGGTGTTGGTGAGCAGGTGCGTCCCGCGGACAATGCCGACACCGGTCTCGTCGCAGGATGATTCGATCCCGAGGACCAGCGGGTTCTCACGGTTCACAGGATCAGCCTCATCACCCAGGCGTCGACGCCGTCGCGGTAGTACTTGCGCCGGGTGTGGATGTGCTCAAATCCGGTCAGGGTATACAGTTTCTGCGCCCGCGGGTTATCGGCCCGGACCTCCAGCAATACCTCGGTGGCGCCGCGGTGGCGGGCTTCGGCCAGCAGTTCGGTCAGCATCGCGGTCCCGATGCCCTTCCCCTCGCACTCGGGAAGGACGCCGATGGTCTGGATGTCGGCTGTCGTGTCAATGCACATCACTCCCGCGTAGCCGACGAGCCGCCCCCCGCTTTCCGCGAGGAGGTAGCGGCGTGTTTCGGTCTGGGACACCTCGTCGAGAAACATTTCCAACGGCCAGGCGTCGATGGGAAACAGCTCCAGCTCAAGCCGTGCGACGGCGGGGACATCCGCGAGCAGCAGGTCGCGCAGGGAGAAGCTCATGCCGTGGCCCGTTTCCGGGGTCCGGGGACCCGCGCGTCGGACTCCCGCAGGTAGAGCGGTGTCGTGTCCAGCAGCTCCAGGCCGGCGGTGAGCCTGCGGTACGCCGCGCGTCCCAACGCTGCCGCCGACGGGTGAACGTCGGTGAACCCCTCCACCCCGGCCAGCGCCTCAGGGTACAGCCCGGCACCCTTGCCATAGGCGGGCAGGGCAGGGAGCGACGTCGGCGCTCCCACCTGCGGACCGGCCACCAGTTCGGGGACACCCCCGTCGGCGCGGTAGCGTGCCCAGTAGACCTCTTTCCGCCGGGCGTCGGTGGCGACGAGGAACTCTCCGGATCCGGCGTGAGCACCGGCATCCTCGGCGATCGAGTCGAGGCTCATCACGCCGTGCAGCGGGACGTCCCAGACGTAGGCGAGGGTCCTGGCCGTGGCCAGCCCGGCCCGCAACCCGGTAAAGGGGCCCGGTCCTACGCCCACCACGATGGCGTCGAGATCGGCTCCGGAGATTCCCTGGTCGGCCAGCAGAGCGGCGACAGCGGGAGCCAGCACCTCCGCGTGGGTCCTGGTGTCCTCGGTGGCGAACCGCCCAATGACGACGCCGTCCAGCAGGAGGGCGGCGCTCGCCGCGGCGGAAGTATCGAGGGACAAGATCAGCATCCTGCCAGCCTAATCCAGCGCGGTGACGGCCGGCGGCGTATTCGCCCACCGCTGACCGAAGCCGGTGATGAGAACCCTGCGAGGCTCATCGTCCTCGTCCGATTCGGCGGAGGCACCCGCCATCGCTGGCCGCTCCAGACGGATCTCCAGACGGCTCTCCGCGAGGTGCTCCACCCGCCCGGCACCCCATTCCACCACGGTGACGCTTGAATCCATGCTGGATTCCAGGTCGAGGTCATCAATGTCGGCGGGAGACTCGAGCCGGTAGGCGTCTGCGTGGACCAGGGCGGGACCGCCGGTGAGGGACGGGTGCACTCGAACCAGCACAAAGGTGGGCGAAATGACCCCGGGCCGGACACCGAGGCCCTGCCCCAGCCCCTGGGTGAAGGTGGTTTTCCCCGCGCCGAGGCTTCCGGAGAGGATCAGCAGGTCGCCGGTGGTGAGGTCGGCCGCGAGCGCAGCGGCGAACCGCTGCAGCTCAGCCGCCGACTGGACGGTGAAGGTGCGCGTCCAGTGCTGAACGTCGGCGCTGTTACTGGTTTGCACTGGGGAGTGTCCCGTTCAGGTAGGTGCGCGGGACCCGCCCGCTGATCCGCGTCACAATCTCGTAGTTGATCGACCGGCTGGCATCGGCCCAGTCATCGGCACTGGGATCGGCCGGGTACCCCCCGAACAGAACTGCGGGATGACCCAGCAGGCTCCGGTCGGTGCCCACTATCCCGGTGGTCTGGAGGTCAATCACCAGCTGATCCATCGCGATCCGGCCGACCACCGGATACCGGCGACCTCCCACCAGCACCGGCGCGCCGGTGGCGACCCGGGGGACGCCGTCGGCGTAGCCCACGGGAATCAGGGCCAGGGTGGTGGGCTGGGTGGTCCGGTAGGTCAGGCCGTAGGAGACTCCCTGACCGGCGGGGACCTCCTTGCAACTGGCTACCGAGGTCACAAACCTCATCGCCGGGCGCAGGCCCAGACTTGCCGAACTTTGGCCATGGAAGGGTGACAGCCCGTAGATGCCGAGGCCCACCCGTACCAGGTCGAAATGGGTGTCGGGGCGGGACAGGGCCCCGGGGGTGTTGGCGAGGTGCCGAAGTTCGACGTCGACGCCGGCGTCCTCTGCCACGGCTACCGCTTCACGGAAGCGGCGGATCTGCTCGTCGGTTTCGTGGCGCTCCGGTTCATCGGCCACGGCCAGGTGGGAGAATATCCCGACTACCCGGAGCAGCCCCGCCTCCTGCTGCTCCAACGCCCGGCCGATCAGCGTGTCCCACTCTTCAGGGGGGCAGCCGTTGCGCCCCAGCCCGGTGTCGATCTTCAGCTGCACCCGCGCTGGCCGTTCCTGCAGCCGGGCCGCCGCCACCACGTACTCCAGTTCCCACCCGGACACGCCGATGTCGATGCCGTTCCGGATTGCCGCACCGAAATCTGACTCGACCGTGTGCAGCCAGGCCAGGATGGGTGCTTCGATGCCTGCCGCGCGGAGGTCGAGGGCCTCCGAGATGTGGGCGACCCCCAGCCAGGAGGCCCCCGATTCCAGCGCGGCCCGGGCCACCTGCCGCGCGCCATGACCATAACCGTCAGCCTTGACCACTGCCATCAGCCGGGCCGGGCTGACGACGTCGGCGATGTGCCTGACGTTGTGGCGCACTGCGTCGAGGTCAATCTCCACCCGCCGTTCGACGGCCGGGGGATCAGTTAAGAAACTCACTGCTCTATTCTGTCATTTCCCCACATCAGGATTCTCCCAGCGGGCGGTTCGCGGCGAACCACCACGGAACCATCCGGGCGGATCATGCGTCGGACTGGCGGGCGATGGTCGCCGAGGCCCGGCGCACCGCTTCCAACGGAACTCCCGACACCAGGTGCTCGAGAAACTCGTACCGCCTCAGCCACTGCTTGCGGACCTTGTCGCGGGATGCGCTCATCCGGTGCCACCAGTCGGCAATGTCGCCCCAGCCCGGTGCGGCGAGGGACCCGCCGACCTCCTGCACTGACAGGGCGGCGCACAGGTTGGCGAACCGCAGCCGGTCAGCCAGGGAGAAGCCGGCCAGGTCCCCCATCACAAACGCCGCACCGAAGCAGTCGCCCGCCCCGGTGGGGTCGTAGGCTTTCACCGGCAGAGCAGGTACCCACTCCTCCTCGCCCGTCAGGGAGTCGATGGCGATGGCTCCCTGTTGCCCGACGGTGACTACCGCTACCGGCACCCGGTCGGCGAGCGCGTACAGGGCGGCCCAGGGGTCGTCGGTGCGGGTGTAGGCCATCGCCTCGGTGTCGTTGGGCATGAATGCGTGAAAATATTGCAGGGTGTCCAAAGCACTCCCCGACCATTGCCCGGTCGGGTCCCAGCCCACATCGCCGAACAACCGGGTTCCGTTGGCCCGGGCGGCGAGGGCCCACGGCTCCAGCTCAGGTTCAACGCTGACGACGGCGGCACGGCAGCCCGGGAGCGGGTCACCCACCAGCTCGGTGGCGGAGGCCGGCGACGGGTGGCCGTGAGTGACCATCGATCGGTCACGCTGCACGGACAGGGACACCGTGACAGGTGAATGCCAGTTCTCGAAGGTCCTGGACCGGGACAGGTCAACGTGCTCCTGGTCGCGCAGGATGCCCTTGTTGTAGTCGCCGTAGCCGTCGTCTCCGAACGCGGCGGAGAGTGTGGTGCGCAACCCGAGCCGACTAGCAGCAATCGCCTGGTTGGCCACACCGCCGGGACACGATCCCATCCCGTCGGCCCACACTTCGGTGCCCGGTGTCGGCAGCTGCTCGAGGCCGGTGAAGACAATGTCGAGGAAGACCGAGCCGCTGAGCAGCAGGTCGAACTCCGGGTCGGACGCGGAGCGGCTGGCAGCCAGAGGATCAAAACGATGCGCGGTACCCATGTACGGCACAATACTCTTAGGCTCCCGGCACGCAGCATCCCTGTGACGCCGGGAGCACCGCGGCGGCCGTGTGAGGCCGGCGCAGCACTCACCGACACCGTGGAGGGTTCATGAAACTGGTCATCGTGGGCGGCGGCGGCTTCCGGGTCCCCCTCGTGTACCGGGCCCTGTCGGCGGGGCAGTTCGCCGGGGTGATCGACCAGGTGGTGCTGCACGATTCGGATCCGGGCCGGTTGAAGGCCATCTCCCGGGTATTACAGACCATGCCGCTGCCCGCCGGCTCGGCCCGGCCCCACCTTGCAGCGGAAGCCGACCTCGACGCCGCCCTGGTGGGGGCCAACGTCGTCTTCGCCGCTATCCGGAGCGGCGGCGCCGCGGGGCGGGTGCTCGACGAACGGGTTGCCCTGGACGAGGGGCTGCTGGGTCAGGAGACGGTGGGCGCCGGCGGAATCTCCTATGCGCTGCGGTCGGTACCGCAGATGCTGGCGGTCGCCGAATCCATGCGGCGTGTCTGCCCCGACGCCTGGCTGATCAATTTCACCAATCCGGCCGGCATGGTGACGGGGGCGGTTCAGACCATTCTGGGCGACCGCGCGATCGGGATCTGCGACTCGGCATCAGGGCTCGTGTCACGGTCCGCGGCCGCCGCGGGAGTGCCCCTCGTGGAGGGTTCGCTCAGCGGCGTCGACTATGTGGGACTGAACCATCTCGGCTGGCTGCGTGGTCTGACGTACGACGGCGTCGACCGGCTCCCCGCGCTGCTGGCCGACCCGCGTCGCCTCGCCTCGTTCGAGGAGGGCAGGGTCTTTGGTCCGGACCTGCCACGGCTGGTGCAGGCGGTACCCAACGAGTACCTGTTCTACTACTACTACCACCGGGAAGCGGTGCGGGCTTTGGCCGGCGCAGCCGAAACCCGCGGCGTGTTTCTCCACCGCCAGCAGGAGCAGCTGTACGCCGAGTTGTTGACCACACCCGAGCCGTTCGCCGTCTGGGAGGGGGCACGGTTGGCCCGCGAGGAAGGCTACCTCGCGGAGGCCCGCCCGGAGGCGGAGGAACGCGACGAATCCGATCTGGCCGGCGGCGGGTACGAGCGGATCGCCCTCGCGGCGATGCGGGCCCTGCTCACCGATCAGCCCACTGAGCTGATCGTCAACGTACGCAATAGGGGTGTGCTTCCTGCGTTGCCGGCAGACGCCGTCGTCGAACTTCCCGCCCGCCTGGACTGGACCGGGGCGACACCGCTCCCTACCGGGGCCCTGACCCCGCACCAGCTGGGCCTGATGGCGCAGGTGCTCTCCGTGGAGGAAGCAGTGGTGCATGCTGCGGTACACGCCGACCGCGACTCAGCCATGCGGGCGTTCCTGCTGCATCCACTAATCGACTCGGCCCATGCTGCCGCGCGGCTACTCGCCGGGTATGAACGTGCCTTCCCCGCCCTCGCTGCCTACTGGAAGTAGCCACCCAGCGACGCGAGGGTGGCTACAGGTCCCTGAACATGACGTGCAGCCCCACAAAGCCCTCCCTGGGGTGCCTGAACGCCCCGGGGATGGTGGCGAGAACACGGAAGCCCAGGGATTCCCACAATCGGACCGCCCGGGTGTTCGTCTCCACCACGGCGTTGAATTGCATCGCCCGGTAACCCTGTTCCCGCGCCTGCGCCAGGACGTGCCGCGCCAGCAAACGGCCCACGCCCCGGCCGGCGGCCTCGCCCGCCACCATAAAACTCGCGTTAGCCACGTGTGATCCACCGCCTGCCCGGTTCGCATGCAGCTGAGCCGTCCCGACGACGACGGCCCCGGCACCACCTCCGGCACCACCTTCACCGGTGGCGGAGCCGGTCGCCTCAGCGACGTAGACGTGCATCGAGGGATCGGCGGGGGCCAGCCACTCGGCCCGGGCCTGCGCCTCGGACATGCCGGTGTCCCAGCAGTAGGTCTCGCCGGCACGGACCACCGGTGCCATGATGGCCCAGAGGGCAGGCCAGTCGGCGTCGGTGGCCAGCCGCACCCCCAGCCCTTCGGCGTCGAACATCGGGTTAGGCGTCGAGGGCCTTGGCCCACAGGTTGATGTCCGATTCGACGGCGAATTCGTCGATGGCCGTCAACTCGTCCTGGCTGAAGTCGAGGTTCTTCACGGCGGCGAGGCTGTTCTCCAGCTGCGAGACGCTGGAGGCGCCGATCAGCGCCGACGTGATCGCGCTGCCCTTGGACTGTTCCCGCAGGATCCAGGCGATCGCCATCTGGGCGAGCGACTGCCCGCGGCCCTGCGCAATGGTGTTGAGCCCCCGCACCCGGCGGAGGTTGTCCTCCGACAGGTGCGCCTCGGAGAGCGACTTGTCCGACGCCGCCCGCGACCCTTCGGGGATACCGTCGAGGTAGCGGTCGGTCAGCAGACCCTGGGCGAGGGGCGAGAACGCGATCGACCCGACTCCCTCCTGTTCCAGCACCTCGGGAAGGTTGGGGGTGCCGTTCTCCACCCAGCGGTTGAGCATCGAGTAGGAAGGCTGGTGGATCAGCAGCGGCGTGCCGAGATCCCGCAGGATGGCAGCCGCCTCCACCGTCTTCTCCGGTGAGTAGGAGGAGATGCCCGCGTACAGGGCCCGGCCCGAGCGCACAGCAGTGTCCAGGGCTCCCATGGTCTCTTCCAGCGGGGTGTTGGGGTCCGGCCGGTGGCTGTAGAAGATGTCCACGTAATCCAGGCCCATCCGGTTCAGCGACTGGTCGAGGCTGGCCAGCAGGTATTTGCGGGATCCCCATTCGCCGTACGGACCGGGCCACATGTCGTAGCCGGCCTTACTGGAGATGACCAGCTCGTCACGGAACGGCGCGAAATCGTCCTTCAGGTGGCGCCCGAAGTTGGTTTCGGCGCTGCCGGCCGGTGGCCCATAGTTGTTCGCCAGGTCAAAGTGGGTCACGCCCAGGTCGAAGGCACGGCGCAGGATGTCGCGCTGCGTCGCAAACGGCTTGTCGTCGCCGAAGTTGTGCCACAGGCCAAGGGACACCGCGGGCAACTGCAGGCCGCTGCGGCCCACCCTGCGGTAGGGCATCGAGTCGTAACGGTCATCTGCTGGGTGGAAGGTCATGGTCTCTCCTAGGTCTCGGGGCGGGGCGATGCGTCGTTGCTGTCGGGCTCAGCTGAGGATGGCTGACCCGCGCGGTGGCAGGGTCAGGCGTCCGGCCGCCAGGTTCTCGCCCTGAACGCTCGACAGCAGGACCCGCGTCGCGTCCACGGTGATGGTGCGTTCGTCGTCGGCCAGGTTGACGACGACGAGGGTCCCCCCGCGGCGGATGGCCAACCACTTCTCGGGTACGCTGAAGTCCACCGACACGGCGGTGAAGTCGGGGTTCAACAGATCCGGGGTCTCGCGGCGGAGCCGGATCAGGTGCCGGTACAGGTCGAGGAGACGGGCGTGGTCACCCGTTTCCACCTCGGCCCAGTCCAGTTTCGCCGAAGCGAACGTTTCCGGGTCCTGCGGGTTGGGCACCGTATCGGCGTCCCAGCCCATCCGCTCGAACTCCCGGAGGCGCCCTTCGGCGGTGGCCTTGCCCAGTTCCGGTTCGGGGTGGGAGGTGAAGAACGGCCACGGCGTGGAGGCACCGTACTCCTCACCCATGAACAACATGGGGGTGAAGGGTCCGGCGAGGTTCAGCACGGCAGCCTGGGCCAGCTGCGCATAGGTCACTGTTGCGCCCATCCGGTCGCCGGCTGCCCGGTTGCCGATCTGGTCGTGGTTCTGGGTGCAGACCACCAGTTGGTGGGCGGAAACCAGGGCCGGGTCGATGGGTCGCCCGTGGCCGCGTTCCCTGAAGGACGAGTAGGTTCCGTTGTGGAAGAACCCGTGTTCCATTACCTTGGCCAGGGCTGCCACGGAGTCGAAGTCCTCGTAATACCCGGTGGTTTCCCCGGTGACGTTGACGTGCACGGCGTGGTGGAAGTCGTCGCTCCACTGCCCGGCGAGCCCGTAGCCGCCGGAGGTCCGCGCCGTGATGTGCCGCGGATTGTTGAGGTCGGATTCGGCGATCAGGAACAGGGGCTTGCCCAGGTCCGTGGCACACTTGTCGGTTTCCTCGGCGAATTCCTCGAGGATATGCGTGGCCCGCTCGTCGTGCAGGGCATGCACCGCGTCCAGGCGGAGACCGTCAACGTGATAGTCGCGGAACCACATGAGGATGTTGTCCAGGAGGTAACGCCTGACCTCATCGGAAAGTGGCCCATCAAGGTTCAGGGAATCACCCCAGGTGTTTGCTTTGCCCTCCGTCAGGTAGGGGGCGAACTGGCCGAGGTAGTTGCCGCTGGGGCCGAGGTGGTTGTGCACCACGTCCTGGATCACACCGAGGCCCCGCTGGTGGGCAGCGTCAACGAACCGCTGGTAGCCGGCGGGTCCGCCGTAGGTTTCCTGCACGGCGAACCAGAGGACGCCGTCGTAGCCCCAGTTGTGGGTGCCGTTGAACGCGTTGACCGGGAGCAGCTCCACATGCTGCACGCCGAGGTCCACCAGGTAGTCAAGCTTCCCGATCGCCGCGTCGAAGGTCCCCTCGGGGGTGAACGTCCCGATGTGCAGTTCGTAGATCACTCCCCCGTTGAGCCCGGGCGAGACCCAGGAGCCGTCCTGCCACGCGTGGGCGCCCGGGTCGAAGGTCTGGGAGAGCCCGTGCACGCCGTCGGGCTGACGGCGTGATCGCGGATCGGGGATCGGCGTGGTGGCGCCGTCCACCAGGTACCCGTAATCGGTGCCGGCTGGGAGGGGGGCCGCGCCCGCTGTCCACCAGCCGCCGTCGGCCCGGCTCATGGGTGTGGTGGTCCCGCCCGCGGTCAGCGAGAGGCTAGTGGCTTTGGGTGCCCAGACGTCGAACTGGTTCCTCATGATGCGTCCTCCCTGACCAGCAGTGCCACTGGGTAGGTCTCGAAGATGGTTCCGGCCGGGACGGGCCCGCCGGAGAACGATGCCCCGGTGATGGCGCAGCTGTACTTGCCCTCCGGCAGGATGACGGCGGTGTCCTGCCAGCCGCCACGGCGTTCCAGGCCCAGCGGCAGCCGGGTGAGAAGGGTAAGCGCCCCGCCGCGGTCGAAGGCGAAGATGTGCTCCGCTGCCTCACCGGTGGTGGTGACGGCGGTGTACCCGGCGAACAATTCGGGACGGTCGCGGCGCAGCTTCAGCGCCCGCGACACGACCAGGAGCTTCGCCACCGCTGACTCGTCGATGGCGGGGAGGGCTCCGAAGGCCAGGTTGACCAGTGCCTGCTTCCGTTCCTCAAAGTCCACCGGCCGGCGGTTGTCCGGGTCCACCAGTGAGTCTTCCCAGAATTCCGAGCCCTGATACACATCGGGCACGCCCGGCATGGTCAGCTGCAGCAGTTTGGCGCTCAGCGAGTTCGACCAGCCGTAGCCCTTGATTTTTTCCACCAGGGTGGTGACCAGCGTGGTGACCGCCGGGGTATCGAAGGCGGCGTCGACCGCGGAGTGCATCCGGTCCTCGAAGGCTTCGTTGGGCGCGGTCCAGTGGGTGCTGGAGTCGGCTTCGCGGGAGGCCTTTTCCACGTAGGCGTGGGCCCGGTCGCGGCTCAGCGGCCAGGCACCGATCATCGCCTGCCAGAGCAGCGAGGAGAACGCCGGGTCGCCCAGCGGCGCCGCGCCGTCGAGCTGGCCGAGCACTGTGGCCCAGTCGTCGGCCATCTCGGAGAGCACGCTGATCCGGGCGCGGGTATCTTCGCTGCGTTTGGTGTCGTGGGTACTGAGCGCTGTCATGGACAGCGGGTTATCGCGCTGGCGCCGCAGCAGCCGGTTGTGCATGTCCACCCGGTTGATCGAGAAGATCGACGGGTCGGCGCCCACCTCGTTGAGCGAGGTCAGCCGGTTGTACCGATAGAACGCGGTGTCCTCGACGCCCTTGGCCATCACCATGCCCGAGGTCTGCTGGAACCGGGTGGCCAGCTCGGTGAGGGTCGCGTCAGGATCGGCCAGGTACGGGTTCAGCAGCCCGTGCAGTGTGGTGAGCGTGGCGGCCAGGTCGGGGCGGTGCACCTGGGCTGCGACGACGGCGTCGTCGAGGTACCCGGCACCGCCGGGAAGGTAACTCCGGTAGACCGGGAAACACGCCAGTAGTTCGGCGATCGCGTCAGCAGCGTCCTCGGGATCAAGGCCCGCGTCGGCTGGAACCAACCGGGTCAGCCGCAGCACCTCCGACCGGAGGATCCCGTCGGCGATCCCCCGCTTGGTGCCGTGGATCATCGAATGGAAATCCTCGGCCGGGGCAACCCGTTCGAGCGTGGCCTGCCCGGCCGGGTCAACAAACAAGCGGTCAATATCGGCGAGCGCGTCATACCCGGTGGTCCCCTCGGTGGCCCAGCCGGCGGGCAGGGTCTCCCCCGGCTCGAGGATCTTTTCCACCAGGACGTACGCCCCGCCGGTCAGTTCACGCAGCCGGTCCAGGTACCCGGCAGGGTCGGCGAGTCCGTCCGGATGATCGATCCGGAGCCCGTCCACCAGGGACTCCTCGAACCAGCTGCGAATCTCGCTGTGGGACTCATCAAACACCCGGGGTACTTCGACGCGGAGGCCCGCCAGGGTGTTCACGCCGAAGAACCGCCGGTAGTTCAGCTCGCTGTCCGCGCGGCGCCAGTTCACCAGTTCGTAGTGCTGGCGGGCGTGCACAGCCTGAGCTGTGTCGCCGGTTTCGTAGCTGCCGTCGGCGATCGGGAAACGGTGGTCGTAGTACCGCAGCTCCCCGCCGTCGAGCTCCAGGGCAGCCAGCTCGTCATCGCCGTCGCCCAGGACCGGGAGGCGGATCTTCCCGCCGGCCGCGTCCCAGTCGACGTCGAACGCTTCGGCGTAGGGCGAATCCTGGCCGCCCTTGAGCAGCGCAGACCACCAGGGGTTCTGCCCGGGTGTCTGCACCCCCAGGTGGTTTGGCACAATGTCCACCAGCACCCCGAGCCCCGCCGCGTGCGCGGCGTCCGAGAGTGCCACGAAGGCGTCCCGTCCGCCGCGCTCGGGGTCAACGGCCGTGGGGTCGGTGACGTCATACCCGTGGCCCGACCCCTGTTCAGCGGTCAGCACCGGTGACAGGTACACCCAGTCCACACCGAGGTCCCGCAGGTAAGGCACCACCGCCGCGGCAGCCCTGAGGTCAAACTCGGATCGAATCTGCAACCGGTAGGTCGACTTCGGGGTCCTCATGCATGTACTCCTGAACTGGTGCTGGTGGGTCGTGCCTGCTGGTGCGGTGCCGGTGGGTGTTAGGCGTTACCGGGCTGGTGCGAGTTCGCCAGTGCGGCCAGGGACGCTGCCACCGAGTGATCAAGATCTTCGGTTTCGGCGTGAGCCCGCAACACCACCATTGACTTGGCTTCCAGCGTGATGGTGGCTTCAGCCGGAATGGCGTCCGAATCGGCGAACTTGCCGGCAGTATCAATGACCTCATCCCAGGCCGGAGCGTACTCCTGCTGCGGAAGGGTGAAGTCAACCGGCTCGTCGCTGGCGTTGAAGAGCAGCAGGAAGTTCTGGTCGGTGATCCGCTGCCCGCGGGCGTCGCGGCCCGAGATGCCCTGCCCATTGAGGAACACCCCGATGGAACGGCCGAACCCGGTGTCCCAGTCCTCGGGCGCCATCACGGTGCCGTCGGTGCCCAGCCAGACGATGTCCGGCAGCGCCTCGCCCTCGCCGCGTCGGACCGGTCGTCCGTCAAAGAAGCGGCGACGGCGGAAGGTGGGGTGCTCCGACCGCAGCCGGTTCACGGCGGCAGTGAATTCGAGCAGCGGCTGGTCCACCTGGTCCCAGTGAATCCAGCTCAGTTCGGAGTCCTGGGCGTAGGTGTTGTTGTTGCCCTGCTGGGTGCGTCCCACCTCGTCGCCGTGCAGCAGCATCGGGACCCCCTGCGACAGCAGGAGGGTCGCGATGAAGTTCCGCTGCTGACGGACCCTGAGGGTGTTGACCTCGGGGTCGTCGGTGGGGCCTTCCTCGCCGCAGTTCCAGGACCGGTTGTGCGTTTCACCGTCGTTGTTGTCTTCACCGTTGGCGTCGTTGTGCTTCTCGTTGTAGGACACGAGGTCGCGGATGGTGAAGCCGTCGTGGGCGGTGACGAAGTTGATCGACGCGACCGGGCGGCGCGCTGACTGCTCGTAGAGGTCGGCCGAGCCGGTCAGGCGTGAAGCGAACTCGCCGAGGGTCGACGGCTCTCCGCGCCAGAAGTCGCGCACCGTGTCGCGGTACTTACCGTTCCATTCGGTCCACTGCGGTGGGAAGTTGCCCACCTGGTAGCCGCCGGGTCCAACGTCCCACGGCTCGGCGATGAGCTTGACCTGCGACACCACGGGGTCCTGTTGCACCAGTTCGAAGAACGCTGACAGGCGGTCGACGTCGTAGAACTCGCGGGCCAGGGTGGACGCCAGGTCGAAGCGGAAACCGTCGACGTGCATTTCGGTGACCCAGTAGCGCAGCGAATCCATGAGCAGCTGCAGGGAGTGGGGGTTGCCCACGTTGAGGGAGTTACCGGTGCCGGTGTAATCCATGTAGTACTTTTTGTCGTCTTCGACGAGCCGGTAGTACGCGGAGTTGTCGATGCCGCGCATCGACAGGGTGGGGCCCATGTGGTTGCCCTCGGCGGTGTGGTTGTAGACGACGTCGAGGATTACTTCGATGCCCGCCAGGTGCAGTTCACGCACCATGGCCTTGAATTCCTGGACCTGTTCGCCGGTGTCACCGGCGGACCCGTAGGTGTTGTGCGGCGCGAAGAACCCGATCGTGTTGTAGCCCCAGTAGTTGGTGAGGCCCTTTTCCTGCAGGGTGCTGTCGTTGACAAACTGGTGCACCGGCATCAGTTCGATGGCGGTGATGCCCAGCTTCTGCAGGTGGGAGATCACGGCCGGGTGCGCAACACCGGCGTAGGTGCCGCGCTGGTCCTCGGGAACCTCGGGGTGAAGCTGGGTGAGGCCCTTGACGTGGGCTTCGTAGATGACCGACTGGTGGTAGGGGATACGCGGTTTCCGGTCGCCGTCCCAGTCGAAGAACGGGTTGACGACGACGCCGAGCATCATGTGGGGCGCCGAGTCGTCGTTGTTGATGGAGTTCTCGTCGCCGAAGTTATAGCCGAAGAGCGCCGGATCCCAGTCCATCTGGCCGTGGACGGCCTTGGCGTACGGGTCCAGGAGCAGCTTGTTCGGGTTGCAGCGGTGACCCTCTTCGGGGGCGTTGGGGCCGTGGACCCGGTAGCCGTACTTCTGGCCGGGGACAATGTGTGGCAGGTACCCATGCCAGACGTAACCGTCCACCTCGTGCAGTTCAACGCGTTCCTCGACGCCATCATCGTCGAGCAGGCAGAGCTCCACCTTGTCAGCGATCTCGCTGTACAACGCAAAGTTGGTGCCGGTGCCGTCATAGGTGGCACCCAAGGGGTACGCTTCGCCGGGCCAAAGTTCCATGTGTTCTCCTGATGTGGGTGTTTCGTAAGGTTGAAAAGTGAACGGTCCAGCTACCTTCATAGCGCAACCGGATGACTATTGGGTGAATTATGTCCTGGGCGGGGGGCCGCTGAGCAGGTCCGCGAGGACCGCTCCCACGTATCGCGGCAACTCCGAGACCACTACCGGTCCGAAGCCGGCCGCCCGGCTGCCCGCCATGCCGTGCAGGAGCGCTGCCGCCGCGGCCACGGCCGCCCACTTGTCCTGCGCCGGGACCCCGATCCGCTGGACGGCAGCGTCGCCGTCGTCGTCGTCAAGCGTTGCCACGAGGGCACCGAGGATGCCGGAGAGCGTGTCCCCCGACCCCGCGGTGGCGAGCCAGGGCGTCCCATTGGCCTGGCTGAATAGCGTTCCCGACGGCGAGGCCACCACGGTGACTGTGCCCTTCAGCAGCACGGTGGCACCGGTGAGTTGAGCGGCCTTGCGGGCGTGGTCGGCCGGGGCTGCCTCGATGTCTCGCCGGGTTGCCTTGATCCGGTGGCTGGCCAGCACCGTCTGCAGTTCGCCAGCGTGGGGGGTCAGGATCACCTGGGGTCCCAGCCTGCGGGGCAGCAGGGGCAGCGCGCCAGCGTCAACCACCGTCGGCAGCCCGGAGGACATGGCGTCGCGTGCGCGCTTCCGCTGGTCGGGGTCTTCCTCGGCGCCAGGGCCCACCAGCCACGCCTGCACATGGGACGCCTTGACCGTGTCCTGCGCGCAGACGGCTTCCGGGTGGGTCCTGTTGATCAGGTCCGCGACCGACCGCGGGCCCAGGTACCGAACCATGCCCACCCCGGTGGCCAGAGCGGCGCCGGTGGCAAGCACAGCAGCGCCGGGATACTTGACTGACCCGGCGGCGATGCCGAGCACCCCGCGGGTGTACTTGTGGTCTGTGGGGCGGGGCCGCCGGTACAGGACGGCGACGTCGGCGGGCTCCAGCCGGAACACCCCGGGATTCGGCAGGGTCGCGTCCAGTCCGATGTCGACGACGCTGACCCGCCCGGCGGCCTGCGCCCCGGGCCCCGTGAGCAGACCGGACTTGAGCGCCCCGAAAGTCACGGTCCGATCGGCGGACAGCACCGGTTCGTTGACAACGCCGGTGTCGGCGTCGAGGCCGCTGGGGAGATCGCAGGCGATCACTGAGCCGGTGGCCGCCGACGCAAGCCCGCGGACAAGGCTGGCGGCGGGTTCACGAAGGGCGCCGGTTCCACCGATTCCCAGGATGCCGTCGATGATCAGGTCGGCCCCGGCTGTGGCGGCCACGAGGCTGTCGACCGACGCGGCGGTGAGCTGTTCACTCCGCCCGCCGGCGCGGTGAAAGGCGTCGAGAGACTCCGGGTGGGTGGACCCGGACGTCAGGATTGCTGTGGTCCTGACGCCCCGAGCTGCCAGCCGGGCCGCCGCGAACAGCGCATCCCCGGCGTTGTTGCCGCTACCGGCCAGAACCACAGCGGTCCGCCCGTAGCAGCCGCCGGTACTGCCGATCAGGTCGGCCACGGCAGCCGAGTACAGGCCGTAAGCGGCCCGCTGCATCAGGGCGTCGCTGTGCCCGGCAGCAAGGAGGGGGGCTTCAGCCGAACGGATCGCACTGCCCGAATAGGCGCTAAGCATACTTAGGAGTCTATCCCGGTGGACGGAGGCGCAGGTGCCACATGCGCGGCCTCGGCGACCACCATCGCCGTCGCGACCCCTCCATCGTGGCTAAGTGACAGGTGCCAGCGGTGGACGCCCTTCAGCTCCGCGACCGCTGCGACAGTGCCCTTGACCTCAACCGAAGGGCTACCGGCGGCGTCGAGCCCAATCCAGCAGTCCTGCCAGTTCATCCCGGCCGGGGCGCCCAGCGCCTTGGCCACCGCCTCCTTGGCAGCAAACCGTGCGGCGAGCGAGCGCAGATTCAGCGCCCGCTCCGCCGGCACGAACAACCGTTCACGCAGTCCAGGCGTCCGCTCCAGCTGCCTGCCGAACCGGTCGACGTCCACTACGTCAACGCCGATGCCCACGATCATCGGCAGCTACTCAACCGTGACTGACTTGGCCAGGTTGCGGGGCTGATCAACGTCGTAACCCTTGGCGGAGGCCAGCTCGCAGGCGAAAATCTGCAACGGCACAGTGGTCAGCAGTGGCGCCAGCAGGGTGGGAGTCTTCGGCACGTAGAACACGTGTTCCGCGTACGCCTCCACCGACGCGTCGCCTTCCTCGGCGATCACAATGGTGACGGCGCCGCGGGCGCGGATCTCCTGGATGTTCGAGACCACCTTGGCGTGCAGGGAATCCCGGCCGTTCGGTGAGGGAACGACGACGACGACGGGCTGGCCGTCCTCGATCAGCGCGATGGGACCGTGCTTGAGCTCACCGGCGGCGAACCCTTCGGCGTGGATGTAGGCGAGTTCCTTGAGCTTCAACGCACCTTCCATCGCCACCGGGAACCCTACGTGGCGGCCCAGGAACAGCACCGACTTGGCGTCGGCCATATCGCGGGCCAGCTTCTTGACCTTGTCGGCGTTGTCCAAGATCTGCTGGATCTTGGCGGGCATTTCCGCCAGGTCGGCCAGGACGTCGGCAATCTCGTCGCCGAATTTGTTGCCCCGCAGCTGCGCCAGGTACAGGCCCAGCAGGTAGGCGGCGGTGATCTGGGCCAGGAAGGCCTTCGTGGAGGCGACGGCAATCTCGGGGCCGGCGTGGGTGTAGAGCACGGCGTCGGATTCGCGGGGAATGGTCGATCCGTTGGTGTTGCAGATCGCCACCACCTTGGCGCCCTGTTCCCTGGCGTACCGCACAGCCATCAGGGTGTCCATGGTCTCGCCGGACTGGGAGATGGCCACCACGAGGGTCTTCTCGTTGACGATCGGGTCCCGGTAGCGGAACTCGTGGGAGAGCTCCACCTCGGTGGGGATCCGGCACCAGTGCTCGATGGCGTACTTGGCAACCTGACCGGCGTAGGCAGAGGTACCGCAGGCGAGGACAACAATTTTGTCCACTGAGCGCAGGATGGTCTCGTCGATGCGCAGTTCGTCGAGGATGAGCTTGCCGGCCGCGTCGGAACGGCCGAGCAGGGTCTGGGCGACGGCGTCGGGCTGGTCGTTGATTTCCTTCTCCATGAAGGAGGGGTAGCCGCCCTTTTCCGCTGCTGCGGCGTCCCAGTCGACGTGGAATTCCTTGCCGGTGGCGGGGGCACCGTGGAAGTCGGTGATGATGACCTCGTCAGGGGTGATGGTGACCACCTGGTCCTGGCCCAGTTCAACGGCGCGGCGGGTGAAGTCGATGAAGCCGGAGACGTCGGAGCCGAGGAAGTTCTCGCCGTCGCCGAGCCCGACGACGAGCGGTGAGTTCCGGCGGGCGGCGACAACGACGCCGGGTGAGTCCTGGTGCACGGCGAGCAGGGTGAAAGCACCCTCGAGCCGCTGGCTGGCCAGGCGCATGGCATGGGTGAGTGGGTTGGGGTCCCCTGCGGAGGCGACTTCGCGGTAGATGCTGCCCAGCAGTGCGGCGGCCACTTCGGTGTCCGTCTCGGAGAGGAAGGTTTCGCCCTGCTCCAGCAGCGCTGCCTTGAGCTCGGCGAAGTTCTCGATGATGCCGTTGTGGATGACGGCCAGCCGCCCGTCGTCAGCGAGGTGCGGGTGGGCATTGAGGTCATTCGGCGCGCCGTGGGTGGCCCAGCGGGTGTGGCCGATCCCGGTCATCGACGCGGGCAGCGGGCTGGCTTCAAGCTCGGCCACCAGGTTGCTCAGCTTGCCTGACTTCTTCCGGGACTCGACCCCGTTGGGGGTCAGGACGGCCACACCGGCGGAATCATAACCGCGGTACTCAAGGCGCCGGAGCCCCTCCATGACAACGTCCAGCGCGCCGTGCGTCGCTGTTGTTCCGTCTGATGACACTGTTGCTCGGCCTACGTAGCCTACGATTCCACACATGGGCTTAAGAGTACCGTCAGCCCGGGGCATCGGGTGCAGCGCACCCCCGAATCCGGGCGCCGCGCCCGGCCAAGTTTCGCATCTGGGGCCGCCAACGGGCACAATTCAGACGGTGAGTGAAACAAATCCCGGGGTGACCGCGGGCAATGGTGCGGAGAGCAACTTCACACCCTTCGTCGAACTGGACCGCCAGACCTGGGCCCGGCTGTCCAACGAGATCTCCTCCCCACTGGACCTTGAGGACATTCTCCGGTTGCGGGGGCTGGGCGACGAGCTCAACCTGGATGAGGTGCGCGAGGTGTACCTTCCCCTCTCCCGGCTCCTATCCCTGTACGTTGCGGCCGCCGGTGAACTGCACGCCGCCACCACTACTTTCCTGGGCGAGCAGCGCACCCGCACCCCCTTCGTCATCGGTGTGGCCGGTTCGGTGGCCGTCGGGAAGTCCACCACAGCCCGGGTGCTCCGTGAACTGTTGAGCCGCTGGCCGGACACCCCCAATGTGGAACTGGTGACCACCGACGGCTTCCTGTACCCGAATGACGAGCTGGAACGTCGCGGCCTCATGCAGCGCAAGGGGTTCCCCGAATCGTACGACCGGCGGCGGCTGCTCAGATTTGTCAGCGAGGTCAAGAGCGGCGCCGAAGAGGTGCGCGCCCCCTGGTATTCCCACCTGACCTACAACATTGTTCCGGACCGTGAGGTGGTGGTCCGTCGCCCCGACGTCCTGATCGTGGAGGGCCTGAACGTGCTGGCCCCCGCCCGGACCCGCGCCGACGGCCGGTCCGGCCTCGCGTTGAGCGACTTCTTCGACTTCTCCATCTATGTGGATGCCAAAACCTCCTTCATTGAGCAGTGGTATGTCCAGCGTTTCCAGTCGCTGCGGACCGGGGCGTTCGCCAACCCGCAGTCCTATTTCCACCGGTACGCGTCGCTGACCGACGACGAGGCCCGCGAGACAGCCCTCGGCATCTGGCGGCGGATCAACGAGCCCAACCTGATGGCCAACGTGTTGCCCACCCGGGGGCGGGCCCAGTTGGTGCTGACCAAGGAAGCCGATCATTCAGTGCGGCGAATGCTGCTCCGCAAAACATGACGTGCTTTGGTCGCCGGTCTGTTCGCCCGCTGTTGGTGACAACGGTGGCCCTCGCCACTGCGCTGACCGGCGTTGCTGCGCTCTCCGGCTGCGCAGCGCCGGCCGCGGAGTCCGCTCCAGCCGCCGAGTCCGCTCCTGCAATGGACACCGCGCCCGGCGTCGCAAGCCTCAGCAGTGGCGAAGTTCCGGCACCGGCCCAGCGGTCGCCGTCGCCGGCCAGGACAGTTGCGGCGGACGACTACGCGGACCCGTCCACGGCGACAGTCGTCGTCAATAAGCGCCGCCCGCTCGACCCGGTCGACTATGCCCCGCCGGAGCTCGTGTTGCCGGCGGTTCCCCTCGCCACGGACCGCGCCAATGCCATGCTGCGCCCCGATGCGGCCGAAGCCCTGGAGGGGATGTTCGCTGCGGCGTCCGACGACAACGTCGCGCTCACCCTGGTCAGTGGGTACCGCTCCTACACCGTCCAGGCGGATACGTACGATTACTGGGTGAGCACAAATGGCAGCGCCGAGGACGCCGACGACTATTCGGCACGGCCCGGCTTTTCGGAGCACCAGACGGGGCTTGCGTTCGATATCGGCCAGGATGACGGAGCCTGCACCCTCAGGTCCTGTTTTGGGGAGACTGCGGCCGGGATCTGGGCCGCCGACAATGCCCATGTGTTCGGTTTCATCCTCAGATATCCGGCGGGCCGCCAGGAGACAACAGGGTTTCTTGAGGAATCCTGGCACTACCGCTTTGTGGGGACGGAAACCGCTTCGTCCATGCGGGACGGGAAGGTGGAGACGCTTGAGGAGTTCGCCGGCCTGCCCGATGCGCCCGACTACGGCTAGGCAGATATCCTAGGCGGATGCTCAACGGATTCAAGACCTTCATCATGAAGGGCAATGTGGTGGACCTCGCGGTCGCCCTCGTCATCGGCGCCGCCTTCACCTCAGTTGTCCAGGCTCTCGTCAACAATGTGCTGATGCCGCTGGTCGCCCTCATCTTCGGAGTGCAGAACTTCGATCATTTCCTGGCGTTCGGCGACGTGCGATTCGGGGTGCTTCTCACCGCCGTCGTGAATTTCCTGCTGGTCGCCGCTGCCATCTACTTTGTGATCGTGCTGCCCATGAACAAGATGATCGAGCACCGGAACCGCCGTCTGGGCATCGTCGAGGAGGAAGCCGCCGTGGATCCACAGATTGCGCTGCTGACCGAGATCAGGGACAGTCTTGCGACCCGCCCCTAGCCTGCCCCACCAAGCAGGGCAGGCGGGGCGACCGCTGGTCTAGGCCTGGGCGGAGCTGAGAGCCAGCCGAAGCTGAACCGTCTCGGCGAGCCGGTCGGCGGTGAGCTGAGCGGTTTCCATGTCGGCAGCCTCCACCATCACCCGCACCACCGGTTCGGTGCCGGACGGCCGAAGCAGGACACGGCCGGTCTCCCCCAGCGTCTCCTGAGCCTCGAGCACGGCCTGTTGTACGTGTTCGTTGGTGGTGACTGCTCCCTTATCGACGCCCTTGACGTTGATCAGTACCTGCGGCAGCTTGTTCATGATCTGGGACAGCTCTTTCAGCGTCCGTCCGGTGCGGGCCACCTGGGCTGCGAGCTGCAGGCCGGTCAGGACGCCGTCGCCGGTGGTGGCGTACTTCGCGAAGATGACGTGACCCGACTGTTCGCCGCCGAGGCTGTAACCGCCGTCGCGCATCCCTTCGAGCACGTACCTGTCGCCGACACCGGTTTCCCGGAGACTGATTCCTGCTTCCCGGAGCGCAAGCTTCAGGCCAAGGTTGCTCATAACGGTGGCCACGAGTGTGCTGTCCTTCAGGGTGCCTGCAGCATTCATCGCGACGGCCATGATCGCCATGATCTGGTCGCCGTCAACGATGTTTCCTTCATGGTCGACGGCGAGGCAGCGGTCGGCGTCGCCGTCGTGGGCTATGCCAAGATCGGCGCCATGCTCGAGCACCGCGGCCTGGAGGGGGCCCAGATGGGTGGACCCGCAGCCGTCGTTGATGTTGATTCCGTCGGGGTCGGCGCCGATGACGACGATTTCCGCTCCGGCATCGGCGAACACCTGGGGCGAGCAGCCGCTGGCCGCACCGTGGGCGCAGTCCAGCACCACTTTGACGCCGTCGAGGCGGTTCGGGAGGGTCTGCAGGAGGTGCACCACGTAACGGTCTTCGGCGTCGGCGAAACGCTTGATCCGGCCAACGTCGCCACCAATGGGCCGGAGCGCTGGCCGGGTGAGTTCCAGCTCAATCGCATCTTCGATCCGGTCATCGAGCTTCTTCCCGCCACGGGCGAGGAACTTGATGCCGTTATCCGGCGCAGCGTTGTGCGATGCGGAGATCATGACACCGAAGTCGGCGTCCAGGTCAGCCACCAGGAATGCTGCGGCTGGGGTGGGGAGGACCCCGGCGTCGAACACGTCAACACCAGCTCCAGCCAGGCCAGCCTCGACAGCTGCGGCGATGAAGTCGCCGCTGATGCGGGGGTCCCGGGCAATCACTGCTGTCGGCCGTCTGCCGTCGGTGGTGTTGTGGCCCAGGACCACAGCCGCCGCCTGGGCGAGGCGCATGGCCAGCTCGGGCGTGATCAGGTCGTTTGCCAGTCCGCGGACCCCGTCGGTCCCAAATAATCTACTCATCGATGTACATCCTAATTCAGAGGGGATCGATCCCGATCTTAAACACCTAACGCCCGTCCGGTAACCGGACGGGCGTTAGGACCACTGAAGGCCGGGCATCCGAAAGAGGAAGCGCGCCGGTCCACGTGGTTGGTTAGCGCTTGGAGTACTGAGGTGCCTTGCGAGCCTTCTTCAGACCAGCCTTCTTACGCTCGATCACTCGTGCGTCGCGGGTCAGGAAGCCAGCCTTCTTGAGGATGGCGCGGTTGTTCTCGCGGTCAATCTCGTTCAGGGTACGGGCGACGCCGAGGCGCAGCGCGCCGGCCTGGCCGGATGGGCCACCACCGTGGATGCGGGCTACGACGTCGTAGGAACCGAGGAGATCAAGGATCTTGAACGGATCGTTGACTTCCTGCTGGTGCAGCTTGTTCGGGAAGTAATCGGCCAGTTCGCGGCCGTTGACAATCCACTTGCCGGTTCCCGGTGTGAGCCGGACGCGGGCAACTGCTTCCTTGCGACGGCCAACGGCTCCGCCGCCGACGGTCAGGGCGGGACGTTCCTTGGCAGCTGCCTCGGTGGTCTCGCCGGTTTCTGAGGTGTAGCTCGTAAGCTCCTCAGTTGGTTCATTCAGCTCTTCAGTGTTCTGAGCCACGGTTCTCCTTGAATTAATTTCTTAGTGTGTGGTGGCCAGGACTACTGGGCGACCTGGGTAATTTCGAAGGTCTTTGGCTGCTGTGCAGCGTGAGGGTGCTCGGCACCGCGGTAGACCTTCAGTTTCCCGATCTGCTGAGCAGCCAGGGAAGTCTTGGGAAGCATGCCTCGGATGGCCTTCTCCACAGCGCGGACTGGGTTCTGCTCCAGCAGCTCTGCGTAGTTGACCGATGAGAGGCCACCCGGGAAACCGGAGTGGCGGTATGCACGCTTCTGCTCGAGCTTGGCTCCGGTGAGGGCAACCTTCTCGGCGTTGATGATGATGACGAAATCGCCCATATCCATATGGGGTGCAAAGGTCGGCTTGTGCTTTCCGCGCAGCAGTGTTGCGGTCTGGCTGGCAAGTCGGCCTAGGACAACGTCGGTGGCGTCAATGACGTGCCACTGGCGGTTGATGTCGCCTGGCTTCGGGGTGTACGTACGCACGGTTTTTGCCTTCGTTTCTTGTTCGGTGACGCCTTCACAACCGGGACATAGTCCCCGCGCGAAAGCTCAGCTTATGCATGCGCTACCGGAACTTCAGGTGAGGGCTGAAAGCCAGTGATCCCGGTTATCTCGGCCATTCCCGCGGGCCAGGTGACTCTGCAACCGAGTCGCCACGCGGGCATGGACGTATCGAGGTGGGATACGCACAACGACTACCAAGATTAGCGCGAAGTAGCTCCCCAGGTCAAAACCATCAGGGGCCGGGTGGGTCCGCGGGCCTCGCTGCTCCGGGCAGGGGTGGTGCGGTGGAATCATAAAAGTGGCCGGTGGGGGTGGTGATGCGGAGCGAGTGTCTACGTCCGGGGCGCGGCTGGGCTGTCCACCCGCTGACTTCTTTCGTGTGGTTACAGGCTTCGCAAAGTCCGGCCCCGTTGCTGATAGTGGTTGGTCCGCGCCGGTGCCAGGGGGTGATGTGATCGACGTGGCGGATGGGTGCGTCGCAGTAGGGCATCCGGCAGGTGTCATCCCGGGCGACGATGAACCGCCTCTGAGCTTTGGTGAAGAGCCGGGCCTTCGAATCCATAGCCACCAAGTCGCCGCTGGCCGGTGCGGTGTAGAGGCGTCGCAGCCACACATCATAGGCGTGGCGTTCGGTGGCCGGTTCTGGGTTCTCGGATGGGTCAGGGCGGAGGAGATCCCGTGCCCAGGCGGAGGGGACGATGCCGTAGCCCGGGATCCGTGCCGGTTCGCTGTCGCCTTCAAACAAGACCCGGTCAGTCATGATGACCTGCAACTCGACCTTGGTGATGCCTCCGCGGACACCGGTGGTGCGTTCGACTAATGTGTCGGCCATGAGTTGGCCTTCGGACCGGGTGTCCCCGGAGGCCCGTGCGCCGTCGGCAATCCTGGTGAGTGCTGCGTAGGCGGCGACGGCGTCCTTCACCGGCAGCAAGGCGGTCAGATAGGCCATGGTGTCCGGTGCCGGACGGATACTCACGAATCGTTCACTGGCCGCATGAGCAGCCCGGTTCACCACCGACCGCGGATCCCGCCGGTACGCGGCAGCCTTCGCCGCGGCGACGATCGCTTTGTCCCCGCAGCCAGCGAATTTCCCGGAATCGGCGGAAAGCTCCTCATCGACGGCGGTCCGGTCGGCGGTGGACAGGCACGCAGTTTCCTTCACCAACAACGTGGCCCGCCATTCGTTGAGCTGACCGTTATGTAAAGCCGCCAGGGTATGAGGCATTTCCGTGGTCAGCGCCCGCGCCAACCCCAGCAGCCGGCTTCCACGTGCCGGAGATTCCCGCCGAGCCAACGCCACCTGGGCACCCACGCCTTTACCTTGTTCAGCAGCGGGGATCCCGGTCCGGGCCTGGTCCTGGCGTTCCAACAGGTCAACAGCGACAGTGAGCTGGGCTTGCACTCCAGCGATCGCCGACTTCACATCCTCCAAGGCACGCAACTGATCAATCAGGCCGGCGGAAGTTTCGGTTGGCTTCACCGCCTTCAGGGCATCGGCCACAGCCCGCGTACCGGCATCCGGGACAGCACCGAATCTTGAGGCGAATGCTCCGCGTGGAGCAACCGACCGGAAAGGTGATGTCTTCCGGATCAACGATGGAGCTGTGATGCCGTCCATACAAACATTGTTTCAGGCCCCTCTGACATTTTTAGGAACCAAAGGATGGCGGACATACCGGACAACTGCTCTATCGAACCCCGCTGACGAGCTGCGAACCGCCCGCTGTTCTGGCGCAGTTTTAAGCCAGTGATGGGTCCATTTTCCGAAGGGTTTGCGCACCAAGGACAGACTCAGCGCAGCCTTTACACAGGATAGGGAAATCGGACGTTTTGGGGGGTTTGCTAATGCTACTTTCTATCCAGCGCAGGTAAGGATCCGGCGCATCCGTCTCTCGCATCTCCCCAGGAGCAATACATGGTCTCTCTCATCGCTACCCTCCACGTGCTCGGCATCAAAGCGACCGAGCGCCTCCGCCGCGAGCAAACCGGCGCTACTGCCGTTGAATATGCGCTCATGGTCGGTCTGATAGCAGTGATCCTCATCGGCGGACTCACTATTTTCGGGCCACGGCTGTCAACTTTCTTCACGAACCTGGGCCCACGCATCGGTATCTAGTACCGAGTCGGCGACCGCATCTCGAATTGAGACACGACCTTAGTCGCGCCCGGAACAGGAACTCGGCTCCGGGCCAGCAATTTACCAAGGGGCGGCAGCGTATGGAGCGTTGTTGCCCCTTGACCATTTCGGAAGAAGTTAATGAAAAGATTGCGCTCGGAGTCAGGTGCCGCCGCGGTGGAATTCGCTCTCGTAGTGCCTTTGCTTCTTGTCCTTCTACTCGGAATCATCGAGTTTGGTCGCGTATACAACGCGCAGATACAAGTCACTACTGCTGCGCGTGAAGCAGTACGGGTGATGGCCATCGAAAACAAGTCGAATCTTGCAGTAGCTGCGGCAATCTCATCCACTCCCGGGCTCAGCCCCAGCCTAACTTCAGGGCAAATCGCCGTCGGGTCGTGTACCTCTGGTACGAAGACGACCACAGTTACCGTTACATATTCTGTGGACCTCCTGTCTGGCTTGTTTGCCGACGCGGTTTCCCTGACCGGACGGAGTGCCATGCGATGCGGAGGCTAGGTCATAAGGAAGATGGCGCTATTGCAGTGATGACCGCCCTGTTGATGGTCATTCTTCTAGGCATGACAGCGATAGTGATTGATATTGGGATGGTCTACGCGGAACGAGCACAGCTACAAAGTGGAGCGGATGCGGCGGCTCTTGCCATAGCCCAGGATTGCGCCCAGGGTATCAATTGCGACATCGCGTCCGCTACGTCAACAGCGATCGTCCTTGCTGGCGCGAACGCCAATGACAATTCGGCCGCTGCGAAGGTCACTCGGGAAGGCACCACGTTTACAGTTCAGACGAGTACATTGACAGCTGGAAACCAAAAAGCCGTTCAACATTGGTTTGCTCCTATTCTGGGCATCAACTCAACGCAAGTTGGCGCAACTGCGAAAGCATCATGGGGAAGCCCCATGGCCGGATTCGCGCCGTTCCCTATGACTTTCTCAACATGCGAGGTTAAGCGAGGCAGCGGCCTCCAGATGGTTCAATTCCACAAGAAAAACTCTAGTACACCTGGCTGTGCAGGGGGGCCGCCCGGCGGTTTCGGCAAGCTGGATCAAGATCCCGGGGTGTGTGGGGCCACAATTGATGCGGCTAAGGGAACAGCTGGGAGTGACACTGGAAACGACGTGCCGTCCAACTGTGACTCGCTCCTGGAGGGCTGGGCGGCTTCGATAGAAAGTGGAACCTATCCAGTCGGCATCTTCCCCATCTACGACTCAGTCAGCGGAAACGGGAGCAATGCCACCTATGGGTTATCAGGTTTCGCCGCATTTGAGGTTCACGGCTGGAAATGGAAGCAAGGCGGAAGCAAGAAAGACCAATTCCGCGCGGACTATTATCCCGGGATGGACTGTGGCAACGACATATGTCTTATTGGGAAATTCGTCAAGAAGGTAATGCTGGACGATGGCTACACCCTTGGCCCTCCAAACGACCTCGGCATCACCATTGTTAAATTGACAGGGTAGGCAGGCACAAGTGAAGACCCGTATTATTGGGGCGATTATCGCCGTACTGCTGGCCACCGTCGGCGCTGTATTTCTGGTTTCATACGTTCAAAATTCTGAAGAGCGCGCCTTTGCCGGCACCGAAACCGCTCAGGTTCTCATCGTCCGAGATGGAGTGTCCATCCCAGAAGGCACCCCGGCGGAGGACCTACTGCAGTTAGTGAGCCAGGAAGCCATACCAGCCAAAGTAGTCTCACCGGGTGCGATTGCGAGTCTCGATGAAATTGCAGGAAGGGTGACCAGCATTGAATTGGTGCCAGGCGAACAGCTTCTGAGTACCCGCTTCATCAATCCAGACGAGGTTGTGCAGGATCAGCTAGTGGTCGTACCGGAGGGAATGCAGGAAGTCACTATACAGCTGGAACTTCAACGGGTAGCTGGCGGGCGTGTCGCCCCGGGAGACACGGTCGGAGTGCTTGTATCGCAGGAGGGTGATCCGACAGAAGACCGCCCCTCAATTACACACCTCACCATGCATAAAGTGCTGGTGACAAATGTACAGGGATCAAATCCGGTTGAACCGGATGCCGTGGACGGTTCCAGCCCTGCTCCCGTCCCGGAGGGCAGCATCTTGGTCACCCTCGCTCGCACAAGTCCTGACGTCGAAGAGATTGTTTTTGCCCAAGAATTTGGGCGAATCTGGCTGACCCGAGAACCTGCAACGGCCTCAGAGGACGGCGCTCGTCCGGTTACAAGCGCTGAACTGTTTCAATGAGCCGCTACGCAGTAGTGACTACCGTTCCTGAATTCCATGAGCGCCTGGTTTCCGCAGCGGCTGGCCCTCTCGAAGGCGAAATTCACAATTGGCATGGCGATAATTTCCCTTCTGGCGCCCAGGCTCTCATGCAACAGATGCCAGATCCGCGCATGCTCGACGTCCTAATCCTTGGCCCTGGGGCCCCGCTCGAGGACGCTCTGACGCTGGCAGGTGAGTTCGAGGTCCAGCATCCCGAGGTAAGTGTCCTCCTCGTTGCCCAGCCCAGCCCTTCATTACTGCTTAGCGCAATGAGAGCAGGCATCCGAGACATCGTCGAGCCAAGTGCCGACGTGGCTAGCCTCAGCGTGCTGCTCCATAGAGCTGTGCGAAGTGCAGCAATCCGACGTCGTGGCCTTAATTCTGCCTCAACTAGTGAAGGATCCGGTGGCGCAAATGGGAGAGTTATAGCGGTTATCTCTCCAAAGGGCGGCGCAGGGAAGACCACAATTGCCAGCAACCTAGCGATAGGTCTGGCTGCGACAGCTCCACACGCCACTGTTCTCCTGGACCTCGACCTTCAGTTTGGTGACGTTGCAAGCGCTCTATCGATCACGCCTGACCACTCTGTCACGGACGCGGTGCATGGACCAGCCCGACGCGACACTATGGTCCTGAAATCGTTCCTGAGCGCCCACCCAACCGGATTATTCGCGCTTTGTGCTCCAGACCTACCTGGTACAGCCGACCAAGTCTCTGGCGACGACGTGTCCCATCTTCTTGATCAGTTGGCCAGCCAATACCGGTATGTCATTGTTGACACTTCACCCGGTCTGTCCGAACACACATTGGCTGCCCTAGACAAGTCAACGGATTTTGTCTTTGTTAGCGGCATGGACGTGCCGAGTGTCCGCGGACTGCGCAAAGAGCTTGATGTCCTTCGGGAGCTCGGGCTTACGCCCGTCTCACGTCACATCGTCCTCAACTGCGCGGATCAACGGGATGGCCTCAGTCTGGCAGACGTGGAGACGACGCTGGGCACGAAGGTTGACCTTGTGATTCCACCGTCGCGATCGGTGCGTCTATCCACCAACCAGGGTGCGCCACTTCTGCTGTCCAAGCGCCGCGATCCTGCAACAAAAGCGTTGCGAAGGTTGCTGTCTAGGTTCGCAGCGCCGACCGCTCCAGTCGCCAGCGGCAGAGCCCGCCACAGAGGTGGAAAGCGATGAACCTTGCACAGCGGCTGGAAGCTGCCCGACGCTCACCATCGTCAACGTCCGCTCCCGGCCCGTCGGCCGTTTCCGGCCCAGAACTCTCCGATCCCCCAGCGACTTCATCAGCCAACCCGCCGGTTCGGCCACCGCGCCCGAAACCTGCAGCGGCCACCCCCCCGCCCGCACGGGATGCTTTGGCCAAGCTCAAGGACAGGGCCGGCACCATACTGTTCGAACGGCTTGGTAACAGGCTGCTCGACTCTGCCCTCACGGAAGAACAACTCCATGCGCTGGTCCAGGAGGAACTCACTCAGGTAGTCGAAGAAGAGGAAGTTCCCCTATCCAAGGACGAACGCCAACGGCTGATCCGTGGTGTCAGCGACGATGTGCTCGGCTACGGGCCATTACAGCACCTACTCGACGACGAGAGCATCACCGAGATCATGGTGAATGGGCCAAACATGATCTACGTGGAACACAATGGAAAGCTGACCCGCAGTGGTGTGAGATTCGCTTCGGAAGAGCACCTTCGAAAAGTGATTGAACGCATCGTCTCCCGCGTAGGGCGGCGAATCGATGAATCATCGCCGCTGGTGGATGCCAGGCTTGCCGACGGCTCTAGGGTGAATGCTGTGATTCCGCCGCTAGCGGTCAACGGATCGTCCCTGACCATCAGGAAATTCGCTACCGACCCATTTCAGGTCCATGACCTCATCGGGTTCGGCACGCTGTCTCCGAACATGGCCGAGCTCCTCGATGCATGTGTCAAGGCGCGTTTGAATATCATTGTTTCCGGAGGAACCGGCACCGGCAAGACCACGCTCCTGAACGTGCTGTCGTCATTCATTCCTGAAGGAGAACGGATAGTCACCATCGAGGACGCCGTGGAACTGCAATTGCAACAGGATCACGTCGTCCGGTTGGAAAGCCGCCCTACCAATATCGAAGGCAAAGGCGAGATCACCATCCGCGATCTGGTTCGCAACTCCCTGCGGATGCGACCCGACCGCATTGTGGTTGGAGAGGTGCGCGGGGGAGAAACACTGGACATGCTTCAGGCCATGAACACCGGCCACGACGGATCCCTGTCTACTGTGCACTCCAACTCTCCGCGAGATGCGATCGCCCGGTTGGAAACGCTGGTACTGATGGCGGGAATGGACCTTCCGCTGCGAGCCGTCCGCGAACAGATCGCCGCGGCCGTCGATGTCATAGTCCAGCTCACACGACTGCGGGACGGTACTCGCCGCGTCACCCATGTCACCGAGGTACAGGGGATGGAGGGGGAAATAGTCACGCTTCAGGATGCTTTTGTCTTTGACTACAGCGCGGGCGTAGACGCCAATGGTAGGTTCCTGGGCGCCCCGATGCCCACCGGAGTGCGACCCAAGTTCACAGATCGCTTCCGTGACCTTGGCATCGAGCTCTCACCAAGCGTTTTTGGGACCCCGCACAACCCGAGGAATGACCGGTGATCCCCGAGCCCCCGATAGTACAGCTCATCCTGGGAATGACTACGTGCTTTGCAGCATTGAGTATTACAATTTTTCTCTTTGTAATTCCCCGACCACCTCGAAATTTGCTGAATCGTCGGAAAGCCACAGGAACTAAGTCGTCAGTTCAGCTGACTCAATTGACAGCGCTGACCACAGGGTTGGTGGACCGCCTGCTCAAGAAACGCAATCTGATGGCGGGAATTGCTGGGAAGCTGGAGGATGCGGGCTTGAAGCTCATGCCCGCTGAATTCGTCGTGGTCAGCAGCGCCGGCACCCTGCTTGCCGTTTGCATTGGCTTGATTCTTTCAGGACCGCTCTCGGCCGCCATGCTGGGGTTAAGCGTCCCGCTGTTGGTGAAACTCGGTCTGGGATTGCTGGTAACCCGCCGTCGTAAGCAGTTTGCTGATCAGTTGGACGATACGTTGCAACTACTTGCGGGAGGCTTGCGGGCGGGCCACAGCCTCTTGCGCGCCATCGATGCCGTTGCTACTGACTCAGAGGCTCCTACGTCAGTCGAATTCACAAGAATCATCAATGAGACTCGGCTCGGTAGGGACCTCGGTGAATCTCTCGACGATGCGGCCGCCCGCATGCAATCTGAGGATTTCTCGTGGGTCGCACAGGCAATCGCCATCCATAGGGAAGTTGGAGGCAATCTAGCCACCGTACTCGATCAGGTGGGGCAAACCATCCGCGAGCGCAATCAGATCAGGCGTCAGGTTCAAGCCCTCAGCGCAGAAGGAAAACTCTCAGCGTATATTCTGATGGCCCTCCCGTTTGCTCTCGGTGGTGTCCTCCTCGTCATTAGCCCCGGATATATGAATCCGCTATTCCAACACCCAATCGGATACATACTTATGAGCGTTTCAGTCGTGCTTCTCGTCGTTGGCGGACTTTGGCTGCGCAAAGTGATCACCTTCAAATTTTGAGACCGAACCAAGCGAAAGGACCGATTAGATGCCGCCCGTGATAGTAGTAGCAATATTGGCGATCGTTGCCTCGGTACCTCTGTTTGCGTGGTCAGTCATCGGGGATCGTGCACCTGGGCGACAGACAATCCGAGAAAATCTCACACGCGGCTTCACCAACGAGAAAAAGGTAAAGAAACGGCAGGGCGGCAGACTAGACCTGGTTGCCAGCCGATTCACGCCTGACCGCTTCGTCGCCAAGCTCGACCGGCAACTGGCGCTCGCAGGACGCCCCATCGCCTGGCCCCTCAGACGCCTCGTGGCGGCCAAAATAGTCCTTGCATCAGGTGCAGGCCTGCTCGGCGTGTTGTACGTGGGAGGGGCGCCGGGAGGCAGGAACGCCTTTTTAGCGGCTTCTGTAACAATGATCGCGTATTTCGTCCCGGATCTCCTCGTTTACAGTAAGGGGACAGAACGCCAGACCGCCATCGCACAGGAGCTGCCTGACACGCTGGACCAGATGACCATTGCCGTTGAGGCGGGCCTGGGGTTCGACTCGGCAATGGCGCGAGCGGGCCAGAACGGGAAGGGACCACTCGCGGCCGAACTCGTACGCACCTTGCAGGACATGCAGCTGGGAATGGGTCGACGCGACGCCTATTTGGCCCTCCTCGCCAGGACCAAAGCTCCAGACCTGCGGCGCTTCGTCAACGCAATAGTTCAGGCAGACCGGTATGGCATTTCGATCTCGGGAGTACTACGCGTACAGGCGAGCGAGATGCGCCTCAAGCGACGGCAGCGGGCAGAGGAGAAGGCAATGCAGATCCCCGTCAAGGTGCTGTTCCCCCTTATGGTCTGCATCCTGCCGGTACTTTTCATCGTCTTGTTAGGCCCCGCGGCCATCAATGTCATCCAAACTCTGAACTGAAAACCCGCGCCCGGTGCTTCGCAAACCAATCCGGAACCCGATCCGCCGGCAAAGCGGGCGACCATAGGTACCCCTGAGCAAACTGCACCTGCATCCGGGACAGTTCACTCAGCTGCTCGGAGGTCTCCACCCCTTCGGCAACCACCCGCAGACCTAGCGCCCGTCCCATAGCGGCAATAGCCTCCACAATAGGTCCAGCGTGCACATCGCTGCCGCCGAGGCCCTCGGTGAAGGACCGGTCGATCTTGAGCGAGGTGACAGGGAACCGCTTGAGGTAGCTCAGCGATGAGTACCCGGTGCCGAAGTCATCAACCGCTATCCCGATCCCCAGACTGCGAAGCCTCGTCAACGTCTTCAACGACTGATCCGCATCGTCCATCAGCACGGACTCGGTAATTTCCAGCACCAACGCGACAGGTTCGATCCCGGCAGTCGTGATGGCATCGGCCACGGCCGCGTGTAGCCCCGGGTCCTGGAGTTGGCGCGCCGACAGATTCACCGAGATGCGCCAGTTTTCGGCACCGGCAACGTCAGCCTTCCACTGCTGCATCTGCTCGATTGCCTGATTCAGCACCCACAGCCCGATGGGCACAATCTGACCGGTTTCCTCAGCGACAGGAATGAACGAGTCAGGACCAATCAAACCGTGCTCCGGATGCAGCCACCTGAGCAGCGCCTCGAATCCAATCGGCTCGCCGGTGGCCACGTCCATGACCGGCTGATAGTGGACCCGGAGTTGATCCCGTTCAATAGCTCGAGGAAGCTCCGACTCCACCACCAGACGGAGTTCCGCCCTCCGGTGCATCGCCCCGTCAAAGACAATGGCCTTGTTTCGGCCACTCACCTTCGCCCGATACATGGCGGCGTCAGAGTTATGCAGCAGCGATTCGGGGGTATCGACGTCGGACGAAATTGCAATACCGATACTGACATCGACAAAAACCTCCCGTTCCAGCAATACGAACGGAGCTTGCACACCTGCCCGTATCCGGCCGGCCAGCTTCTGCGCCGTATCCTCCGACATGTCGGCACAGACAATGACGAACTCGTCACCGGCGAACCGCGCCAGGGTGTCTTCCGGCCGCACCGTTTCCAATAACCGCGACGCCAGCTGGACCAGCAGGCTATCCCCAGCGGCGTGGCCCAGCCCATCGTTGATGACCTTGAAACGGTCGACGTCGAGGAACAGCACACCCACCCGGGTCCCCCGTTCCCCGCACTCGGCGATAGCCTGTTCAATGCTTTCGGCGAGTAGGGCACGATTGGCCAGACCTGTCAGCGGGTCACGGTATGCCAACCGTTCAAGTGCCTCCTCGCCGAGCTTCCGTTCGGTGATGTCCAGGGCAGTCCCCAGCATCTTGAGGGGATCGCCGTCGCCGTTCCGCTCAAGCGTTGCCCGGGCGTAGACCCACCGGATGCCGCCATCCGGCACTTCCACCCGGTAGGTGAAATCCACCGACGTGCCATGGGCCATCAGCTCGTTCCAAATCTCGACAACCCGCTCCCGGTCATCGGGATGTACCGCACTCAACAGCGGCCCCCGCAGCCCCTCAGCAGTCACCGACAGCCCGTGAATCCGGCAATACTCGTCGGACCGCCACACCCGGTCATCCAGAGCGTCCCACTCCACCGAGCCAACATGCGCCATTTCCTGTGCGGCGGCGAGCCGGTCACGCTCCATTTCGGAGATGGCCCTCAGCCGGTTGATCTCGGAAACATCGCGCGCCACGGCTGAGGACCCGACCAACCGCCCCACCTCGTCATACATCGGGGACAACGTCAACGAGATGTCGAGCAACGACCCGTCCTTGCGCATGCCCTTGACGAGCTGCCCGATGACCGGCTCGCCGCGGCGGAGGTGGTCGCGCAGCTCCTCGTCCGCACCCGATCGCTCCTCCGGCGAGAGCATCAGCACGCTTTGACCGATGGCCTCCTTGGCCGAGTAGCCGTAGATCCGCTCGGCACCGGAGTTCCAGCTGGTGATAGTTCCGTCCAGGGTGGCACCGTTGATCGCATCGTTAGAGAACTCCACGAGGGAGGACAACCGCCTCATTTCCGCCTGGGCCCGGCGGGTCTCCGTTGTATCAGTGGATACGTCGATGACGGCGACTACCCGCCCGTCCTTGTCATACAGCGGAGTAATCGTCGAATAGACCGACAGGCGACGACCGGTGCGGTGTTTGGTCCAGTGCTCCCCGGCCCACGGTTCGCCCCCTGAAACCTGAGCAATGATCGTCGAGGCTCTGGACCCGCTGTCGAACAACGCCAAGTCGGCGAAATGCCGCCCGATCGCGTCGCCGGCACTCCAACCGAGCATCCGCTCGGACGCATCATTCCAGTAGGTGATCCTGCCCTGCAGGTCGATCGAAATGATCGATTGTCCGACGGCGTCGAGCAGCGACGCCTGAAAGGAGACTCGTTCCTGCGTCAGCCGTTGCGGTGTGATGTCGACATGAGTGATGACCAGCCCACCGCTGTCACTCCTACAGATCCGCGTGCGGATCCACCGCTCTCCGGCCTCCGACGGATACTCCAGAGTAAGGTTCTGCTGCTCGCCGTCGAGCACCAGGTGGAGACCATCCGAAACTTTCAGCGCCGCCGCGTCGCCGCGTTCAGCTGCCCGTTCACACCCCGCGAGGAAGGACACGCCCGTCTCCTGCGGATCCAGTACCTCAGCGAAGGGCTGAATGAACCGCTCCCACTCCCGGTTGACGGCACAGATCACGCCGTTGACGCTCAGCAGCGCCACCGCCACCGGCAGCGCGTCGAGCGTTTCACGCAATTCTGCCCGCACGTGGTCCGCCGGATTAGCGTCGGCCGGGACCGGAGTGCGATGGGTGGTCATAATGACAGCCTATGCCAACGCCCCAGAGGCAATACCACGAAGACACGCCCCATAGGAATGACGCAGCTTTTACGCAGGGTCCCGCCAACTATCGCCCACAACTACGCCGTTGGAAGTATCCTCAGGGAATGAACCCTGGAAACTGCGCCGTGCGTGAGGCGGTGACAACGGTAATCACGGTGGCGGACTGCTCCGCTCCTCTCGCACAGTGTTACCCGTGATCGATCCGCCGAGGAGGCGGGTCCCCCTCGTCGATCAGGACACCCTCCGGGCGCTAGGCGACCAGCTTGAGAACCCGTCGGCTGTGAAGACGTTCGTCGCGGACTTCATTCAGGTCTGGGATGAAAGGTACCTGAAACTGGCCGACACCGTGGAACGCCGGGACCGGGACGCAGCCCTGGAAGCAGTGCTCAGCGTCAGGACCACGTCAACTATGGTCGGCGCCGCGAGGCTGGCCAATCTGGCGGCCAATCTCGAGGAACTGATTCGCCTCGGCGACATGGACGAAGCCGTCGACGCGCTGCCGTTTGTTCAGGCCTGCGGTCTCCAGACGATCCGCGAACTGATTCTCTGTTCTGAGTCCGCTGGCGAGTAGCCTGAGGCTGCCCGAGGTGAGCTAGTCCCGCTTGGGTGCCAGACGGTACCCCACCCCGCGCACCGTCAACAACCACTTCGGCTCCCGTGAATCCTCCCCCAGTTTGCGGCGAAGGTTTCCCATGTGGACTTCCACAGCGCGCTCGTCGGCATCGCTGATGTAGGCGTCCTCCCGGTAGTGGTGGCCCCTGACTACCCGTACGAGATTTGCCTTGGTGCGCACTGATCCAGCGCTGCGCAGCAGATCGTGAAGAAGATCGAACTCGCTGCGGGTCAGGCTGAGTTTGGCGCCCGTCAGGGTTGCGGTGCGGGTTTCGTGGTTCAGCGCCAGACCATTGTGCTGCAGCACGCCCGGTTCGCTGTCGTCGGGAGCAGTCTGAGGAGACTGGGCAGCTGATCCTCCATCCTCGGTCCTGGGCCGGCGAAGCATCGCGGCAACCCGTGCCCTCAGTTCCCGCGGACGAAAAGGCTTGGTGATGAAATCATCGGCGCCCGACTGCAACGCAGTGAGGGTATCCAGTTCGTCAGTGCGGGCGGTCAGCATAAGAACGTAGCAGTTACTCGTCTGTCGGATCCTCCGGAGCACCTCGTACCCGTCAATATCCGGCAGTCCTACATCCAGGGTGACGATCGCCGCGCTGTACTTGCCAACCAACTCAACACCTTCGCGGCCTGAGCCCGCCGAATGGACCTCGAACCCAGATTGAGTGAGGACGGCGTCAACCAGGTTGCGCACGTCAGCATCGTCTTCGATTACTACTGCTACTCCGGGATCGCTCATATCTCATTCCCCATGTATAGCGAGTCCGGCCCTGGGGCCATGGCGCTGTTTAAGGATCCATCCCCCGTATTTCACCATACGTTTGTACGCTTCCCCAGCATACTCGTTGATCCGGCCCGGTATTTTGCGCCCCGCAGTTCCAATGTCGACTTCGCATCAATTGGTCAGAATGTGGTCGGGGAGGTAGGCAATATTCCTGAGCAGGAGATAATGGGCCCATGCATCTCTCGCGGCATGGGGAAGCCGACAATCAAATACTCTCGCAATGGTTCCGAAAGGTTGACTGTGCCTGAGCGGTTCCCGCTGCCCGGAACCGTTAGGTTCGAGCGCCGGTTTGGGTTGCGCGGTCGGGCGGCAATGTACCAGTTGCCGCTGACGGTTGCTGTGGCCTTTATCGCCGGGACCGCACCACTGTTGAATCCGGATCTGCTGCAGAGCCCCCTCTTTATTGCCGGGATACTGATGCACCTGGTCCTGTTCGCGGCGTTCCTGGTCATTCCGTGGCAAAGCTTGCCGAAAGGCGCACTCCTCGCTATCCCGATTCTGGACTTCGTCGCTATTGGCCTGTGCCGGAACGGTGCCGTCGACATCCTTCCCGGATTGGGCGCCTTGGCGGCTTTCCCGGTGATCTGGCTCGCCGCCTCGGGACTAATGCCGGTGATCAGCGGAATCCTGAGCTTTGTTGGCCCCTTCCTCATTGTGGTGTTTCCGCAACTGCTGGACTTCACCACCACCTACTCACTCCTGGTCGAGACACTTCTGCTGCCCACCATGGCTCTTTCCCTCTTCCTGATCATGCGGGTTTTCGGATTGCAGGTGCGCATGCAGCGGCTGGAGCTGGACCGCAAGGCGGCGGAGGTCCTCGCACTCGAGGCTGAAGTCAGCGGCCGTGAACGGCTGCTGACCGCCATCCTGGACACAGTCGACGTCGGCGTCCTCGCCATCGACACCGAGGGTAGAAAGCTGCTGACCAACCGGCAGCAGCAGCTCTTCCAACAAACCGCTGCATCACCCGAGGACGGCGATGAGCTCAGGTTCTCCGGCAGCAAGGGCTCCACCCCGCTCCCCGAGGCACTGCACCCGATCCGCCGGGCGATCGATGGTCAGTCCTTCTCGAATAACCTGCTGTGGCTCGGCGACATCCGTTCCCAGCGCGCCGTCTCCACTGCAGCCCGGCCCATGACCAATCCCGCCGGGGAATTCACCGGGTCAGTGATTGTCTTCAATGACGTCACAGATCTGGTGAAGGCTCTGACGGTCAAGGAGGACTTTGTCTCCAATGTGACCCACGAGTTCAGCACCCCACTCACCTCCATTCTCGGCCACCTCGATCTCGTTCTTGAGTCCATGGTGACCCTCACCCCCGCCACACGGGAGTCCCTGACCGTGGTGAGGCGGAACGCCGAGCGGCTTTCGATTCTGGTCTCCGACCTTCTCTCGGCGGCGTCTGCGTCAATGAATCTGCATGCCAAACCAACCGAGCTCGCGGGGCTGCTCACAGCCCGGCTGCGATCTGCCCGGACCCACGCCGAGAACGCCGGAATCACCCTGGTGTCCGAGGTTCCGGACCGGCTCTGGGCTATCGCCGATCCCTTGCGCATGGGTCAGGTGGTGGACAACCTGCTCTCCAACGCGATCAAATACTCGCCCGACGGCGGGGACGTCACCATCCGTGCCCGCGCAGCCAAGGACTGCATTCAGCTGGAGGTCGAAGACTCGGGAATCGGCATGACCCAGGATGAGACCGACCTGATCTATGGCAGGTTCTTCCGCGCCAACAGCGCCCGCGAATCCGCTATCCCCGGGGTGGGCCTGGGCCTGGCCATCACCAAAGCGATTGTCGAGGGCCACGGTGGCACCATCCGCTGCGCCAGCTCGCCGGGGGCAGGCACCACGTTTACCGTCACCCTCCCCACGTCCGTTTCTCGTGCTCCCGCCTCCGCGAGCTGATGAGCGGGTCATGACACAAGCCACCGTCAGGTCCCTCCCCGCCCGCGTCAGGACGTTGACCGCCGTGCTGGCTGCCCTGCTCTCCGGGGCGGTCCTATGGCGCTTCGGGTGGGCGCCGGAGACCCCCGCGCTGCTGCTCCTGACGGCCTTCGGGGTGGTGCTGGCGGTGATCGATCTGCGAACGCGCCTGTTGCCGAATGCAATACTGCTTCCCTTTGCCATCGCTGCGTTAATGCTGCTGACCGTCGCCTGCGCTGTGCCCGGGGACTGGAGCCGGCTGGGTGGGGCGGTTATCGGCGGCGCGGCCATGTTTGGCCTCTACCTCGTGTTGGCCCTGGTGTCCCCCGGAAGCCTCGGCATGGGGGACGTGAAACTTGCTGCTGTGCTAGGCCTCTACGGCGGGTACGCCGGGATGACAGCGTGGCTGGCGACAGTGCTGGGCGGCTTTGTCCTCGGAGGCATCATCAGTGTGGTGCTGCTGCTCGTGACCAAGGCGTCGGCGAATTCGGTCTTCCCGTTCGGCCCGCCGATGATCGCTGCCTGCTTCGCCGCCCTGATGCTCTTCGGCTAGAGCCGCTGTTCCCGGACGCTGCCATCGCGTCGGGCCCGGGTTTCCTCAGCGCGCGACCCAATTTCATGGTCATCGGGGTAGCGGACTTCTTCGAGGACCAGCGGGTGCGGGGCGGCGAGCACCGAACGGGCCTCCTTGGTGCGGGCGCGCAACCTTTCCAGCAGCCAGGCCGGTTCCTTCTCCCCCAGCCCCACCCGCAGGGTGGAACCGATCAACCCGCGCACCATGTTGTGGCAAAACGCATCGGCTTGCACGGTGGCTGTGATTACGCCGCCATCAACCCGCTCGAAGTCGAACCGTTGGAGTTCCCGAACTGTCGTGGCCCCGGGCCGCGGCTTCGCGAAGGACCGGAAGTCCTGCAGTCCCAGGAGCCGGCGGGCGCCGTCATTCATCAGGTCAACCTGCAGCTTGTCGGGGTGCCACAGGGTGACGCCCCGGGTCAACGGGTCCCGCAGCTCCGGCAAGTCGGCAATCCGGTAGCTGTACCGGCGCCACAGCGCCGAGAATCGCGCGTCAAACCCGGGTGGAGCCAACGCAACCTTGAGCACGACGACGGCGGGAACCTGGTGCCGCTGCCGATCGGCCTTGTCGAGTTCCCGGCTGATGGTGGCGCCTAATCTGCGGAGCATCGCCGTTTCGGGTGACAGCTCCCTGCCGCGGCGCAAGCCCTCCCACTCCTCCGGTGTGACGTCGACGTGGGCAACCTGACCACGTGCGTGCACCCCGGCATCGGTCCGTCCGGCGACGGTCAGCCTGGCCGGGCGTCTGAACAAGGTCTCAAGCCCGGCTTCGATCACCCCCTGAACGGTAGGCAACCCGGGCTGCACCGCCCACCCAGAGAACGGTCCGCCGTCGTACGCGAGATCCAGCCGGACACGCAAAAGCCCGCTGTCCTCACGAAGGACAGCGGGCTTTTGCTCAGTCATAGTGCTCAGGAGTGGCGGAAGAATTACTTCTTGCCGTCGTCCTCGGTGGTTCCTTCTTCAACGACAACAACCTCGTCAGCGCCGGCCTCGGCACTGACGTTGGTGTCCTCAGCCGCAACCTCATCGGCTGAAGGAGCTGACTCTGCTGAACCGACCGAGTCAGCTGACTCAGGCGAATCGGCTGATTCTGGCGAGTCTGCTACAACCGGCGCTGCGTTGGCCTTGGACTGCTCGGCCTCGGCGACAACCGACTGCTTCGCCGACATTGGCTCGAGAACCAGTTCGATGACTGCCATCGGGGCGTTGTCGCCCTTACGGTTGCCGATCTTGGTGATCCGGGTGTAACCGCCTTCGCGGTTCGCAACGGCAGGAGCAATGTCGGTGAACAGCTCGTGGACGATGCTCTTGCTGCTGATGACGCCAAGAACACGGCGTCGTGAGGCGAGATCGCCCTTCTTTGCGAAGGTGATCAGGCGCTCTGCGTACGGGCGGAGCCGCTTCGCTTTGGTCACCGTGGTGGTGATGCGCTTGTGCTCGAACAGTGAGGCGGCCAAGTTGGCGAGCATCAGGCGTTCGTGCGCCGGACCGCCTCCGAGACGTGGGCCCTTTGTTGGTGTGGGCATGATTGTTTCTCCTCTAAGTGGTCCTGTCCGCCACTTCCCAGTGGCGAACAGGTCTTTCTAACGTTGTTAGAGCTCGTCGTCGCTGTAAGCGGCGTCGTCTTCTTCAATGGCTGCTGCACGGGCGGCAAGATCGAACCCTGGAGGGGAATCCTTCAGGGACAGACCCAGCTCAACCAGCTTGGCCTTGACCTCATCGATGGACTTCGCTCCGAAGTTACGGATGTCCATGAGATCGGCCTCGGAGCGTGCGACGAGTTCACCCACGGTGTGGATGCCCTCACGCTTGAGGCAGTTGTACGAACGAACGGTCAGCTCAAGATCTTCAATGGGCAGCGCCATGTCGGCTGCCAGGGCAGCGTCGGTGGGCGATGGGCCAATCTCGATACCCTCGGCTGCGGTGTTCAGCTCGCGGGCGAGCCCGAACAGTTCCACCAGGGTGGTACCGGCCGAAGCGACTGCATCGCGGGGGGCGATAGCGTCCTTGGTTTCGACGTCAACGATCAGACGGTCGAAGTCGGTGCGCTGCTCAACACGGGTTGCTTCGACCCGGAAGGTGACCTTCAGGACCGGCGAGTAGATCGAGTCGATCGGAATACGGCCAATCTCGGAGTCACCGGACTTGTTCTGTGAGGCCGACACGTAGCCGCGCCCACGCTCGATGGTGAGTTCGAGCTCGAACTTACCCTTCGAGTTGAGGGTGGCGATGTGAAGATCCGGGTTGTGGAACTCGACACCGGCTGGCGGTGCAATGTCCGCCGCGGTGACGACGCCGGGGCCCTGCTTGCGCAGGTAGGCGACGACTGGTTCGTCATGCTCGGAAGACACGGCAAGGTTTTTGATGTTAAGGATGATCTCGGTGACATCTTCCTTGACACCTGGCACCGTGGTGAATTCGTGCAGCACTCCATCGATACGGATGCTGGTAACAGCTGCACCCGGAATCGATGAGAGCAGGGTGCGGCGAAGCGAATTTCCGAGGGTGTAGCCGAAACCGGGCTCAAGCGGCTCGATGACGAACCGTGAACGGTTGTCGGCGACGACTTCTTCAGTCAGGGTGGGGCGCTGTGCAATAAGCACTTACATTTCCTTTCAGGGAGCATCCGCTATATGACGCAACACAAATGGTGGAAAGGGACAGCTAGCAAGCAACGCTTATTAGCTTGAGGGTCGGTGTCGAACGCCGCCCTGCGTTAGCCCAGATGCTGGGATCCAACGCAGGACGGCATTCGCACCGGGAAAGCTAATTAGACGCGGCGACGCTTCGGTGGGCGGCAACCGTTGTGGGCGCTCGGGGTGACATCCTGAATGGAGCCAACCTCAAGGCCGGTAGCCTGCAGCGAGCGGATAGCCGTTTCGCGTCCTGAGCCTGGGCCCTTGACGAAAACGTCGACCTTCTTGACGCCGTGTTCCTGCGCGCGCTTCGCGGCGGCTTCAGCAGCCATCTGCGCGGCGAACGGGGTTGACTTACGAGAGCCCTTGAATCCAACTTCACCAGCGGAGGCCCACGAGATTACTGCGCCTGAGGGGTCCGTGATGGACACGATGGTGTTGTTGAACGTGCTCTTGATGTGCGCCTGTCCAAGCGCGATATTCTTCTTATCCTTGCGACGCGGCTTACGTACCGCTCCACGAGTCTTGGGGGGCATTGCTTCTCCTACGAAAGGTGATGGGTGAGGTGCCGGGACCGATGAGGGTCCGATGGCGAAGTTGCTTGATGCGACGAGCTCTAGCCAGTCACTTCAAGGGTCAGCCAGAGTTAACGCGCGGCCTTCTTCTTGCCGGCGACGGTCCGCTTTGGACCCTTACGGGTACGCGCGTTGGTTTTCGTGCGCTGTCCGCGCACAGGAAGACCACGGCGGTGGCGGATGCCTTCGTAGCTTCCGATCTCCACCTTCCGGCGGATATCGGCGGCTACCTCACGGCGGAGGTCACCTTCGACCTTGTAGTTGACTTCAATGTAGTCACGCAGCTGCAGCAGCTCCGCGTCAGTGAGGTCCTTGACGCGGGTGTCCGGGCTGATGCCCGTTTCTGCCAACGTTTTGTCTGCACGGGTCTTGCCCACGCCATAGATATAGGTAAGCGCTATCACTACCCGCTTTTCGCGGGGAATGTCTACGCCAGCGAGACGTGCCATAGTGGCGGTTCTCCTTTGGTGTTACTGGAGGTCTGAAACAGAGCGGCCTGCTGAGAAACTCAGCTCCCCGGCCTCCGTGCCCGGGGGTGTGCTCCCTCTCAACGAGGGAACTGCTCTGCTTGTATGGATGTACTGCTGCTGCGTGTGGGCTGTGCTCCTCAGGAAGAGAAGTACGTTAGCCCTGACGCTGCTTGTGGCGCGGGTTTTCGCAGATTACGAGTACGTTGCCCTTGCGGCGAACCACCTGGCACTTATCGCAGATCCGCTTGACGCTCGGCTGGACCTTCATGGTTTTCCTTTGCGTTGTTTGCAGATTGTGCTGTAACTACACTCCCTACCCTGAGTCAGGATGGGAGAATTCCTTATTTGTAGCGGTAGACGATGCGGCCTCGGGTGAGGTCGTAAGGGCTAAGCTCCACTACCACCCGGTCCTCGGGAAGGATCCGGATATAGTGCTGACGCATTTTTCCCGAGATGTGGGCAAGGACAATGTGTCCGTTGGCCAGCTCAACGCGGAACATCGCGTTGGGCAGAGCCTCGTTCACAGTGCCTTCAATCTCAATGACACCGTCTTTCTTGGCCATATCCTCCGCTAACGTCGATGCCCACCACTTTCGCGGCAGACGATTGGGTTGTGATCGTTGGCCTACTTCCACCGCAGCAGCAGATCCGGGTTACCGGACCGTGCACACGTGGGCGCCCTAAATGGGCACAGGAGTAGAGACAACCAACAGGCAACTCTACGCTATGGGCACCGAATAGTTAAATCTCGCAGCCAGCTCAGTCAGGACAGTGCGACGGGCGTGACGCCGAGCGGTTCAAGCCTCGATGCACCGCCGTCTTCGGCGCTGAGCACCCAGATGCCGCCGTCGTGAACAGCGACCGTGTGCTCCCACTGACAGGACCGCCGACCGTCGGTGGTGACTACCGTCCAGTCATCGTCGAGCAACGTCGTCTCCAGTCCCCCGAGAACCAGCATCGGCTCGATCGCAAGACACAGTCCTGGCCGGATTTTAGGACCCCGGTGGCCACTCCGGTAGTTGAGCACATCGGGCGGCTGATGCATTGCCGTGCCGATGCCATGCCCCACGTAATCCTGCAGGATCCCGAGAGGTTCGCCGTCGAGCCCTGACACATAGTCGTCGATGGCGTTGCCGATATCCCCCACATGCCGGCCGCCGGCAAGAGCGGCAATTCCATGCCACATGGCGGCTTCAGTCGCGTCGGACAGCCGCTGGTCTTCTGGCCTGGCCTGTCCCACAATGACTGAGCGCGCTGAGTCGGAGTGCCAGCCATCCACGATGGCACCGCCGTCGATCGACAGGATGTCACCGTCCTGGAGCACATAGTCTCCCGGAATGCCGTGCACCACTTCATGGTTCACCGAGGCACAGATGGATGCCGGGAACCCGTGGTAACCCAGGAAGTTGGACGTTGCACCGGATGCTTTCAGGACCCCCGCAAACACTCCATCGAGCTCGCGGGTCGTCACACCAACAGCCGCCGCCGCAACTGCTTCGTCAAGCGCCGCCGAAAGTACCAGGCCAGCCTTCCGCATCGTGCGGATCTGCTGGTTGTTCTTGTATTCGACTTTCGACTGGCGAAACATCTGACCTACCGTGAACCGTTCAGGGCGGTGACCACGCGCTCGGTCACCGTGTCGATGGCACCGATGCCGTCGACCCGCTTCACAATGCCGCGACCCTCGTACTGGGAGACAACACCCTCGGTCTGCTCGTGGTAAAGGTCCAGGCGGTGCCGGATGACCTTCTCGTTGTCGTCGCTGCGTCCATCGAGCTCTGCCCGGCCGGTCAACCGGCGCACCAGTTCCTCATCGGGCGCCGTGAGCTGCAATACCGCATCGAGGGCAAGCTCGTTGTGAGCCAGGATGTCATCCAATTCGGTCACCTGGGCCGCGGTGCGGGGGTAACCGTCGAGGAGGAAGCCCTCGCGGACGTCGTCCTCCTTGAGACGGTCCCTCACCATGGAGTTGGTGACGCTGTCAGGGACGAAATCCCCTGCGTCCATGTACTTCTTGGCTTCCAGCCCCAGTGGGGTCTCACGCTTGACGTTGTCGCGGAAGATATCCCCGGTGGAGATCGCTACGACGCCGAGCCGCTCAGAGATACGTGCGGCCTGTGTGCCTTTACCTGATCCGGGAGGACCGATTATGAGCATCCGTGTCATCGCAACAACCCTTCGTAATGACGCTGCTGAAGCTGAGCGTCGATCTGCTTCACCGTCTCGAGTCCAACGCCCACCATGATGAGGATTGAAACACCGCCGAAGGGGAAGTTCTGGTTTGCGTTGATCAGCACAAGAGCGATCAACGGGATCAGTGCGACCAGGCCCAGATAGATGGCGCCAGGCAGGGTGATGCGGGACAGCACGTACTGCAGGTACTCAGCCGTGGGCCTGCCGGCGCGGATGCCCGGGATGAAGCCGCCGTACTTCTTCATGTTCTCGGACACCTCGTCCGGGTTGAACGTGATCGCCACATAGAAGTACGTGAAGAAGACGATCATTGCGAAGTACAGGGCCATGTAGAGCGGGTGATCACCGTTAGCGAGGTACGTGGTGATGAAGTTGACCCATTCCGGCGGCGGAGTCTGGCCATCGGTCGGAGTGTTGAACTGGGCGATCAGGGTGGGCAGGTACAGCATGGAGGACGCGAAGATCACGGGGATCACGCCGGCCATGTTGACCTTGATCGGGATGTAGGTGCTGCTTCCACCAAGGGTGCGGCGGCCAACCATGCGCTTGGCGTACTGCACGGGAATACGCCGCTGGGACTGTTCGACGAAGATTACCAGGGCAACAACCACCAGACCGATGGCGATCACGGCGACGAAGACCGTCCAGCCCTGGGTCCGGAGGATTTCACCGAGGGAGGTGGGGAAGCCCGCAGCAATAGCTGTGAAGATCAGCAGCGACATGCCGTTGCCGACGCCACGTTCGGTGATGAGCTCGCCCATCCACATGATCAGGCCAGTACCGGCGGTCAGGGTGATGATGAGCAGCAGAACAGTGATGATGCTGTCGTCGGGGATGATCGGCACCGGGCAATCGCCGAGCAGCGCACCGGATCGTGCTAGGGACACAAGTGTGGTGGCGTTCAACAGGCCCAGGGCGATGGTCAGGTAACGCGTGTATTGGGTCAGGGTCGACTGACCCTGCGCGCCTTCCTGGTGCAGTTCCTGGAAACGAGGGATGACCACCCGGAGGAGTTGGGTGATGATGCTCGCCGTGATGTAGGGCATGATGCCCAGAGCGAAGATAGACACTTGCAGGAGTGCGCCACCACTGAAGAGGTTCACAAACTCGTAGAGGCCCCCCTCCGTGTTGCCGAGCTGCAAACATTGCTGGACATTGCCGTAATCCACTCCCGGTGCGGGGATGAAAGCACCCATACGGAAGATCGTGATGATTCCAAGCGTGAACAACAGCTTGCGCCGCAAGTCTGGCGTCCGGAAAGCCCGGCCAATAGCGCTAAGCAAGCGTCCTCCTGAGGGTCTTGGTGTCCATGATGGACAGATACACAACAACCGAGTCTAACGGTTGAAACCCGGTGCGTCGGACCCGGGGGTGGCTAGGTGAGCCTATGTGGCCATAAAAAACTCTTGGTGGGCCGGAATGTTCCGGCCCACCAAGAGTCTAGTTGCTAGATCGGGTAGATCACAGCGGATCTGCCTAGAGTCCGGTAACCGAACCGCCAGCTGCAGTGATCTTCTCTGCAGCACTGGCCGAGTAGGCGTGGACCGTGACATCAACCTTGACGGTGATGTCGCCGGTGCCCAGTACCTTCACGGGCTGGTTCTTGCGAACCGCACCGTTGGCTACCAGGCTGTCGACTGACACCTCGCCACCGTTGGGGTACAACTCCGAGATCTTGTCCAGGTTGACTACCTGGAACTCGACCCGGAACGGGTTCTTGAAGCCGCGCAGCTTGGGAAGGCGCATGTGCAGGGGAAGCTGTCCACCTGCGAAGCCTGCCTTGACCTGGTAACGGGCTTTGGTTCCCTTCATACCGCGTCCTGCAGTCTTACCCTTAGAGCCTTCGCCACGGCCCACGCGGGTCTTGGCGGTCTTGGCTCCCGGAGCGGGACGCAGGTGGTGGACCTTGAGCGCGTGAACGCGCTCGGTGTCCGTTGCTGTGGCTGCTGCCACTTTCTTCTCTGCCATTAGTTGGCCTCCTCAACCTTCACGAGGTGCGGAACCGTGTTGACCATGCCAACGGTAACGGCGTCAGCGGTACGGACAACAGTGTGTCCGATGCGCTTGAGACCGAGTGACCGCAGCGTGTCGCGCTGGTTCTGCTTGCCGCCAATGACGGACTTGGTTTGGGTGATTTCAAGCTTCGCTGAGCTTACTAACACGCGCTTGGGAGTTGCCATTACGCACCTGCCTTTTGTTCCTGCATTGCGCGCAGCATTGACGAGGAAGCAACCTGGTCCAGTGGCAACCCACGACGGGCGGCTACTGCCTGAGGCTCTTCCAGCCGCTTCAGCGCGTCAACGGTTGCGTGAACAATGTTGATGGCGTTTGAGGAGCCGAGTGATTTGGACAGGACGTCGTGGATGCCGACGCATTCCAGTACAGCGCGCACCGGGCCACCGGCGATAACGCCGGTACCTGGGGAGGCTGGGCGGAGCAGGACTACGCCTGCGGCCGCTTCACCCTGTACCAGGTGAGGAACGGTGCCACCGATGCGGGGAACCTTGAAGAAGGACTTCTTGGCCTCTTCAACGCCCTTCGCGATTGCTGACGGAACTTCCTTGGCCTTGCCGTAACCGACACCAACCATGCCGTTACCGTCGCCGACGACGACCAGGGCTGTGAAGCTGAAGCGCCGTCCACCCTTGACCACCTTTGACACACGGTTGATAGCAACCACGCGCTCGACAAACTTGTCCTTGTCGTCGCGTCCGCCATCGCGGCCACCACGGCCACCGTCGCGGCCGCCACGGCCACCGTCACGGCCGCCGGCGCCGCTGTTGCGGCCACCGCGTTCACCGCGAGCACCACCCTTGCGGTCGTCGGCTGCTGCCGTTGCGGGTGCTTCTGCAGCCGAAGCTGCAGCAGCAGGCTGTTCAGTACCTGTACTCAATTCAGGTTCCTTTGCATTGTTTTCCTCGGTCACAGTGCCAACCCACCTTCGCGGGCGCCATCTGCGATGGCGGCAATGCGGCCGTGGTACTTGTTGCCGCCGCGGTCGAAGACAACAGCTTCGATTCCAGCAGCCTTGGCACGCTCAGCAACGAGGTTGCCCACGCGCTTGGCCTTGGCAGTCTTGTCGCCATCGAATGCCCGCAGATCGGCTTCCAACGTGGAGGCCGAGGCAACAGTGACACCGAGTGCGTCGTCGACAACCTGAACGAACATGTGGCGTGCAGACCGGTTGACTACCAGCCGCGGGCGAACCGCGGTTCCGGTGATGCGCTTGCGCACACGGAGGTGGCGACGTCCACGCTGGGCGGACTTGCTCTTGGAGCTTCGCTTCTTATTAATGCTGATAGCCATGATTATTTACCAGACTTTCCGACTTTACGGCGAACAACTTCGCCTGCGTAGCGCACGCCCTTGCCCTTATAGGGGTCCGGCTTCCGCAGCTTGCGGATGTTAGCGGCGACTTCGCCGACCTGCTGCTTGCTGATGCCGGAGACGGAAACCTTGGTGGGTCCCTCAACGGTCAGAGTGATGCCTTCCGGTGCCTTGACGGCTACCGGGTGGCTGAAGCCCAGTGCGAACTCCAGATCGGAACCCTTGGCCTGCACACGGTAACCGGTGCCGACAATTTCGAGGTTCTTCTTGTATCCGTCGGTCACACCGATGATCATGTTGGAGATCAGGGTGCGGGTCAGGCCGTGCAGCGAACGCGATTCGCGCTCGTCGTTCGGCCGGGAGACGGTCAGTGTGCTCTCATCAAGTTCGACCAGGATCGGGCTGGGCACAGTGTGGCTCAGCTCGCCCTTGGCTCCCTTGACGGACACCAGGTTACCGGCGACTTTTACCTCAACACCCGCGGGAACGGAGATGGGGAGACGTCCAATACGTGACATGTGTTTACTCCTTCTCTGTTCCGGCTACCAGACGTAGGCGAGGACTTCCCCACCCACGCCCTTCTTGGATGCCTGGCGGTCTGTCAGCAGCCCTGAGGATGTGGACAGAATGGCGATACCGAGTCCACCCAAAACGTGGGGCAGGTTGGTGGACTTCGCGTAAACGCGCAGTCCCGGCTTGGAGATGCGGCGGATGCCGGCGATTGAACGCTGGCGCTCAGGACCGAACTTGAGGTCGATGGTCAGCTTCTTGCCAACCTCCGCTTCCTCTTCCTTCCAGCCCGCGATGTAGCCTTCAGCCTTCAGGATGTCGGCTACGCGAGCTTTGAGCTTGCTGTATGGCATGCTCACGGTGTCGTGGTATGCGGAGTTTGCGTTGCGCAGACGTGTCAGCATGTCTGCCACAGGATCTGTCATTGTCATGTGGGCTCTTGCCCTTCCTCGTAACGGTTTCCGGGGCCCGGTTTAGGGTGTTCGGCTTGCGCCCTGCCCTGCCCGGTACGGACCTGGAACGTAGTTAGATTAATCTTCGGATTTGAACGGGAAGCCGAGCGCTTTGAGCAGTGCGCGGCCTTCGTCGTCGGTCTTTGCTGTGGTGACAACGGTGATGTCCATGCCACGTACGCGGTCGATCTTGTCCTGGTCGATCTCGTGGAACATTGACTGTTCCGTGAGGCCGAAGGTGTAGTTGCCGTTTCCGTCGAACTGGCGGCCGCTGAGGCCACGGAAGTCGCGGATACGGGGCAGTGCAAGCGAGACCAGACGGTCTACGAATTCCCACATGCGGTCGCCACGAAGAGTTGCGTGGCAGCCAATGGGCATTCCCTCGCGCAGCTTGAACTGTGCGATGGACTTGCGGGCCTTGGTGACCTGAGGCTTCTGACCGGTGATCTGGGTCATGTCGCGCACAGCACCATCAATGAGCTTGGAGTCCTTGGCGGCATCTCCAACACCCATGTTCACAACAACCTTAACCAGGCGTGGAACCTGGTTGACGTTGGTGTAACCGAATTCTTCCTGCAGACCGGACTTGATTTCAGCGGCGTAGCGCGTCTTCAGGCGCGGGGAGATCTTTGTCTCTACGGCTTCGGTAGTCATTAGAGATCCTTCCCTGATGCCTTGGCGACGCGGATCCGGACCGTACGCTCTTTACCGTCTTTCTCGACGGTATCGATGCGGTAACCGACGCGGGTCGGCTTGTTGGTCTCAGGGTCAACCACTGCAACGTTGCTGATATGGATGGGGGCTTCAATGACCTCGATGCCACCGGTCTTGGAGCCGCGCTGCGACTGGCCAACCTTGGTGTGGCGCGTGACGCGGTTGATTCCCTCGACAAGTACGCGGTTGTTTTCGCGGAATACGCGAAGAACCTTGCCCTGCTTGCCACGGTCTCCGCCGCGTTCCTGCTTGGCACCGCTGATGACCTGAACCAGGTCACCCTTCTTGATCTTGAATTTCACTGTCTTGTTCGCTCCCATGGGTTAGAGCACCTCCGGCGCTAGCGAGATGATCTTCATGAAGCGCTTGTCGCGGAGTTCGCGACCAACGGGACCGAAGATACGCGTACCGCGTGGGTCGCCGTCTGTCTTCAAGATCACCGCAGCGTTCTCGTCAAACTTGATGTAGGAACCATCCGCACGGCGGCGTTCCTTCTTGGTGCGGACGATGACCGCCTTGACGACGTCGCCCTTCTTGACGTTGCCGCCGGGAATTGCGTCCTTGACGGTGGCCACGATGACGTCACCGATGCCTGCGTAGCGGCGTCCGGATCCACCGAGAACGCGAATGGTCAAGATTTCCTTGGCACCCGTGTTGTCGGCGACCTTTAGCCGCGACTCCTGCTGAATCACTTATTACTCCTGTCGTCGCGCTGGTTCTCTCAACGAGCCTTGCGGAACGGATATGGGTTGGCCCCGTAATACTGGTCCTCAGCCTGCGCGGGCGCGAACACGCCAACGCAAAGAATGCTGAACAAGATTATCGGGCTTTTGTCTCAATCGCCGGTGTGGAAGCACGTACCTCTAACCCACCGGACAGACAAGATTTTCATCTTATCGCGAAAGCGCCCCGGACGCGAAATCGCTGGTGCGATAACTCGTCCGGGGCGCAGTCGTGAACTGCAGAATCCCTGAAGGGACCTACTTGGCGCGCTCGATAACCTCGACCAGGCGCCACCGCTTGGTAGCGGACAGCGGGCGGGTCTCGCTGATGAGAACGTGATCGCCGATGCCGGCGGTGTTCTCTTCGTCGTGGACCTTGACCTTGGTGCTGCGGCGAAGAACCTTGCCGTATAGCGCGTGCTTCACACGGTCTTCAACCTGCACCGTGATCGTCTTTTCCATCTTGTCCGAAACTACGTAGCCACGACGGGTCTTACGGTAGCCGCGGGCGAGATCGTCCGACGTCGTTGCTTCACTCTTCTGTTCACTCACTTGGCGTCCTCCTGAGAAGCCTCGGTGCCTGCAGCAGGTGTGCCTGCGTCCGGCGTGCCCGCATCCGGGGCGTCTTTGGTGGAGGCCTTCTTGGACTTCTTGGCCTTTTCAGGCTTTGCTTCCTCAACGGGAGCAACATAGTCAGGCCGAATGCCGAGCTCACGCTCACGCATCACCGTGTACAGGCGTGCGATGTCGCGCTTTACCGAGCGGAGACGCCCGTGGTTTTCCAACTGTCCGGTTGCGGACTGGAAGCGCAGGTTGAACAGCTCTTCCTTGCCCTTCCGGAGTTCCTCGACCAGGCGATCACGATCGAAGCCGTCCAGCTGCTCGGATGTCAGTTCCTTTGAACCAATAGCCATATCTACTCACCACCTTCACGACGCACAATGCGTGCCTTCAACGGCAGCTTGTGGATTGCTAGGCGCAGGGCTTCGCGGGCTACCTCTTCTGATACACCGGAAAGTTCAAAAAGAACCCGACCCGGCTTGACGTTCGATACCCACCACTCAGGGGAGCCCTTACCGGAACCCATACGGGTTTCAGCAGGCTTCTTGGTTAGTGGGCGGTCAGGATAAATGTTGATCCAGACCTTGCCGCCACGCTTGATGTGGCGGGTCATGGCAATACGTGCAGCTTCAATCTGACGGTTGGTGACGTATGCCGGGCTCAGAGCCTGGATACCCCATTCACCGAAGCTGACCTGCGTGCCACCGGTAGCAGCGCCGGAACGACCCGGGTGGTGCTGCTTACGGAACTTGACTCGACGTGGGATAAGCATTTAAGCCTGTCCTCCTTCCGCTGCTGCCGGAGCTGCAGCTTCAGCCGGTGCGGCAGTTGCCTGCGCCTCGGTGGGAGCGGAACCGGCAGGGTTACGTCGACGACGGTCAGCGCCGCGGTCTCCGCCACGGTCAGCTCCCGCTGGGCCACGGCTCGGACGATCGCTTCCGCCGCCACGTCCACGGGACGGTGCAGCTGCAGCCTGGGCTGCGAGCTCCTTGGCGGTGATGTCGCCCTTGTAGATCCAGACCTTCACGCCGATACGGCCGAAGGTGGTCTTGGCTTCGAAGAACCCGTAGTCGATATTCGCCCGAAGGGTGTGCAGGGGCACACGGCCTTCACGGTAGAACTCGGAACGGCTCATTTCGGCGCCACCCAGACGACCGGAGCACTGGACACGGATGCCCTTGGCGCCGGCGCGCTGCGCTGACTGCATAGCCTTCTTCATCGCACGGCGGAACGCCACGCGTGAGGAGAGCTGCTCTGCAACGCCCTGGGCTACAAGCTGAGCTTCCATCTCGGGGTTCTTGACCTCGAGGATGTTGAGCTGAACCTGCTTGCCGGTCAGTTTCTCCAGCTCGCCGCGGATGCGGTCTGCTTCGGCGCCGCGGCGACCGATAACGATACCGGGACGGGCAGTGTGGATATCCACACGGACACGATCACGGGTGCGCTCGATCTCAACCTTGGCGATACCGGCACGGTCCATGCCTGTGGCCATCAGCTGACGGATCTTGATGTCCTCGCGGACATAATCCTTGTACCGCTGACCGGGCTTGTTGCTGTCGGCAAACCAGTGCGAACGGTGGTCCGTGGTGATACCGAGCCTGAACCCATGCGGGTTTACTTTCTGTCCCACTAGCGGACCTGCGCTTTCTCAGGGGTGGCTACTACAACTGTGATGTGGCTAGTCCGCTTCAAAATGCGGAATGCACGGCCCTGGGCGCGCGGCCGGAACCGCTTCATCGTGGGGCCCTCATCAACAAATGCCTCGCTGATGAACAGGTTATCCTCGTCGAATGCGACGCCATCCCGGTCCGCGAGGACTCGGGCGTTGGCGACGGCCGACTGTACTACCTTGAATACCGGCTCTGAAGCTGCCTGTGGGGCGAACTTCAGTATTGCCAGAGCCTCATTCGTCTGCTTGCCACGAACCAGGTTGACGACGCGCCGGGCCTTCATAGGCGTGACACGCGAAAAACGCGCAACTGCCTTGGCTTCCATTGCTTTCCTTCTCTCGTCTTCTGCCGCTCGAGCAGCGCCTAGCGGCGCTTGCCCTTGCGGTCGTCCTTTACATGGCCGCGGAAGGTCCGCGTCGCAGCGAATTCGCCGAGCTTGTGCCCGACCATTGACTCTGTGACAAACACCGGGATGTGCTTGCGCCCGTCGTGCACGGCGATCGTGTGCCCCAGCATGTCGGGGATGATCATTGAGCGGCGGGACCACGTCTTGATGACGTTCTTGGTGCCCTTGTCGTTTTCACGAGCGACCTTCACAAAAAGGTGCTGATCGACGAAGGGGCCTTTCTTCAGGCTGCGTGGCATGTCTCCAGGCTCCTATCGCTTGTTCTTGCCGGAACGACGGCGACGCACAATCAGTGAGTCGCTCTCTTTGTTTTTGCGGCGGGTACGGCCTTCGGCCTTACCGTTCGGGTTCACCGGGTGACGGCCACCAGAGGTCTTACCTTCACCACCACCATGTGGGTGATCAACCGGGTTCATGGCAACGCCACGAACGGTTGGGCGGACGCCCTTCCAGCGCATACGGCCGGCCTTGCCCCAGTTGATGTTGGACTGTTCTGCGTTTCCAACTTCACCGATGGTGGCCCGGCAGCGAACATCCACATTGCGGATTTCACCGGAGGGGAGGCGGAGCTGCGCGAAGCGGCCCTCTTTGGCAACCAGCTGGACCGACGCACCTGCCGAGCGAGCCATCTTGGCCCCGCCGCCTGGACGCAGTTCCACAGCGTGGATCACGGTACCAACCGGGATGTTACGCAGTGGCAGGTTGTTGCCTGGCTTGATGTCAGCGCCGGCTCCGGCTTCCACCGTGTCGCCCTGCTTCAGGCGGTTCGGTGCAACGATGTAGCGCTTGGTGCCGTCAACGTAGTGGAGAAGCGCAATGCGAGCCGTGCGGTTGGGATCGTATTCGATCTCAGCAACACGTGCGTTGACGCCGTCCTTGTCGTGGCGACGGAAGTCAATCAGGCGGTACTGGCGCTTGTGGCCACCGCCCTTGTGACGGGTCGTGATCCGACCGGTGTTGTTACGACCACCCTTTTTAGGGAGGGGACGCACCAGGGATTTTTCCGGGGTGGACCGAGTGATTTCTGCGAAGTCAGCAACGCTCGAGCCGCGACGGCCGGGGGTTGTTGGCTTGTACTTAAGAATAGCCATGTGTCATTTCCTCGTTAAAGTGGTCTCCGCCCTAAGAGAGCGGACCGCCGAAGATGTCGATCGTTCCTTCTTTGAGGGTCACGATGGCACGCTTGGTAGCCTTCCGCTGACCCCAGCCGAAGCGGGTGCGCTTGCGCTTACCCGAACGATTGAGAGTGTTGATCGAGTCGACCTTGACGGAGAAAATCTTCTCCACGGCCAGCTTGATCTCTGTCTTGTTTGAGCGCGGGTCGACCAGGAAGGTGTACTTACCCTCGTCGATCAGGCCGTAGCTCTTTTCCGAGACGACCGGCGCAAGGACGACGTCGCGGGGATCTTTGGAGATGGTCGCGCTCACTTGGCGTCCTCCGTAGCTGTTGTGCTCTCGTCAGCATCTACGGTCGTGCCGGTGGAACCGACGAACGTGTCGTAAGCGGCCTTCGTGAAGATCACGTCATCGGAAACCAGCACGTCATAGGTGTTGAGCTGGTCAACATAGAGGACGTGTACTTCCGGGACGTTCCGCACGGACAGTGCCGTGAGATCGTTGGCGCGCTCAATAACGATGAGCAGGTGTGGACGCTCCGAGATGCTGCGAAGCGCGTCGATTGCACCCTTGGTGGACGGCTTCTCGCCGGATACCAGGGATTCAAGAACGTGGATACGACCGTTGCGTGCCCGATCAGAAAGTGCACCGCGCAGGGCGGCTGCCTTCATCTTCTTGGGGGTGCGCTGGCTGTAGTCGCGTGGGGTGGGTCCGTGAACAACGCCGCCACCGGTCATGTGAGGGGCGCGGATCGAACCCTGACGGGCGCGACCTGTTCCCTTCTGCTTGAACGGCTTGCGGCCTGCGCCGGATACCTCTGCACGGGTCTTCGTCTTGTGCGTACCCTGGCGGGCAGCTGCAAGCTGAGCCACGACGACCTGGTGCAGCAAGGGCACGTTGGTCTGCGTGTCGAAGATCTCTGCGGGGAGATCGACCTTTACAGTGTTGACAACTGAGTTGGTGACCATGTTGGTCATGCTCCCTTCACGGCGGTGCGTACGAGGACGACCTGGCCGCGGGCGCCGGGGACGGCACCCTTGATGAGCAGCAGCGACTTCTCGGCATCCACACCGTGAACCGTGAGGTTCAGAGTGGTCTGACGAACGGCACCCATACGGCCTGCCATTTTCATGCCCTTGAAGACGCGGCTGGGGGTGGACGCGCCACCGATCGAGCCGGGCTTGCGGTGGTTCTTGTGGGCACCGTGGGATGCGCCGACGCCGTGGAAGCCGTGACGCTTCATAACACCGGCGAAGCCCTTGCCCTTGGTGGTGCCGATGACGTCGACCTTCTGGCCGGCTTCGAAGATCTCCACGGAGAGCTCCTGGCCCAGCGAGTAGGTGTCAGCATCGGAGGTACGCAGCTCAACGACGTGGCGGCGCGGCGTGACGCCGGCCTTTTCGAAGTGACCTGCCAGAGGCTTGGTCACCTTGCGGGGGTCGATCTGGCCGAACCCGATCTGGACGGCGGTGTAGCCATCCTGGTCCGCTGAACGGAGCTGGGTAATGACGTTGGAGTCAGCCTGGACGACGGTAACCGGCACGAGCAGGTTGTTTTCATCCCAGACCTGGGTCATGCCGAGCTTGGTGCCCAGAAGACCCTTGACCTGACGCGTAAGTGAAGTAGACATTATGATCCGCTCTCCCTTACAGCTTGATTTCGATGTTCACGTCCGCAGGCAGGTCGAGACGCATCAGCGAATCAACGGCCTTGGGCGTGGGGTCAATGATGTCGATCAGACGCTTGTGTGTACGCATTTCGAAGTGCTCGCGGCTGTCCTTGTACTTGTGCGGTGAGCGGATAACGCAGTACACGTTCTTCTCCGTCGGCAGTGGCACTGGGCCAACAACCGTAGCGCCTGCGCGCGTCACCGTCTCAACGATCTTCCGTGCTGATACGTCGATGACCTCGTGGTCATACGACTTCAGCCGGATGCGGATTTTTTGTCCCGCCATGGCGTCTCGACTCTCTCTCTCAAGAATTCTTGAATATCTGTCAGTTCCTGCACGTGCTGCGCCCGTTGCACTGGCGCTCCTCCCACAGACTGAATCCGGAAGTTTCCGGGTTCCTCACCCTGTGGAGGTACCGACCCCCGCGCTCGGGCGTGTCGTGGATTCTTCGCAAACTGCTCCTCAGAATGCATCCACGTTTCCAGCCCAGCTGAATTGGGGGTGGTTATATTTGGGCTAACCGCCCGGTGAACACTGACCCTGCATCAGGCATTATCCTGACCGGGACGGTATCTCAAACCGCGCGCGCAAGCGCTTGAACAACTTGTCCAGTTTGCCAGATATCAGTGCAGAAGGCGAATCAGGGTTCCGACACGCCGCCAGCTGTGCTCCGACCGTGGATGACGCCAGCCCAAAAGCGGCAAACGAGCCACATATAGAAGGGGCGCTTGCGGATTTCTGCTGCGTTAGTCCGATTCAACACCGCCGGCCGCGGGACTTACGGCCTTCCCGTGACCGGACGGCCAGCTTCCAGTCCCTTGGAGACGAGCAAAGAGAGCAGCCGCTCCGGCTTGTAGACGTCCTCCCAGATCCAACGCGCCACAGTGAACCCCAGCGCGCGCAGCCGATCCTCGCGGATCTTCTCGTCGACCACCCGCTGGCTGGCACTACGGCCACCCATGTACTCGGGCTTCTGGTACTTCACCAGGCCATCGAATTCGCCGATAAGTCTCCGCTCCCGCCAGTAGAAGTCGGTCTGGGCGACGAAGCCATGTGCATCGGTGAACGTTGCTTGAAGCTCCGGCGACTCTATACCCAAGAGCGCCATCTGCGTCAGGCTGGCAGACTCACCGGGTGAGTGTCAAGGGCCAGTTAAAGGTGCCCACGGGTGGCCAGCATTACTGCCCGCTGGTGGCCATGAAAACTGCCCGGTCATGGCCATCGGATCTGCCC